>CAXTMA010000115.1:0-11882 GCA_964245015.1 uncultured Beijerinckiaceae bacterium | reverse complement strand
CGCATTGTGAAAAGCTCCTGGCCGACGCCGTCAATGCCAACCTGCCAAAGTAGTGTTAGAGCATCGGACCCTAAATCGGGTCCGGCCCTATGCTCTCATCTATGGTGGCGCATCGGTGCGGTCGCTTGATGCACACCCTTTCGAGAACGGCACGGGAAAGTGTACTTTTCGATCGCGTCTATACAGCAAGTGGGGTTGGGTTGGTTGGCCAAGGCATGCAAAGGCTGCTTAGCGTGTCGGTTGCGGCTCACTGTCTTCCGCTCGAAGCCGCGAACTGCGACCTGACGAGGTGGAAGCCGGCCGTGCATGCGCCTTCTTCGAAGCGTCCGGGATCTTTCAAGCGTCTGGTCCCCTTCTACGCCGCATAAGGGTTTGGCACGAAGCGTAAGACCTGCGCGGCGACGTCGGGCGCGAGATCGGGGCTCATCGCGACCAAGGGGTTGGACAGCACCGAGCCGCCGGCTGCCACCCGGCTCGCGATCTTGGGCATGTAGGTCTGCTCGGGATCGAGCGGCAAACAGCGCCTCCCGGGCCGGCAGGCCGAGGCCGGTCGCCGTATCGCATCCCACGTAGCCGCCGCCGAAGTCATTGCGCTGCGTCATGCGGATCGAGGCGTAGCCATTGTCGTCGAAGATGAAGATCTTCAGGTTGGGCGCACAGCCGCCACCGCTCCCAACTCCTGGAGGTTCTGCGCAAAGCCGCCGTCGCCCTCGACCAGGATGACCCGTCGGTCCGGCGCGGCCAGCGCCGCCTTCAGCGCGCCGCTCAGCCCGTAGCCCGTCGAGGCCAAGCCCCTGTTGGTGATCATGCGCTGCCCCTGCTTCTGCGCGAAGGCCTGCATCATCACGGTGAAGGCGCCGCCGCTTCAGCAGGGGACGATGATGTCGTCGGCCCGCGTCAGCCCCGTCGTCCTGCACAGTTCCGCCACCGCCAGGGCGTCATCCGTGATCTTGCGCGAGTTGATGTCCTCGCGGTCCATCCCCGCCGAGAGGGCGAAGTCGACGCGGCCGAGGACGATGCCGGCGAGACCGTCGGGCGCCTTCAACAATTCCGCCATCGCTTCGCGCTCGTGATACGAGTTGAGTTTTCGAGGTCGACCAGGAAATCCGTATCTTCGCGCTCCTGCAAGGTATGGATCTTTTTCTTGGCATCGATGAACTTCGACAGCGCCTGACACTACGTGGGCAGAACGGGCGATCTGCAAGTCATCTCAGTCACTTACCGAAAACGGTGAATTAGGACAAGTCATTGATTTTGCTGGCTTCACCTCAAAACATGCTTGGGTCGTGCTAAGGCGTCTCGACCATCAGTGCGATGATGTAATCAACACCGAGCTGCTTCGACTCCATGCGGTCGCGGATCGCCTCGCAACCCCGATCTTGAGGCCGAGCTTCAGATTGGCCTTCCGGCAGATTTCCAGGGACCGCAGGAGTTCATCGATGCGCGTGCCTTCGGCCTCGAACCCAGCACACCCCCGCGCTCGCGCGACGAGGCCGGGCGGCGATGGTCGCGCCTCCCCGACGAGCGGGGCGCCGGTATTTCAATCGTGCTGGAACTCCTTCGGCCGCTGCTGTGGCGGCGAGGTGCATTCCACGGCGGTGAAAGATTCGAGGATGCGATAGGTGTGTTCCGCATTGGCCGGGACGAGATAGGAGTCGCCCGGCTTCAAGGATGCGGTCTGTCCTTCGATCATCAGCTCGGCGCGGCCCGAGATCACATAACCGATGGTCTCGTAGGAACTGCGGTGGGGCTGCTTGTCGTGGGGCTGCTCGTTGCGCCAAAGCCGCATCGACATGTTGGCGCCGGCGGCGAGCGAGACTTCGGCATCCCCGGTGGGTACGGCGTCATGGCCGCTGACAATCACGAGCGTCATCTCGTTCACCTTTCCTGGCTGCCGGATCGGGTCAGGCAGCGTGTTACTCTTACAACATCGGCTGGCAGAATGCGGCCGTTTCGCAGAAAGCCACTGCGACATCGGTGACCGGTGCGCGCGACGCGACTAGCCTGGAACCATCGCGTGGGGGGCTCGACAGGCCGGCTTGGCGGAATAAGCGGTTTCGATCGCGCATGGCGCCAGCTCCGCGCTTGGCTGGACGGGCATGATCGAGCCAACCCGCGCAGTCTACACGACGAAACAGGGCGCCGGGGATGCCTGACCGCTTGTCGCAGTAAGAAGCTTGTAAGCACGCGTCAAGACAAGCTCAAGCCCTTAACCTGTCGGGAAGGTCCAAGGCGCGTCGTAACAACTATAGGTACGGGGGAGATCTTTCGATGGAAAACGCTTTCGAGACTGGGCGGATGCCGAACGCAACATCTGCGATGGATTTTCCGTTCTGGTTCGACCTTTGGCAGAATCGCGGCTGGTCGCGACGCGTCGCGCGCAACTGGCAGATGGACGCGGCCTTCCGCGACAAAGATCGATCCTTTCTCGACATCGTCTTTCCGACGCTGGCACCCGAGCAGAAAGCCTATGTGACCACCGTGCTGCAGCACGAGGAACATCGCTGAGTCCTTCCGGTGGTGCCAGGCGAGGCCGATGATGTTCGACTGTGGATCGGGCCGTTGTCGAGGACCGGCAGCACGGGTCTTGTTGCGCAATCCGGCTGCGGGCCGTAGCGGCGTTCGAGATGCCCCGGGAGAGCGATGCCGCCTGCTCTGCGCCTGATCGCCGAGGATGATCTTTGAAATCAGAACATCGGACCACGGATCGGGTCCGATGCTCTAAGCAGGTTTCGCAAAAGTGCCGCGCGGTTTCGCGATCAAAACTTGCGATGTACCAAAGAGCTAAGCAGGTTGCCGTTGGCCTGCCAACGCCAACCTGCTTAGGTAGCCAGCCCCGTCGCTTCGGCCCGCGGATCGGCTCCGCGGGCCGCGCAGGCTTGCGCCGTGGGCGGACCGCGCTTGCTGCCACCGCGTGTATCTTCTCAGCCGGTCCGGGTAACATGCGGCGGCGCGGAGCCTCGAACTGCGCCGCAAGGTCGCGCGCGACCTTGCCGGCTTGTCGATGCCGGTCATGTCCGATCCGCTGCCGCCATCGCGCAGTCTCGTCGAGCGCGGCTGCGTCTTGTTCACCGGCGGTGACGCGCGGGTCGGTCTCGTCGGCTGCTCGCGGCGCCAAGGGCCGACCAACCTCGGCACCATCTTACCCCGCCGACCGGCCGGTCAGCCGTTGAGCTCGTCGCGCAGCTGCCGGGATGGGGCGCCGGCGCGCTGCGCGGCTCCATAGCGCGTCCGCATGGGCGTGATTGCCGTTCCGCTCTCCCCGGACGACATGAAGGCGGCGGCCGGCGTCGCCATGCTCAAGCCCGCGAAGGATGGAATTGCCATGAAGGTCCCCGTCATCCTGTCCGGATCGCTGGCTGCCGCGCTTGGCGTCACCGGCCTGGGTTTCCGGCTTGGCGGCGTGGGTGCCGCCTCGCCCCCGGCCGTCTTCCAGCCGCCACCCGAGGGCGCCATCCCCGACGATGCCTTCGGCCAGATGGTGAAGCTCGGCGAGGCGATCTTTCGCGACCCTGCCGCTCATGCCGGCAACTACGTCGGCAACGACCTGCGCTGCTCCAACTGCCACCTCGATGCCGGCCGCCTCGCCGGCTCGGCGCCGATGTGGGCGGCCTACGTGTCCTATCCCGCCTTCCGCCAGAAGAACGGTCGGGTGAACTCATTCCAACAGCGCCTGCAAGGCTGCTTCCGTTACTCGATGAACGGGACGGTGCCGCCGATGGGTGACCCCGTGCTGACCGCCCTGGAAAGCTACTCGTATTTCCTCGCCAAGGGCCTGCCGACCGGCGAGGAGCCGGCGGGACGCGGCTTCACGAAGCTGGCGGAGCCGGCGATGGCGCCGGACTACGCCCGCGGCGCGGCGGTGTACGCCCGGACCTGCGCCGCCTGCCACGGCGCTGACGGCGCCGGCCAGACGTCGGGCGGCACCGTGGTCGCCCCCGCCCTGTGGGGCCCGCGCTCGTACAACTGGGGCGCCGGCATGGCTTCGGTGACGGACGCCGCAGCCTTCATCCACGCCAACATGCCGTTGGGCCGGGGCGGCTCGCTGACGCCGCAGCAGGCCTGGGATGCCGCGCTCTACGTCAACAGTCAGGTGCGCCCGCAGGATCCGCGCTTCACCGGCGATCTCGCGGCGACGCGGGCGCAGTTCCACGACAGGGAGTTCTCGATGTACGGCGAGACGGTCGACGGCCGCGTGCTGGGCGACCCCGCGACCACCCCGCCGGCTGGCACCGTGCCGGGCGCGTCCATCGCCGCCGCGCCCGCCGCGCCCGAGCCATCGGCGGAGTGAACGCGACCGCCTTTCCGCCCGCGCCGAGCCCCTCGACATAGCTCGGCGAGGCCGGGCCGCTGATCCCGGCGCTAATTTCCTCACGCCCGCTCGATTCCTCAGCGGGTTGGCGCAAGCCTGCTTGGGATCGCCTTCGGCCGACTGGACCGATTGACGAGGGCGCGAGCACGCCGAGGCAGATCGGGTCGCATGCTGAGCCTCATCGGATTCGATGACGCGATCGGCCGCTGTTTCGTTCTTCCACGATCATCCGGCAGTTGTGCAGTTCACCCATCGTGATTTCCGTCACCAGCCTTTTCGGTTGCAAATGCGTTCAGCCAAGGCGCGTGCTCCGCGGCGGCCACGGGATGGAAATCATCCCGCGACAGCATGGACGATGGCATGAAATGTGATCTTTGCCACAAAGGATAATCTTCCTGGAGGTCACGCACCCAGGTCAGACCATGAGGCATGATGGAACGGGCTGACGCTTGGCATCTGACGGATCGGCTCGAGGCCGAACACGGCAAGGGCGATCCGTTCGCGGCTGCCGTTCGCGCCACCCGCATGGCAATGATCGTCACCGATCCTCGCCAGCGGGATAATCCGATCGTGTTCGTCAATGACGCCTTCTTGAAGCTTTCAGGCTACGAGCGTGACGAGATCATGGGTCGGAACTGCCGCTTCCTGCAGGGCGCCGGAACCGACAGGGGCGCGGTGCGGCAGGTCCGCGACGCCATCGAGAACAACACCGACATCGCCATCGACCTGCTCAACTATCGTAAGGATGGGACGCCGTTCTGGAACGCGCTCTATATCAGCCCGGTGATCAACGAAGCCGGGGAAACCCTCTATTTCTTCGCCTCGCAGATCGACGTTTCGGATCGCGTCTTGGCGCAGCGACGCACGTTGGACGAGAAGGAACACTTCGAGCGCGAGGTGGCGAAGCGGACCCGCGAGCTGACCGATGCGCTCAGCGCCAAGACCATGCTGGTCCACGAGGTCGATCATCGCGTCAAGAACAACCTGCAGATGATCGCCGGGCTGCTATCGATGCAGGCGAAGGCCATCACCGATCCACCCGCCCGCGCGGCGATGGAAGCGATGCAGGCCCGCGTCGAAGCCCTGGGCACCGTGCATCGGCGGCTGTACCAATCGAACGATGTCACGCGCTTCGACGTCGCCGAGTTCGCGCGCGATCTCGCGATCGATCTCGTGCGCGGCTCCGGCCGTGACATCCGGCTGCACCTCGACCTTGAAGCTGTCGAGATCCCGGTCGAAAAGGCGCCGCCGGTGGCGTTGATGATGAACGAACTGATCACCAATGCGCTCAAGCACGCCTTTCCCGACGCTCGGTCCGGCCGCCTGTCGGTCACGGTTGCGCCGAGCAGCAGCTACTTCGGCATCAAGATCGCCGACGATGGCGTCGGCATGCCGGCCGAGGTGGTGGAGAAGCGCTCGTTCGGCAAGCGCTTGACCGGGACGCTGGCTCGCCAGCTAAGTGCAACCATCACCTGGTCATCGAACAGCCCCGGTACGATCGTGAATATCCGTGTGCCCCATGAGCTTCCCGAATGACCACCGGGCCGGTCATCGAACCTCTCCGCGTCGTCATCGTCGAGGATGAAGCCATCATCCTGATGCAGCTCGAGTCTTTGCTGGAAGACACGGGGCACATCGTTGTCGGCACCGCAATGTCGGCAAAGGAAGCCATTCCGCTCATCCTTGAGTCGCGCCCCGAGCTGGTACTCCTGGACCTGCACCTGAAGGATGGCTCCTCGGGCGTGGATGTCGCCCGCGCCGTGCGCGACCAAGCCGATCTGACGATCGTGTTCCTCACTGCCAACGTCCTCCGTTTGAGCGAGAACCTGGAAGGCGCGGCGGCCGTCATGGCCAAGCCGTTCAACGAGCAGGCGCTTCAAGGCTCGATCGCATACCTTGAAGAATGCCTGCACCGGCCGCCGCCCGCACTGGAGCTGCCGCTTGGCATATGCTTGGCGCCGGCTTACGCGGCTTTGTTCGACGGCATGCGCCCGTCAACGTGAGTCGCACGTGGACAAGGGCGAGATGCGTTGAAGCGTCGACTCCGCTGCCGCATCGGAAAAGGCAGCGATGTCTCGCGGATTTCCTGACCGCAGCTTATCTTCGAGCGGATCAATCTGACGGCAACAGATTCATCCCTGACGTCGAAGGCGGTTAAGAACCTGTTAACCAATTCCAACGGATGGTGGCTTCGACCTGATGCGCTGGTTTCTTCACGGTTCGAGAAGAGCAATCCCGATGCACGCGGCAGTCATCTGATGAGCAGCAAAATCCTCATCGTCGACGACGATGTCCTGATCTCGTGGTTGCTAGCCGATATGCTTCAGGATCTTGGATTTGCGTACTGCGAGGCGAGTTCGGCCCGTCAAGCGATGGAGCTGGTCCGCGACGATGCAGATATCGATATGATGCTGACCGATCTCCACATGCCTGGCACGAACGGCTACCAGCTGACCGATCAGGTGCGCATGATGCGACCGGACCTGCCGATCGTGCTTGTGACTGGCGATGCCTGCGCAGCGAACGGCAAGCACAATCTGCCGGTCCTTTCCAAGCCGTATACGAGCCGGCAACTCGACAGTGCGATCAAAGAAGCGCAAGCGAGTCTGCCGAATTAGGTGATGATCGCTCGGCGCTTCGCTCCAGGACCGCGTCTGCGGTCGATGCGCGTTGTCGCGGGCAAGGCGACGCGGGCCGCCGAGGCAAACGAGCGCTCCACCCGGCACCGGGACAGCCAACGACGCCGCGTTTGTCGTCGGGCAACCTGACGACCCGCAAGGCATGCCCGCCGCGGCCGGCTTGCCACCCGTGTATCTCCCGTCGACACAGGCCACTCCCACGCTTGCGCCGGCGACCGCCTGCACGGTCGCGGCCAGCCGGCGCGGTCGTCCGTGGCGGCCGAGGGCGACGTATGGGGCGAGCAGGTGACCTAGCGGGCCCGCCGCCATGTGCGCCTTGCCGCCACGATGCCAAAGGAGCTAAGAGAAAATTCTCGCGAAAACGACGCACGGAAAAGAAAGTTTCGCCGGCTGCGAACGGGCTAACCCCATCTCATTCACGAGAGCGGGCGTGATTGGTCTCAAGACATTAAAGGTAACGCCCTTTGCGGATTTTCCTGGTGAAGCGATTTTGTCCAATGCCGTTTTAGTCAAAAACTTCGTATCAAGAGGTAGTTAGAACATCGAACCGAAAAGTGCGTAGCGGTTTTCGGGCGAATCCGATGCGGCACAGCAGGTTAGCTCGACTTTGGCCAGTTTGTCGGCTGCAGAATGGGTGAGGTGACGAAGCTGGCGTGGTGAGTTGGCTGGCAGCGTTTCCGCCAAGAAACACCGCCATGCCGCCTCTGCCCGCCCGCTTCGCCGAGATCGTCCCGGCCTTCGCGCCGCCGTTCGTCCAGCGTTCCTGGCGGCATGCCCGGGCGCTGCTGATCGGCGCCATCCTGACCCCAGGGCAGCAGCGCACGGTAGCGAGCCTGCTGCGGATCACCGGCCGCTCGCGCGAGCGCCGGTTCGTGAACTTTCACCGGGTGCTCAGCCGCGCCGCCTGGTGCCCACACGCCGGCGGCCGCATCCTGCTCGGGCTGTTGATCGACACCTTTGCGCCGAGCGGTCCCGTGGTGATGGCGCTTGACGACACCATCGAGCGCCGCCGCGGCAAGCGCATCAGGGCCAAGGGGATCTACCGCGACCCGGTACGTTCCTCCGACAGCCGTTTCGTGAATGCCAGCGGGCTGCGCTGGCGGAGCCTGATGCTGCTGGCGCCGATCCCCTGGGCCGGACGGGTCTGGGCGCTGCCCTTCCTGACCGCGCTGGTGCACTCCGAGCGGGCCTGCCGCAAGCAGGGTCGCAGGCACAAGCCGCTGCTCGACGTCGGACGCCAGCTTGCCCTGCAGGCGCGCCGCCGGCTGCCGGGGCGCGACCTCGTGCTGCTCGGCGACAGCGGGTTTGCCGCTCTCAAGTTCCTGGATGCCATGCGCCGGGAAAAGCGAGTTGGGCAACCTCACCGCGATCACTCGCCCGCGGCTCGACGCGGCGCTCCACGAGCCCGCCCCGCCGCGCCCGCCCGGCACGATCGGGCGGCCGCGCACCAAGGGCATGCGCCTGCCCACCTTGACCAGCGTCCTCGCCGACCCTGGCACAAGCTGGCAGGCTGTCGTCGTGCCGGACTGGTACGGTGCGGGCGAGCGCACCATCGCCATTGCCTCAGCCACCGCAGTCTGGCGGCACGGCGGCCTGCCCGTCGTGCCGATCCGGTGGGTGCTGATCCGCGATTTCGAGCATCGCTTCCAGCCTCAGGCGCTGCTTTGCACCGACCCGACGCAGGATCCCGCACAGATCGTATCCTGGTTCGTGCGCCGCTGGTGCGTCGAGGTCACCTTCCCCGAAACCCGAACCCACCTCGGCGTCGAGACGCAGCGGCAATGGTCGAACAAGGCTTTTCGCCCGCACCACGCCCTGCCTGCTCACCCTGTTCTCGATCGTCACGCTGCCCGCCAGCCGGCTGACCGTGCGAGAACGGCAACGGATCGCGACGGCAACATGGTACCGCAAACCGCGTCCGACCTTCGCCGACGCCCTCGCCGCCGTGCGCTGTGGCGCGAGCAGGGTTTGGTGACGTCCCCTCGACGAGGTCACCCAACAAAACTCCGCTTCGTTTTGCCAGCGCCATGGGCCTACGCTCTTTGCCATGCCGCATGATCGGCCAAAGTCGAGCTTAGGTCATGAACTCATGTAAGGAGCTGCGGATTCAGGGTTCGAGGAGGAGCCCCGATAAGCCTGCCGCGCCGCTACGAACCGTCCGACTTCGCATGGTCGGTGATCCAGCCGCAGCCGCCCGGCGCGCGATGTGCCGTTGGCCCGCGACCGCACGGCGCTGGGCGGGGATCGACATGCGGGATCGCCTGCCTGCCGCCGCATCGGCGGTTTACGGGGCGGGTTGCCACTGGCGCCAAGCAGAGATGATTGGTTTCGAACATAAGTTAAGCTCGACTCGAGGGTAACGCAATGTCCGGAGAGAACAGAACGATAGGTTGAACATGCGACGTTAACCAAAAAGCTTGTAGGCTGGCGCAGTCGGAGGCGTCCGAGCAGATATACTGCTTACAGCTTGGCCCAGATTGCGGTGATCGTCGACGATGACGCGCGTGTTGAACAGCTCAAAGGCGCGATCGCTCGTTCGGGCTTTCCTGAAAAGCCAATCGGTCATCGGCATCAAATTCGGCCTCACCATCATGGCCGCTACAGGAATGATCCTGGTCGCGACCTTCTTGATGATCATGCACAAGATCGAGACCCAAGATGCCGCGCACGCCGAAAAGGCGGCCCGTGCCAAGGTGGAACGCGTGACGGTCGCGGTTCATCGCGTGTTCGAAGATGCTTTCGCCGTCGTCGAGAACACGCACGACGATCTTGTCGCGCTCCAGGCGACAGGTGCAGGAAGCTCGGCGGTCTACGATACGCTCGTCAGCCGCATGGCGATCGAAGATCATCGGTTCGGAGGCTGGCTCGAGTGGGACGGCCCGACGCTGCCCGCTCATGTCGAAGCCGCTCGACGCGATGCTCAGGGCCGCTTCACGAGCTACACGCACCAAAATGGGATGGAGATGCTGCGGGAAGGTGTTCCCGAAGCGATCTTCGAGAGCGATCTTTTCAAGGTTCCTCGGCGCGGCGAGGGCGGCTTTCTCCTCGAACCGCATCTGATCGTTGCGGAACATGGCGATCCGACGCTTGTGACATCGTTCGCCAGACCGCTGGTGATCGGTGACCATGTCGCTGGCGTGCTGGCCGTAGACATCAAGCTCGACGCCATCGACGATGCCGTGACCGATCTCGACGTCCCGAAAGGATCGGTCCTTGCCATTGTTTCGGATGGCGGGATCGTGGCGGCAGCGAGCAGCAAATCCTGGATCGGCAAGCCAATCGCCGATGTAAGCGTGGAGTTTGCGGCCCTCCTCACGCGGGCGAAGAACGAAGGCGAGGGAGCAGCACCAACCCGGTCAGGTCAGATACCGAGTTTGCATGCTTGGACGGCGATCCGTTTCGGCGCGGTGAAGAACCCTTGGTACCTCCTGATGCGGATCCCGCAGGTCAGCCTCCTGACGACGAACGCGCGCGAGCAGATCTCGCTCGCTGCGATCGCTGGCGGCACACTGTTGATCATCCTCGCCGTCGTGATGCTCGCGATGCACCAGCTCGTGACGAAACCCTTGGCGCGGCTTGGCCATGCCATCGACCAGCTTGGCCAAGGCCTGTTCGACATCGATGTGCCGGGCCGACGACGACGCGACGAGATCGGCATCATGGCGCGTGCGATCGGCCGCCTTCAAGACAGCCATCTGATCATCGCCAGACTTCATGAGCAGGGCGGCGAAGATGCCTACCAGCGTATCATCGAACGCGAAGCCCGCACGGAGGCGCTGTCCACGCAGTTCACCCGAACGATCGAGACCGTGTCGTACTCGCTGCAGCATGTCGCCGAGACGATCGATTCGCGTTCCGGCGACCTCGAACAGGCGGTGCAAGCGGCCGTCGCCCGCCTGCACGGCCTGTCCCAGGCATCAGCGACGACCCGCGCCGACATGAATGTGGCGGCCATGTCCACCACCTCTCTCATCGAGAGCATCGAGACGATCAACGCCCGCATCGCGCATGGCAGAGCGGCAGATCGGCGGATCGATCTGAACGCCAAGGCAACCGACGGCTCGCTGAGTACGCTGCAAAGCGCATTGAGCGATGTGGGTTCGATCATCACCATGATCCAGGCGATCGCCGAGCAGGTGAACCTCATCGCCCTGAACGCGACCATCGAGGCGGCACGCGCGGGCGAAGCCGGTCGCGGGTTTGCCGTTGTTGCCCAGGAGGTCAAGGCGCTGGCCAGCCAATCGGCGAAAGCGACGGAAGCTGTTTCGGGGCGGATCAACTCCATCACGCAAGCCGCCCGGAGCACGGCGGGCCACATTCACGAAATGCGAGACGCCTTCGAAATGCACCGTGCGATTGCCCGCGACATAGCGGGCCAACTCGAACACCAGACGCGCACCACCGACGATCTGCGCGAGTTGGTCGGCAACGCGGTGAACGGGGCCGAGGGTACGGCAGAGGCCGCGGAGGCCCTGACGATCAAGGCCGGAGAGGTGTCACGCAACTCGCAGGTGATGCGCCTGCAAGGCAACGTGCTCAACCAGGAGATCGGCAGGCTCATGCACGAAGTCGCGGGTTTCATAATCCTGCTGAAGGCCGCTTGAGAGCCGTTTTCGGAGAAGGCGTCTTCGTTTCCGGCAAGGTGACCGGGGATGCTGGCGAACCCATCGTCGAGAAGATTGCGGGTCAGTCGGGAGGCGGCGACACCCAATCGTTGCGCTGGCGACGAAACGGCAGGGCGAGCGCCGGCCGCAGCGCCACGTCGGCCGCATCGCGGTAAGCCGGGACACCGATGGCGACGTCGGCCTGATCGACATCGAGCCGAAAGGTCCGGTGGAGGTGATCCCACCAGCTCAGCCCGCTCGACCAGTTCGAATTGGTCTGGTCCTCCACGGCGGAGTGGTGGATGCCGTGCATGCGCGGTGTCGTCA
>CAXTMA010000114.1:0-11920 GCA_964245015.1 uncultured Beijerinckiaceae bacterium | reverse complement strand
CTGGACGAGATCGCCATCCTGGTGCGTGCCTCGTTCCAGATGCGCGAGTTCGAGGAGCGCTTCATCACGCTCGGCCTGCCCTACCGGGTGATCGGCGGCCCGCGCTTCTACGAGCGGCTGGAGATCCGCGACGCGCTCGCCTACCTCCGCTGCACCGCCCAGCCGGCCGACGACCTCGCCTTCGAGCGCATCTTCAACACGCCCAAGCGCGGGCTGGGCGAGGCGACGCTGCAGATCATCCACGACCATGCCCGGCGCGAGCGCGTGCCGCTGATGGTGTCGGCCCGCTTCCTGAGCGAAACGGAGGAGCTGAAGCCCAAGCAGCGGCAGACGCTGCGCGCCCTGCTTGACGACATCGTGCGCTGGGCCGGGCTGATCGAGGTGAAGCCCCAGGGCGAACTGGCCGAGCTGATCCTGGAAGAGTCCGGCTACACCGCGATGTGGCAGAAGGACCGCACGGCCGAGGCGGCAGGGCGGCTTGAGAACCTCAAGGAGCTTGTCCGCTCGATGGAGGAGTTTCCCGACCTCGCCGCCTTTCTCGAACACATCTCGCTCGTCATGGACGCGGCCGACTCCGGCGGCGGGGCCAAGGTCAGCGTGATGACGCTGCATGCCGCCAAGGGGCTGGAGTTCGAGACCGTGTTCCTGCCGGGCTGGGAGGAGGGGTTGTTTCCCCACCAGCGATCCCTCGACGAATCCGGCCGCGCCGGTTTGGAGGAGGAGCGCCGCCTCGCTTACGTCGGCGTCACCCGTGCCAAGCGCCGTGCCCGGATCCTGTTCGCCACCAACCGCCGCATCCACGGCCTATGGCAGACCACCGTGCCCTCGCGCTTCCTCGACGAGTTGCCGGAAAGCCACGTCGAAGTCGTGGAGAAGGCCAACGGCAACGCCTACGGCGGTTATGCCCAATCGCGCTTCGCCAACATGGACCAGTTCGCCTCGCCCTATGCGACGCCGGGCTGGCAGCGCGCCCAGCGCCGGCAGGACGATGCGGGCCCCGGTGGCAGCGGGTCCGGCGGCGGATTCGGCAGGGGCGCAGCGCGTTCGGGCGCCGCACGGAGGGGCCCGATGCAGATCGAGGGCGAACTCGTGGCCAAGGCCACGGTCGCCTCGGCCTTCGCCAAAGGTATGCGGGTATTCCACCAAAGGTTTGGCAGCGGCTCCGTGCTGGCGGTGGAGGGCAACAAGCTGGCCGTCGACTTCGACGATGTCGGCCGCAAGACGGTGCTGGAAGCCTTCATCCAGGCGACCTGATCGCACGAACGATGCCCGCGCTCAGAAACGCGGGTTGCGCCAAACCTGGGTGCCATCGTGGCTGGTCAGGCCGACCAGGGAGGGAAGTCCCGGACGATAAGGCATCAGCCGCGTCGGCACCTCGTGTTCCAGGTGCCAGCCGGCGGCGAAGAGCGTCTCCATCACGTCGCCATCGAGCTTGCGCGAATGGGTGCCGATCACCAGCCAGCGCGCGCATTCGCTGAGGTCGGCCCCGAAGGCGGCGCAAAGCTCTCCTTCCGTACCCTGAACGTCGATATGGATGAGGTCCCACAGTCTTTGTCTGCGAAGCAGCTTGTCGAAGGCGACGATGGTGACGTCGATCATGATGTCGAGGGCAACCGGGTCGGTATAGTGCGAAGCGTCGTCCTCATTCAGCCCGCCATCGGCCGTCCGCCGCACCGGGCGGCTACCGGCCTGGTTGCGGAAATCGTCGAGCCTCGGCCATTTCGCCGTTCCCGCCTGGATCCCCACGGCCGCCTGCACCACCGTCGCATCGAATTCATTGTCGGCAAGGTTGACCTTCATGCTGGCGCAGCGTCGGGGATCCGCCTCGACGCCGAGCAGGCTGATGTCGCGGATGCCCCGGTTGCGGGCGGCGACGCCGCTGGCCACCAGCCAGGGCCCGAGACCGGCGCCGAGTTCCATCGCCGCGAAGCGGTCCCCCGCCGACTTCACGGCCTTCAGCGTGCCCAGCCACTCGGTGGTGTGTGCGAAGTGGTCGCACGGGTCGGGAATGCCATTGATGACGTTGTCCAGTCCGGCGCAGCCGTCCCACAGCATCGAGATGCGCGTGCGGCTTCCGATGTAGTCGGTCACGAAACCGGGCTTGGCCTGAAGGTCCTTGGGCCTGAATTCGTCGAAGATGGCGAGATCGGCCTTCGCATAGCCGGGGAAAAGGCGGAAATCCCCGGAGCTGGGATCGATGCCCCGTGTTCTTTTGTGCTCCGAGGAGGCGGCAAAGGCCCGAACGAGGTCGGCGTGGGTGTTCGTTCCCGTCGCGATGAGATCGAGATAGAAGGCTTCGCCAGTGCCGTCGGGCTCGCGCTTCAGAAATGCTTCGTAGAGCGAGGAAACGAAGGCGGCCGAGTCATCGACGAACTCCGGATTGGAGGCTCCGCTCACGGTCACCATCCTTCTCTCAACTGCTTTCGCGGGCGAATTCTTGGCAGCGCACGGAAGACGTGGCAACTTCGATGCCGCGCCGTCTGCGAACAGGGTTAGCGCGGATGGCCGGCGTCGGGGCAAGCTGCGTGCCCGCATCCGATCATGGATGCGCTGCGCGGTGTTGCAGCTGTCCAAGGGCTTTTGAGATCTCGCGCCGGGCAGCGGCACCTCCTTCGCGCGCGTCTCGGGGGGTCGTCGGACGTGTTCGGCGCTACTCGGGCCGACCGATGCGCGACATCAAATCGGCGAGGGAGCCGGTCAGCGTCCGGCTTGCCAATCCGTAGAGGCCATCGGCCACATGGAAGTTCAGTCCCCGCTCCTTCGCGAAAAGACTCAGCGTCCTGTGGCTGTAGGTGGTGACGTGCCCGTTTCGAGGAGCGAGATACCACCAGTTGGCCCTGAGCTGCATGATGTCGTCCGGCTGCAGGGTTTGTCCGAAGATGATCGCGATCTCCGGGCCGCAGAGCGAGAACATGTCGTCGAAGGTGGCGATGGGGCTGGGGCTATGCTCGATGACTTCGAACGAGACGACGAAGTCGAAGCGTTTTCTGGGCCGCTCGGGCGAGGAAAAAGGATCGAAGCTCGCGAAGTTGAACCCGCGCTCGTTCATCACCGACGAGAAATGCCCGCTTCCCGACCCATAGTCGAGCGCGCACAAATCTTCGAGACCCTTGAAACGCTGTGTCAAGTCCATCGCCGTGCGTTGCGCCCGCGTGCCGGTATACTCTGGATCGACACGCAGATAGCCCTCGTTGTAGACGAGATCGGCGAAGTCGTTCGTGGACCAGTCATCGAAAAAAGTCGTGAACGTGCAGTCGCAATGATCGCAGCGGAAGTAATAAACCGGAATGCCGCTGAATCCTAAGCCGTACTGGTTGGCGTTGCAGAACTTCCTGAAATCCGTCACGGCAAATTCGTGGGTGGACGCGCCGCATATCTTGCACGGGGGACGGTGCATCGCGGTCGAGAGATCGAGCGGTCGGTCCAAGCGCAGGATCTTGCGGGTGACGGCATCCATGGGCGGGTCTCCTTCTCCTGCGTGTCCACCGCCGGACCCTTATGTCAAGGTGGAGATCGGCATGGCGCGCCGGGACGAAGCGTCCGAGCCGAAAGAGCAGGTCTCGGACATGGCGTCGACGCGCCGGTCGCGGCCACCCGCCCCGAGCGGCAAGGACCTCACCACCTCGGGTCGTTGAACTGCTTGAAGCGGACGGTCACCCACACCTTGGCATCGGGCGGGGCGCCCACGATGTTGATGTTGGCGCCATCAAGGTTGACCACCGCCGTTGCCGGCAGGGTTTGCGCCACCAGGCCATTGCGCCAGACCGCCTCGAAGCCGGCGACGTATCTCGCCCGGTCCCCAAGGCCGTGGGGCAGCCTCGCCGATCCCGATCGGTCGGTGACGCCCATCAGCACGATGGGGAGCGACATCGGCATGCCGCAGCCCAGCGCGTTGGCATTCACCGTGACGCTGCCGGCCGGCATGTCGAGGAAGCTGTCGCCGGCCGAACACAGCGAAGCGTTGGCGACCGTCGCGTCGATCGCCGTGCCGGTGATGAGGCGGTAGGTCGTGCCGGCCGACAGGACGCGCGCCGAGCGGTTCTCGATCCGCAGGCCGTCGTTGCCGTTGAGGGCGTTGTAGAGGTAGGCGCCTTTCAGGTTGATCGTGGTCTTGCCCGAGCGCGGCGTGACGCGGATCAGCGGCCCGTGCAGCGACGAGGCGATCCAGGTTCCGTCGAGCTGCACGTAGGCCGGCCCGGGATCGTCGACCAGGATGCCTTCGCCGTTGCTGCTGTCGACCGCCGCGCCGGCGACAAGGATCGTTTCCCGGTTCTCGGCATCGACGTAGGCGCGGTCGATGCGCACGCCGACCCCGTTGCCGATGATGTCGGAGGCGACGCTCTGCACGCCACCGAAGCCGCCGGCGGAATGCACGCCGGCACCGCCGCAGCCGGTAATCTTCAGGTGGTCGAAGTCGAACTCGCTGCCGAGTTGGGTCGGGCTGACGCCGTTGACCGCGAGGCAGTCGTGCTGCGCGCTGATCTGGCCGGCCTGCCAGGTCACCACATCCGCGCCATCGGCGTGCAGGCCGTTCCACAGCTTGGTCGTCCTGTAGGCGCGGCCATCGGGCCAGGTCGCGCGCAGGGTCGTCGCCTCGCCGGTCGGCAGGTCGTCCTGGCCGCCGATCACGACGTCGTGCAATTCGCTCCGGGTCAGGAGCTTGGCGGCGAGCGCCCAGCCGCCGGTCATGGTGGTCGTCGACTGGATCGCGAAGCCTTCCAGGTGCAGTCCGTTCACCTCCTTGCCCGGCGCGTGGGTGAAGCTCAGAAGGTCAGTCGTGGTCGAGCGGCCGGCGTAAAGGAACACGGTCGAGTGCCCCCCCGATCCGTTGATCGAGACGTGGCCGCCGACGTGGGTCAGGCCCGCCGTGAAGCGGCACACCCCCGCCGGAGCCACGCCGTTCCGGCCCTCGGTCAAGGCGTCGAGCCAGCTTTGGATGCCGCGCGTGTCGTCGGTGATGCCGTCGCAGCGGGCATAGTCGGCGAGGTCGACGGTGTTGCCCGTCGATCGGTTCGCCGTGGATCGGGACGCTTCGGCCGGCGCCCGCGAAGACTCCCTGGCCGAAGCCTCCCTGGCCAAAACTCCGTGGCTCAGCAGCGCGAGTACGGCGAGCAGGGAGGTCGCCACGAGCCGACCTGCCGTTCCGGCTGGCCGTCCAGGATGCCGGACGGAAAGGCGCGCAGGGGTTCCCGGTTCGGATCCGATGGGGATCGATAGATTTAAATGGCCGACCGAAGTCGATGTTCGGTCCGATGCCCTCATGCGCTGGTGCATCGGGATGGAAGCTGGCTGAAGGACCCTCCTCGCGCCTTGCACGAGGAGGATCGGCGTTGGTGTGGCGCTGCCGGCCCCTTCAGCCGAGCCATGCACCATCCGTCTGGGTCGTCGCACTACCTGTCCTTGCGCGGGGCATGCACCGGCGGTGCACTCTTGATCGCGTCGACCGGCGGTGCCGACGGATCCCGCGCCTCGACATATGGGGCGATGCCCAGGTTCTGCAGCGCCAGCGCCGGCTCCGGTGGCGGCTCGAAGGCTTTCTTGAGCTGGTCGGCGACGTAGCGCTGGGCGACCGCCGCCTTCTCCACGACCTGCCCCATGCCGAAGAAATCATGGGTGACGCCGGGATAGTCGCGCATCGATACGGGCACAGTCACCCGCTTCAGCTTGCCCCCGAGCCGCTCACCGTCGGAGCGCAGCGGATCGACCTCGGCCGTGACGATGGTGGTGGGGGGCAGGTCGTGCACGTCGGCCTTGCCCACCAGATCGATCCGGGGATCGTTGCGATCGCTTTGCTGCGGCAGGTACAGGTCCAGGGCCCAGATCACCGCCGTTTTGTTCCAAGGCCTCGCGGCGGAGTCTTCGAGCCAGGAATTGGTCGTCAGGTTGGTGCCGGCCGATGGCGCGATCAGGATCAGCGCCCGCGCCTTGGGCAGCTTGGCATCGCGGGCCTCAATCGCGGTGTCGGCTGCCAGCAGCGCCCCCGCACCCTCGCCGGCCAGCGCGATCCTGGCCGCGTCGCCGCCGAAGGATGCGGCATTGGCGATGATCCACTTGTAGGCTGCCGCGCAATCCTCCTGCGCCGCAGGGAACCTCGCTTCCGGTGCGAGCCGGTAGTTCGGCGTCACCACGATCGAATGGCTCGTGCCGGCGATGGCGCGGGCCGACGCTTCGCGCCCGGCGGCATTGTCGGTGACGAAGCCGCCGCCGTGGAAGAACACCACCACCGGCAGGGCGCCTGGTCTCGCTTCGTCGGCCTTGCCCTCTCCCTGCTTGTCGCCCGTCGGTTCACCCTCCGCCGGCTTGCCGCCGCTAGCAGCCTCCGATCCGGCCGGGGCCGGCCCGCTGCCGCTCGCGGCGGGAACGTAGACCTGCGCCGGCATGGGGCCGGCGGGTCCGGGGATGGTGATCTGCCGAACGGCGAGCTCGTAGGGCAGGAGCGGCTTGTGGTCGTCTCCGGCAAGGACGTCGGCGGCCATGATCGGGGTCGGCTGGCGGCGCGCATCGTCGATCGACAGGGTTTCGAGAGGCTTGGGCTTCAA
Organism: uncultured Beijerinckiaceae bacterium; assembly: GCA_964245015.1. Classification (GTDB taxonomy): domain Bacteria; phylum Pseudomonadota; class Alphaproteobacteria; order Rhizobiales; family Beijerinckiaceae; genus RH-AL1. The sequence continues at coordinate 5,381 of CAXTMA010000114.1, read as the reverse complement.
GCTGCGCCATTTGTCGAGGACGTGCTTCATGTCGATGTCGACGCCGGCAGCCGGGTCGCCGATGAAGGTTTCGAAGATCTGATCCAGACGGTCGCGGATCGTCGCCTTGACCTGGGCATGGGCGGCACAGGTCGGCATCAGGATGGCGGGCGCAAGAGCCGCGATGCTGAAACGGGAAAGACGCATGGCCGAGCCCACGGGAACATCAACAGCTGAAACGTCTCAACCTGCGGAATGTTCGCGCGCGCACGCCGGGCTTTTCAGGCGTGGAGCACCGAAGGGGCCCCGGGTTGCATCGCCCTGCGGCAGGGCTGCGCCGCCATCGGCCCGAGCCGGGATCGCGGCGACGGCTCGCCGGCGATCCAGCGGCGCAGGAAGCCGTCCAGCCAACGCGCCACGGCGGCGTCGTGGAGGAACCAGTCGCGGAAATGGCGCTCGCGCGGCAGGGCGCCGGGCATGCTCAGGCGCTCGCTCCCTTTGGTCGTCCAGCGGCACATCATCTGATAGGTGACCTCCGGGTGGAACTGCAGGCCGTAGGCCCGCTCGCCCGTGCGAAAGGCCTGGGCCTGGAAGTCGTCGCCCTCGGCCAGCAGGGTCGCCCCGCCGGGCAGGTCGAAGCCTTCGCGGTGCCACTGGTACACCTTGGCCGGAAGGTCCGGCCAAACCTGTCGCCCCTGCCGCGTCGCGCGCACGGGATAATAGCCGACCTCGACGCGGCCTTGCGGGTGCGGCGCCACGCGATGGCCGAGGTGGCGGGCCAGCATCTGCGCGCCCAGGCAGATGCCGAGGAACGGCTTGTTGGCGCTGAGCGGCACGCCGATCCAGTCGATCTCGCGGCGCAGCCACTCATCCCCGTCGTTGGCGCTCATCGGGCCGCCGAACACGATGGCACCGGCGTGGGCGTCGAGGGTGCGCGGCAGCGGATCGCCGAAACGGGGCCGGCGGATGTCGAGGCGGATGCCGTTCTCGCGCAGCAGCCTGCCGATCCGACCCGGCGTCGACTGTTCCTGGTGCAGCACAACCAACACGCGTCGCTCGGGCGGAGCCTTGGCGCCCACCTTCGCCAGCCCTGCCTTGGCCGCCTCTTTGATCGTTTGGAGACCGGCGGCCGAGCCGGCCGCTTCGTCCAAACCGAAACGCGATTCCTCGAACAACGTCCCGTTCTCCCGTTGTTGCGTGCAGCTCCGATCCATCAGACGCGAGGCGTGGTTAAGGCAGCGTTAACGCGCCACGCCACACGACTGCTGCCCAGCAAGGATCGCACCGCGCTCAACGCCGCAGCGCCGCCAGCACGGACACGCTGGCCCGGCCATCCGCCTTGAGCCCGTTCTTGCGCTGATAATCGATGATCGCCTCGCGCGTCTTATCGCCGATCACCCCGTCGACCTTGCCTTGAAGGTCGTAGCCGCGCCCGATCAGCAGGCTTTGCAGCTCGCGCCGGTCGACCCGCGGAAGGCCGGGATCGTCGGTCGGCCAGGGCGTCTGCAAGCCGGGCCGGCCGGCGAGGCGGTCGGACAGCAGCGCGATGGCGAGCGCGTAGGACTCGGCGGCGTTATAGCCGTAGATGGCGTCGAAGTTGCGGGTCACCAGGAAGGCGGGGCCATTGACACCGGCCGGCAGCAGCAGGCCGGCCGGGCTCTGGCTGCCTTGGCCTTCGCCGAGCGGGCGCCCGTCGACGCGGGCGACGCCGCGCCCGGCCCAGGCCGACATCGGCTGCTTCTTTCCCCGCCCCGACGGGCCGCCGTAGCCCTCGGGCAGCTTCACCTCGAAGCCCCAGGGCAAGCCTTGCTGCCAGCCGGCCTTGTGCAGGAAGTTGGCCGTGGAGGCCAGCGCATCGGCGGCGGAATGGACGAGGTCGCGGCGCCCGTCGCCGTCGCCGTCGACCGCGAGCCGCTCAAAGGTCGAGGGCATGAACTGGGTGTGCCCGAAGGCGCCGGCCCAGGAGCCCGTGAAATCGCGGGGATCGATGTCGCCGGACTGCACGATCTTCATCGCCGCGAAGAGTTCGCCGCGGTAATAGGCCGGGCGCCGGCTGCCGGGCGCGCACGACAGCGTCAGAAGCGATTGGATCACCGGCTTCGAGCCGAAGTTGCGGCCGAAGTTCGACTCGACGCCCCACACCGCCGCGATCACGTTGGCCGGCACGCCGAAGCGGGATTGCGCGGAGGCCAGCGCCCCCTCGTTCTCGCGCATCGCCGCCTCGCCGTCGCGCACCCGCTCCTCGTCGACCAACCCGGCGAGGTAATCCCAGATCGCCGTGCGGAACTCCGGCTGGTAGCCCTCGGCCTTCAGGATGTCGGCGTTGGGCTGCAGCCCCTCGGTGAGGTGATCGAAGGTGTCGCCCGACACGCCCTTTGCCGCCGCCGCGCCGCGCAGCGAGGCGACGCAGGATCCCCAGTCGGCGCGGGCAGGACCGGAGATCGCCAGCAGGAGGGCTGGCAGGGCGAGGATCGTGGGGAGGAGGCGAGAAGTCATCGCCGCCGATCCTGCCTCAAGATTGCGGCACCACGTAGATCAAGCGCTCGGCCGCCTCGATGCCGAAGAGGTAAAGCGCGTTGGCGACGAACAGGTCGTATTCGGGCGTTGAGCTGTCCTCCGTGGCGCCGGGGATGCCGTTGTAGGCGAGCGCGCGCTGACGCGGCGCGCCCGGCACGGTCGCGAACTCGTAGTCCTCGACGCTCTGGAACAGGAAGGCGATGGCGTCGCTCCGCCCCTCGAAGCTCGCCGGCGCCTCGTCGCCGAGCAGCCACCACGGCGCGGCACCGATTCGGCCGAAGGCGACCGCGTCGTCGGGCACCTCGTCCGACCGATGCAGGGCGTGAAAGGCGACCTTCTCGGCATACGCGTGCACCGGCTCGGCGCCACCGCCCTCGAAGACGAGCAGCCGGAAGAAGCGCTGGTAGCGCGTGAAGAAGGCCGTGGTCAGCGCCGCTCCCGCCAGCGGCGACGGCAGGTCCGGGATGCAGGCTCCTCGCTCGGCGTGGTCGGTGACCGCGAAGACCGACACGATCCATCCCTGCCAGCGATGGCCGGCCGGCATGGCGACCTGGAAGAAGAACGTCATCGGCGTCCCCGTCCCGGCATAGACCGGAATGACGACGCCCGGCGGCAGCATCGGCCGGCCACCGACGAAGGAGCGCGCCGAACCGTCCTGGTGCTCGGCGCCCAATCGATGCCAAAGGCGCATGGATCCTTTCGCCAAGTCAGTTCAGTTGGCGCAGGTGCCGGAAGACGATCACCCGAGACACGACGCCTGTCAGCACTCCGATCGCGCCGGCGATCACCACGATCGCGGCGTAACCCGCCGCATGCAGGCCGAAGGCGCCGAACATCGCCTCGACCTGCTCGCCGGACGCAGTGGCGCGCCAGTGCGCGAGCAACAGTCCGCCCGCGAGGAAGAAGGCGATCGCGCAGCCGCCGCCGATCGCGCCGCCGACGAGGCCGAGGCGCAGGAAGTGCAACTGGAACTGCCGTGAAATGAAGCCGTCGGCCGCGCCCACGAAGTGCAGCACCTCGATCACCTCCCGGGTGCCGGCCATCGCGCCGCGGGTGGCGAAGGCGACGGCAAACAGCATGGCGGTGAGAACCAGGGCGAAGACGCCGACGCCGACGAGCACGCTTGCCCGCGCCATGGTGGCGAGCCGCGACAGCCAGATGCCGTGATCGTCCACCGCGGCGCCCGGCACCGCCGCCAGGGCTTGCTGCAGGGCGACGACGTCGAGTGGATGGGTTGGGTCGAGCTTCACCACCGCCAGGCGCGGCACCGGCAGGTCGCCGAGGTCGAGCCCGGCGCCGAGCCAGGGCTGCAGCAGCTTCTCGCTTTCGCCTTTGCTGTAGGCGTCGACGCTGCCGATGCCGGGGAAGCCGCGGGCCAGCGCCACCGCTTCGGCGATGGCTGCATCGAGGTCGTGGCCGGGCACGGGACGGACCTGGATCGTCACCTCGCGCCCGACCTCGCCTATCCACGCGCGTGAAGCGTCGGCGACGGTCAGCGCGACGCCGGCCGTCAGCGCGGCCAGGAAGGTCATGATGGCGATCACCGTCACCAGTGCGCGTCCGGCGATGGCATCGGAGGGGACCAGCGGCATGTCGCGCTTCAGCGACCGGCCGGGAAGGCTCGTGCCGGCGACCGTCGCGGCCTTGCCGGCAGATATTCCAGCGCTTGGGGCGGCGGTGGGCACGGTCGAGGCGCCAGCGAGGGGTCCGGCGCTCACCTTCGCGGCCGTCTTCACCGGCGCGTCCGCCGGCTTGGTCGCGGCCGCACCGCGCCGGTCAGGCGCCACGCTGCCTCCGGCCGGCGGCGTCGCGGATCAGGCCGCGGGATCGGGCGGGCGACGAGCGCAAGCATGTGTCGGCGTCCAATCGAACGCGCTCCTTATTCGAAGACGTGCAGCCGGCTGTCGCCGAGCACGAGGCGGCGGGCACCGTCGAACTGGTCCATCAGGGCGAGGTCGTGCGTCGCGATCACCACCGATGTACCCGATTTGTGAAGTTCCACGAAGAGGCGGAGCAGCCGGCGCGCCAGCGAGGGGTCGACGTTGCCGGTCGGCTCGTCGGCGAGCAGCAGCTCGGGGCGCACGATCAGGGCGCGGGCGATGGCGGCACGCTGCTTTTCCCCGCCCGACAGCACCGCCGGCAGCGCATGCATGCGCTCGCCAAGGCCGACCCAGCCCAGAAGCTCGATCACCTGGTTGCGGTAGCCGGCCTCGTCGCGTCCCTGGACGCGCAGGGGCAGCGCCACGTTCTCGTAGGTGGTGAGGTGGTTGAGCAGCCGGAACTCCTGGAACACCACGCCGATGCGGCGGCGCAGGGCGGTGATCGCATCCTTGTCGAGGCTCGCCGCATCGCGGCCGAACAGGCTGATGTGCCCGCGCGTCGGCTTCAGCGTGAACAGCACCAGCTTCAACAGCGTCGTCTTGCCCGCGCCCGAGGGACCGGTGAGGAACTGGAAGCTTTGCGGCTCGATGCGAAACGAAATGTCGCGCAGGATTTCCGCGCCCATGCCGTATCGCAGGCCGACGTTCTCGAAAGCGATCACCGGCGCACCCAGGCTCCCTCTCGCGCCGGCACGCCCCGGCGGGCGGGGAGGGCGAAGCGGTTTACGCCGCCTTAAGCATATCAGGACAAAAACGGGCTGCGCCCGGACGGCGATTATTTTTTCGCCGGTCCGCGTTTCCCGCCGCCAAGAGCCGCCGCATGCTCGTTGATTGCCCTGATTGTGGCCGATCCTACCACCTCAACGCCGCCGACCTCGGCCCGCGCGGGCGCGTCGTGATCTGCCCGCGCTGCGACGCCCGCTGGTTCCAGCGCGCCGAGGGCATTGCGAGCATCGATGTCGTCCCAAATGTCATCCCATGGGCCGTCACCACCGTGAGCGCGAG
>CAXTMA010000113.1:0-12006 GCA_964245015.1 uncultured Beijerinckiaceae bacterium | reverse complement strand
GACCGCCACCCGCGATCGGTACAGCTCCAATCCTTCGCCGCCGTTCTGCGTCACCTTGCGGCCGAGCAGGTCCAGCGCCTGGATGCCGTGCGTGCCCTCGTGGATCGCATTGAGGCGGTTGTCGCGGTAGAGCTGCTCGACGTCGTAGTCGCGGGTGTAGCCGTAGCCGCCGTGGACCTGGATCGCGAGGTCGTTGGCGGCGAGGCACCATTGCGCCGGCCAGCTCTTGGCGATGGGGGTAAGCAGGTCGAGCAGGGCGTGGGCCTCGTGGCGGGCGCGCTCCTCCGTCGCGGTGCGTTCCTCGTCGACGAGCCGGGCGCAATACAGCGCGAAGGCCATCGCCCCCTCGACGTAGGATTTCGCGGCCAGCAGCATGCGCCGGACGTCGGGGTGCTCGATGATCGCGCACTGCCGGGACGCGGGGTCGCGGACGCCGAGCGGGCGGCCCTGCGGGCGCTCGCGCGCGTAGGCCAGCGCCTTGAGGTAGCCGGCATACCCCAGCGCCACCGCGCCGAGGCCGACGCCGATGCGCGCCTCGTTCATCATGTGAAACATCGCCGGCAGGCCGCCGTTGACCGGGCCGACGAGCCAGCCGACCGCCCCGGCCTCGCCGTTCGGCCGATGTCCGCCCTCGCCGAAGTTAAGCAGCGTGTTGGTGGTGCCGCGATAGCCCATCTTGTGGTTGAGGCCGGCGAGCACGACGTCGTTGCGCTCGCCGACCCGGCCGTCGTCGCCGACGAGGTGCTTGGGCACCACGAACAGCGAGATGCCCTTCACGCCGGGCTGGCCGCCGGGGATCTTGGCCAGCACCATGTGGACGATCGTCTCCGACAGCTCGTGCTCGCCGCCGGAGATCCACATCTTGGTGCCGAAGAGGCGGTAGGAGCCGTCGGGCTGCGGCTCGGCCCTCGTGGTGATGTCGGAGAGCGAGGAGCCGGCCTGCGGCTCGGACAGGCACATGGTGCCGAAGAAGCGCCCGGCGAGCATCGGCTCGACGTAGCGCGCGACTTGGCTCGGCGTGCCGTGCTTGGCGAGCAGGCTAGCGGCGGCGGTTGTGAGCATGGCGTAGGCGGCGGTGCCGGTGTTGGCCGCCTTGAAGAAGGCGAAGCAGGCGCTGCCGACGGTCGCCGGCAGCTGCATGCCGCCCACCGCGTAGTCGGCCTGGGCGGCGAACAGCCCGGCCTCGCCGTAGCGCTTCAGCGCCTGGCCGACCTCGGGGATCATCTCCACGCGGCCGTTGGCGAAGCGCGGCTCGTTGTTGTCCGCCTTCTTGTTGTGCGGCGCGAAATGCTCCTGCGCCAGGGTTTCGCAAAGGTCGAGGGCGGCATCGAAGGTATCGCGGGAATGGTCGGCGTAGCGCTCGCGCCCGGTCAGCTCCTCGATCTTGAGCCAGTCGTAGAGCAGGAAGTCGAGGTCGCGGCGGGACAGCAGCGTGGTCATGCCTGAACTCCGGGATGGGCGGGGGCCTGCGGAAGGCGCCGGAAGGGGTCGGCGGCCAGCTCCGCCATCGCCGCCCGGTAGCCGGCGACGAGTTGCCGGCACAGCTCCGCCGTCGTCGGCACGTCGGCGACCGAGCCGACCCCGTGGCCGGCCGACCACACCGTCTTCCAGGCACGCGTTTCGTCGCCGACGTTCATCCCGCCGTGCGGGGGCAGGTTGTCGGGGTCAAGGCCGTTGGCGAGGAGGGACTGGCGCATGAAGTTGGCCGGCACGCCGCTGATGGCCGCCGTGTAGAGCACGTCGGCGGCGCGCGCGGCGACCTGCATCGCCTTCTGCTCGGGGCTGGCCATGCTTTCGGTTGTGGCGATGAAGCGGGTGCCGAGATAGGCCAGGTCGGCGCCCATCGCGCGGGCGGCGGCGATGTCGCGGCCGGTGTTCATCGCCCCCGACAGGATCAGCATGCCGGAAAACACGGCGCGGATCTCGGCCAGCAGGGCGAACGGGTTCATTGTGCCGGCATGGCCGCCGGCGCCGGCCGCCACCGCGATGATGCCGTCGACCCCGGCCTGCGCCGCCTTCTCGGCATGGCGGCGGCTGACCACGTCGTGGAAGACGAGGCCGCCGTAGCCGTGCACGGCGGCGACGACGTCGGGCACGGCGCCGAGCGAGGTGATGATCACCGGCACCCGCCGCCGGACGCAGATGGCAAGATCGGCGGACAAGCGCGGGTTGGTCTTGTGCACGATGAGGTTGACGCCGTAGGGCGCGTCACCGCCGTCCAACCGATCCTCGACCTCGCCGCACCAGGCGTCGAAGCCCTCGCTGGTGCGCTGGTTCAGGGCGGGAAAGGTGCCGAGCACGCCGCCGCGGCAGGTTTCCACCACCAGGTCCGGCCCCGACACCAGGAACATCGGCGCGGCGATGGCCGGCACGCTCAGGCGCTGGGCGAGGGCGGCGGGGATGCTCATGCGCGCGCTCCCGGGCCGGCAAGGCCGGGCGGACGGTCGATCACGGCGACCGTGCAGCGCGACACGCATACCGCCTTGCCGGCCTCGTCGACGATGCGGATGTCCCAGACGTGCGTCGTGCGGCCGAGGTGGATCGGCGTGGCGGTGCCGATCACGAAGCCGCTGCTGACGCCGCGCAGGTGGTTGGCGTTGATCTCCAGCCCGACCGGCAGCTTGCTGGCGAGGTCGAGGACCGCCGCCGAGCCGATCGAGGCCAACGTCTCGGCCAGCGCCACCGAGGCGCCACCGTGCAGCAGGCCGAAGGGCTGGTGGGTTCGGTCGTCGACCGGCATGCGGCCGCGCAGCCAGTCGTCGCCGGCCTCGGTGAGTTCGATGCCGAGATGCCTGACGAGGCCCCGGAGGCCGAAGTCGTGCAGCTCCGTCGGCGGCACGGCGTGCCAGATCGGCTTGCCCATCGTCAGAGCTTCGCCGCGTCGGGCGTGACCTCGACGAGCAGCTTGCCGGTGTTGCCGCCGGTGTACAGCAGGTCGAGGTAGCCCAGCGCCTTGTCGAGGCCGACGCGCACGTCCTGGCGCGTCTTGATGCGGCCGTCCGCGATCCAGCCGCCGAGTTCCTTCATCATCTCGGGGAAGTGCGGCACGAAGTCGAAGATGATGAAACCCTGCACGGTGAGGCGCTGCATCAGGATCAGCGGCCAGGTGCGCGGCCCCGGCGCCGGTTCGGAATCGTTGTAGCCGGAGATCAAGCCGCACAGCGGCATCCGGCCGAAGAGCTTCATGCGGCTCATCACGGCTTCCATGATCGGGCCGCCGACCTGCTCGAAGTTGATGTCGACGCCGTCCGGCGCCAGCTCGTCGAGGCGGCGGCCGACGTTCTCGTTGCGGTAGTCGATGGCCGCGTCGAAGCCGAGCTCCTGCGTGAGGAAGCGGCACTTCTCCGGCCCGCCGGCGATGCCGATCACCCGGCAGCCCTTGATCTTGCCGATCTGCCCGACGATCTGGCCGACGCCGCCCGAAGCGGCCGACACCACCAGCACGTCGCCGGCCTTGGGCTTGCCGACGTGGAGCAGGCCGAAATAGGCCGTCGGGCCGACGAGGCCGAACACGCCGTAGGCGACGGAGAGCGGCAGGCCGGGCGGCAGCTGCGCCCTGGTCAGGCCGGTGCCGTCGGTGACGAGGTGATCGGCCCACTCGCCGAGGCCGAAGAAGATCTCGCCGGCGCTGACGCCGTTCTTCTTCGAGGCGACGACCCGGCCGGCGATGCCGCCGCGCATCGGCGCATCGAGCGGCACCGGCGGCATGTACTGCCGCATGTCGCTCATCCAGATGCGGTTGGTCGGGTCGAGCGAGAGGTAAAGCGTTTCCAGCAGGAACTGCCCTTCGGCCAGCTCCGGCAGGGCTTCGGTCAGGAATTCGAGGTCGCCGTCCCTGACCGCGCCCTGCGGACGTCGGCGCAGGCGCCAAAGGTGTCGCTCATTCACCATGTCTGATCTCCTGTCTTGGCATGCCTGTGCCTGTCGGAGTGGACCGAAGTGTTGGAAACATAGGGCGCCCTCGCGCCGTCGCCTCTCCCCCGTGCGCGACGCGGGGCATGCGGCGGCAGGTTCCCTTCACCCGGCCGCGCTTCGCGGGGGAGACACATGCGCGCTCACGATCATCTGCCTGCATCGGGGCACGTCGGCATGGGGAGTTAGGCGGCGGAGATGCCGCCGTCGACCTTCAACTCGGACCCGGTGGTGAAGCGGCTCTCGTCGCTGGCGAGGTAGAGCACGGCGTTGGCGACGTCGTCGGGCTGGCCGAGCCGCTTCATCGGGATCGCCTTGGTGAGCTTGCGGGTCGCTTCCGCCTCGCCGTGCAGTTCGAAGTACCGCTCGATGATCGCCGTGCGGATGAAGCCGGGGTGCACCGAATTGCAGCGCACGTCGTGGCCGGCGCGGGCGCAATCCAGCGCCACCGACTTGGTCAGGTGCATCACCGCCGCCTTGGACGCGTTGTAGGCGGCATATTGCCCGTCGGCGACGATGCTGGCGATCGAGGAAATGTTGACGATCGCCGCCGGCTGGCTGTGGCGGAGATAGGGCAGCGCGTGCTTGCAGCCGAGAAACACGCTGTCGAGGTTGATCGCCATCACCCTGTGCCAGTCCTCCAGGCTGACCTCCTCGACGCGGCCCTGCACGCCGATGCCGGCATTGTTGACGAGCACGCTGAGGCCGCCCATCGCCGCATCGGCCTCGGCGAGCACGTCGCGCCAGCGCGCCTCGTCGCGGACGTCGTGGGTGGCGAAGTGTGCCGCGCCGGGACCGTGCTCGGCCACGAGCGAGGCGGCGACGCGCTCGACGGCGGCGCCGTCGATGTCGGACAGGAACACCTGCGCGCCGTGGCGGGCGAGCATGCGGGCGATCGCTTCGCCCAGCCCGCGGGCGGCGCCGGTGACGAAGGCCTTCTTGCCCGCGCAGCGCCGGGGCAAAGATGCGGACATGGCTGCAGGCTCGGGGATGGGCGTGGGCATGCGCGACCTAGCGATAGGTGAGGAGGCCGGGGTCGCCGGTCTCGTCGAGGTGGGGGTGCGCGTTGAAGGTGGCGAGGCTCACCATGCCGCGCCCATCGAAACGCAGCCTGGTGATGCCGGCGTTGACCAGCGGCCAGTTCAGGGTGAAGGCGGAGCTGTCGGGCAGGCTGAGCAGGTGCTGGCAGATCGCGGTGATCGGCCCGCCGGAGGTGAAGGCCCAGACCGAACGCGCGTCCAGCGCGGTCAAGGCGCGCAGGCCGCCGAGCACGCGCCCGCGGAACGCCGGCCAGGGCTCGCGGTAGTCGGCGTCATGGGCGCCGCCGGTCCAGCGCGCCACAGCCTGCACGTACATCTCGTGAAAAGCGCGGCGCGGGTTGTCGGACCTGGCGAGGTCGGCGCGCATGGCGGCGGGGTCGGCGTAGTCCGGCCGGTATCGCGCCACCACGCTCTCGTGGTCGTATTCGCCGAGGCCGTCGCCGACCAGCCAGTCCGCCTCGGGCGGGCCGCCGCTTTCGGCCGCGCAAAGCCGGGCCGTGTCGAGCTGCCGCCGCATCCGCCCGCTGGCGAGGGCGTCGGGGCGGATCGCGCAGCGCTTCAGCCAAGCCCCGAGCAACCGGGACTGCCGCTCGCCCAGCGGCGACAACACGTCGTAGTCGGCCGCGCCGAAGCTCGCCTGTCCGTGGCGCACGAGGTAAAGGTCGCCCACGCTAGCGGCCCGACGCGTCGATGCGCGAACGGCAGCGCGCGGCCAGCATGTTGACGGCGTCGCCGTAGCGGGCGTAGCGGGGATTGGTCGTTTGCCGCAGGACGTACCGGCGGAAGATCTGCTGGATGATGACGGCGAGGCGGAATAGGCCGAACACTTCGTAGAAGTCGAAGGCCGCCACATCGAGGCCGGTGCGCTCGGCATAGTACGCCACCACGGCGGCGCGGGTCAGCATGCCCGGCGCGTTGGTCGGCTGGCGCCGGTTGGCCTGAAAGGCGGGATCGTCGTCGGCCTGCACCCAGTAGGCGAGCGCCCCGCCCAGATCCATCAGGGGATCGCCCAGCGTCGCCATTTCCCAATCGAGGACGCCGATGACATCGAGCGGGTTGTCGGGCGAGAGCACCACATTGTCGAAGCGGAAGTCGTTGTGGATGACGCAGATGCGCTCGCGTGAGGGCATCGCGCCCTCCAGCCAGCCGAGCACGTCCTCCATCGCGTCGATGCCGGCCGTGCGCGCCTGCCGCCAGCGCTCGCTCCAGCCCGCGACCTGCCGGCCGACGTAGCCGGCCCCCTTGCCCAGCGCGCCGAGCCCGGCCGCCTCGGGATCAAGCGCGTGCAGGGCGATCAGCTTGTCGAGCACGTTGGTGCACAAGGTGCGGGTCGCGGCTGCGTCCAGTTCCAGTTCGACCGGCAGGTCGCGGCGCGGGATGATCCCGATCATCCGCGTCATCACGTAGAAGTCGCAGCCGATCACCCCGGCGTCGTCGCAGGCGGCGACCACCTGCGGGACGAAGGGATAGTGCGGGCGCAGCGCGCTCATGATCCGCGCCTCGCGCAGCACGTCGTGGGCGCCCTTCGCCATCGTTCCGGACGGGGGCCGCCGAAGGATCAGGTCGCGGGCGCCGTAGCTCAGCAGGTAGGTCAGGTTGGAGGCGCCGTCGGGGAACTGCGCGATGGCGGGCTCGCCGGACAGGCCAGCGACACGCTCGTTCAAAAAGCTGGCAACGGCGGCGGCGTCGATGCGGTCCTCGCCGCGCATCGCGCCGGGGCGGTCGATCAGGTCCGAACGCGTCATGCGTGGTTCTTGTCCTCGGCTTCCGGTTCGGAGGGCTGTCCCGGCCGATGGCCGGATATGCCTGCTTCTTTTCGCAAACCTATGCCTTGCCGGGCAGGGACGCGACCATACCGTTAGTATGAAGAACGCCTGTCGGACGGGTCCGATGCCGCGCCTTGTCCGACTCGTTGGCGCGGCCTAGTTGCTTGGGATCGGGAGACCCACATGACGACCGGCACCATCACCGCCAACAGCTTCGATTGGACCGACCCGCTCGACCTCGCCTCCCGCCTCACCGAGGAGGAGCGGATGATCTCGCAGGTCGCCCGCGACTACGCCCGCGAGAAGCTGCTGCCGCGCGTGGTGTCGGCCTTCCGCGACGAGCGCTTCGATCGCGAGATCATGAGCGAGATGGGCGAGCTCGGCCTGCTCGGCGTCACCCTGCCGGAGGAGTACGGCGGTGCCGGCGCCAGCCACGTCGCCTATGGGTTGGTGGCCCGCGCCGTCGAGGCGATCGACTCGGGCTATCGCTCGGCGCTGTCGGTTCAGTCCTCGCTGTCGATGTACCCGATCTACGCCTTCGGCACGCGCGAGCAGAAGACGAGGTTCCTGCCGGGGATGGCGAAGGGCGAGCTGATCGGCTGCTTCGGCCTGACGGAAGCCGAGGGCGGCTCCGACCCTGCCTCCATGCGCACCAAGGCCGAGCGGGTCGACGGCGGCTACAAGCTCAACGGCGCCAAATACTGGATCTCGAACTCGCCGATCGCCGACCTCGCCATCGTCTGGGCCAAGCTCGACGGCGACATCAACGGCTTCATCGTCGAGCGCGGCATGGCCGGCTTTTCCACCAACAAGATCGGCGACAAGCTGTCGTTGCGCGCCTCCGTCACCGGCGACATCGGCCTCACCGACGTGTTCGTGCCCGAGGCCAACCGGCTGACCGGCGTGCGCGGCCTGCGCGGCCCCTTCTCCTGCCTCAACAAGGCGCGCTACGGCATCAGCTGGGGGGCGATCGGGGCGGCGGAGTTCTGCTTCCACAACACGCGCAGCTACGTCACCGGGCGCACCCTGTTCGGCAAGTCGCTGGCCGGGCGCCAGCTCGTGCAGAAGAAGCTCGCCGACATGCTCACCGACATCGCGCTGGGGCTCGAAGGCTCGCTGGCGCTCGGCCGCATGCTTGATGCCGGCCAGCACGTGCCGGAGGCGATCTCCATGATGAAGCGGGTGAACTGCGCCCGCGCCATCGCCATCGCCCGAGAAGCCCGCGACATGCACGGCGGCGCCGGCATCACCGGCGAGATGCACATGATGCGCCACGCCATCAACCTGGAAACGGTGAACACCTACGAGGGCGCAGCCGACGTCCACGCGCTGATCCTCGGCCGGGCGATCACCGGTGTGTCGGCGTTCTGAGTTGGCCGCCGACCGGCGGGACTTCCTTCCCGACGAGGTGGCTGCCGCCGATCTCGGCGGATGGGCGGCGTTGCTGCCGGTGGGTTGCCGCATCTTCGGCGCCAGCCTGTTCGCCGACCTGTTCCTCGCCGATGCCGGCGGCGCCGTCCACATGTTGCAGGTGGCCGCGGCATCGGTCGACCGCATCGCCGCCTCCGAGGCGGAGTTCCGCCGGCGCTGCGTCGACGACGAGGACGGCTGGCTGCTCCGCCCGCTGGCGGAGCGGTGCCGGGCCTCCGGGCTGATCCCCGCCGCCTCGCAATGCTACGCCTTCACGGTTCTGCCGATGCTGGGCGGCGATTACGAGGTCGGCAACATCTGGTTGTGCGGGTGGGAGGAGTGGATCAGGTTCACCGCCGATGTCCACGAACAGACCAAGGACCTGCCCGACGGCACGAAGGTGTCGTTTCAGATCGTCGGCTGAGTGCATCGGGATCGGCGGGGGATCGTCGGCGCTCACCGCGCCGGACGGCCGCGCTCCCTCGGCGGTAGCCGGCGCGCGTCCGATCGGATAAGGCTCTGCGCCTCGCGCTTGCCGGCCCAAATCTGATGACCCGAACCCCATGACGACCCGCATCGATCGCCGCTTCGCCGACCTGCGCGCGCAAGGGCGTGTTGGCCTTGTCACCTTCACCATGGCCGGCGATCCCGACGGGCAAACCGCACTCGACCTGCTCCGCGCCCTGCCGGCGGCCGGCGCCGACGTGATCGAACTCGGCATGCCCTTCACCGACCCGATGGCCGACGGGCCGGCGATCCAGGCGGCCGGCCTGCGGGCGCTGAAGACCGGGGCCACCCTGGCCGGCACGCTCGACATCGTGCGCGCCTTCCGCCAGGGCGCGCGCGACGCCCCCGCCGACGTTGCGACGCCGGTCATCCTGATGGGGTACTACAACCCGATCTACATCTACGGCGTCGACCGCTTCCTCGCCGATGCGCGCGAGGCCGGCGTCGACGGCCTGATCGTGGTCGACCTCCCGCCCGAGGAGGACGACGAGCTGTGCCTGCCGGCCCGCGCCGCCGGGCTCGACTTCATCCGGCTGGCGACGCCGACCACCGACGCCGCGCGCCTGCCGGCCGTGCTCGCGAACACGTCGGGCTTCCTGTATTACGTGTCCATCGCCGGCATCACCGGCACGGCGGCGCCGAGCCGCGACGCGGTCGCCGCCGCGGTGGCACGGTTGAAGGCGAAGACCGATCTGCCGGTGGCCGTCGGCTTCGGCGTGAAGACGGCGGAGACGGCCGCCGCCATCGCCGCCGCCGGCGCTGATGCGGTGGTGGTCGGCTCGGCGATCGTGGATGCGTTGCGCGCCTCGCTCGATGGCGAGGGCCGGGCGACGTCGGGGAGCGTGGCGGCGGTGACCGGCCTGGTCGGCGCGCTGGCTGATGGCGTGCGCGGGGCGGGCAGGTCGGACTTCTAAGAGTTAAATTGGGACTTCTGCGTGGTGCAAGATCCGCTTCGGTCGAAACAAGGGGCTGAGGTGACGGTTTTCCGGGTTTGGCATAAGACGTCCGCGGGTAACTGCTACTTCCTGAAAGCCAACGCCGCCACGGAGGCGATCGAGCGCGTCACCTTGATGCTGGAGGACGTCGGGGGCTTGAAGGCTTGGAATGCCGAACCCGACGAGCCCGGTTCCTCGTCGCGGAGGGCGAAGTCTACGATCGCTCGGGCGCGCGCGTCAAAACGTTGGGAGCCTGAGTTTGGCCGCCGTTGTCAGGGCCGGAGAGCCGAACTGGCCGTGCCGCTCACATCGGACTACGTTACGAAGCGTCCGGCGCGCCGGCCGGAGGGATCGTACCATCGCATGAACTGGATCTCCAACGTCGTCACCCCGAAGATCCGCTCTTTCATGCGGCGCGAGTCGCCCGAGAACCTTTGGGTCAAGTGCCCGGATTCGGGCGAGCTCGTCTTCCACAAGGATCTGGAGCACAACCTTCACGTCGTCCCCTCGTCGGGCTACCACATGCGCATGCCGGTCAAGCAGCGGCTCGACACCCTGTTCGACGGAGCGGCCTACGAGGATCTCGCCACCCCCGACGTGCCGCACGATCCGCTCAAGTTCCGCGACGTCAAGAAATACGCCGATCGCCTCAAGGAATACCGTGCCAAGACGGGCGCGCCCGACGCGGTTCGGCTCGCCGCCGGCACGATCGAAGGCGTCGAGGCGGTGGTCGCCGTGCAGAACTTCGACTTCCTCGGCGGCTCGCTCGGGCTGGCGGCGGGCGAGGCGATCATCACCGGCATGACGGCGGCGATCGACCGCCACGTGCCCTTCATCATCTTCACCGCGTCGGGCGGCGCCCGCATGCAGGAGGGCATCTTCTCGCTGATGCAGATGCCGCGCACCACCCTGCTGGTGCAGCGCCTGCGCGCCGCCAAGCTTCCCTACATCGTGGTGCTGTGCAACCCGACCACCGGGGGCGTCACCGCCTCCTACGCCATGCTGGGCGACGTGCACATCGCCGAGCCCGGCGCGGTGATCGGCTTCGCCGGGGCCCGCGTCATCGAGCAGACCATCCGCGAGAAGCTGCCGCCCGGCTTCCAGCGCGCCGAATACCTGCAGCAGCACGGCATGGTGGACATGGTTGTGGCGCGCAAGGACATGCGGGCGACGCTGGCGCGGCTGTGCTCGGTGCTGATGCACAAGCCCGCAAGCGTGCCGGCGGCGCTCCCCACGCCGGCGGCGGCGTGAAAGCCGTGACGCTTATTCCGTCCCCCGCCTTCGGCAGGGGAGGATTGCGCGCGTGAAGCTCAAGCCGACGCAGGGGTCCGACGCCGTTCTGGAGCGGCTGACCGCGCTCCATCCCAAGAAGATCGACCTGTCGCTCGACCGCATCCTCGTGCTGCTCGACGCGCTCGGGCGCCCGCAGGACCGGCTGCCGCCGGTGATCCACGTCGGGGGCACCAACGGCAAGGGCTCCACCGTCGCCTTTCTCCGCGCCATGCTCGAAGCCGGAGGGCGGCGCGTCCACGCCTACACCTCGCCCCACCTCGTGCGCTTTCACGAGCGTATCCGCCTCGCCGGGCCGGGCGGCGGCCGCCTCGTCGACGAGGGTGAACTGATGGCGGCGCTGGAACATTGCGAGCGGGTGAACGCGGGCGCGCCGATCACCTTCTTCGAGATGACCACCGCCGCCGCCTTCCACCTCTTCGCCGCCCATCCGGCCGATGCGCTGCTGCTGGAAGTGGGCCTGGGCGGGCGATGCGACGCCACCAACGTCGTCGGCCGACCGCTCGCCAGCATCGTCACGGCCGTGTCGACCGACCACGTCGAATTCCTCGGCAGCAGCGTGGCGGGCATCGCGCGCGAAAAGGCCGGCATCTTCAAGCGCGGCAGCCCGGCGGTGATCGGCTTCCAGCCGAGCGACGAGGCGCGGGTCGTGCTGGAGCGCGAGGCGCATCGCGCCGGCTCGCCCATTTGTCTCGCCGACCGCGATTTCTTCGTGCGCGAAGAACACGGCCGCCTGCTGTTCGAGGACAACGACGGGCTCCTCGACCTGCCGCTTCCCCGCCTTGCCGGGCGCCACCAGCACGCCAACGCCGCCACGGCCATCGCCGCGCTGCGCCGGGTCGTGCCCGATCTCGCCGCCGGCGCCCTCGAGCGCGGCCTCGGCACCGTGGACTGGCCGGCCCGCCTGCAGCGCCTGTCGAAGGGAACGCTCGCCGCGCTTGCGCCGGCCGGGGCGGAGTTGTGGCTCGACGGCGGCCACAACGAGGACGGCGGACGGGTGCTGGGCCAGGCGATGGCCGACCTCGAGGACAAGGCGCCGCGCCCTCTCGTGGTGGTGTGCGGCACGCTGATCACCAAGGACACAACTGCCTTCCTGCGCGCCTTTGCCGGTCTGGCGCAGGAGGTGATCGCCGTGCCGGTCGAGGG
>CAXTMA010000112.1:2209-12253 GCA_964245015.1 uncultured Beijerinckiaceae bacterium | reverse complement strand
TGGCGCCGCGCATCAGCGACAGGCGCCAGTAGTCGTGCTGGCCGGCGACCGCCGCCGCGCGGGCGCCGCGCTCGCGCAGGCTGGCGCCACCATGGCTCGCGGCGGCAGGGATAGGGCTGCCAGCCGAGAGCATCGGGTCGAGTGCGCCCATCAGGCGGCCTCGATGGCGTGGTGGGCGCCGAGTTCGGCGAGGCAGCCGGCAATGGCGTCGACGCTGCTGAAGCTGCGGCGGTTCAGCATGGATTCGGGGAACTCCACATCGAAGCGGTCCTCGATAGCCAGCATGAGCTGCACGGCCGCGAAGGAGGTCAGTCCGGCGGCGTAAAGATCGTCGCCGTCGCGCAGCCTGTCGACGCCGACCGGCAAGCGGCCGTGGTCCGCGATCAACTCACGAATAATTCCAAGCATGTCGTAATGCCTCCCTGGTGCCTATAAGGCCGCAGGACGGCTCGACCCGCAAGTCGAGTTGCTTGTCATACGCAATGTTTAGCGGTTCTTGGTTGCGAAAAGGGGAAAGCATCGCAATGCAGAAGGTTAATGGCATTAACTATAGAGAGATAGGGTGAGTGGCGGATACCACGACGCGCGCCGAAGTTCCCGGCGACCGTGAGAGCGGATTCGATGCCGGTGTGGCGCTGTCGCCTGGAGGTTGGCGCGCGGGACGAGCATGCCCGTCCACGTGTGGCTCACGCCATGTCGAGACGCGGACGTGATCCGTCCTGAGCGCCCTGTCAAAGGCCCGGGTTGCGGCTCAGTCCACCGCGAAGTCGAAGTAGCGGGCGCTGATCCGCGCGAAGGTGCCATCGGCCATGGATTGCACCAGCGCCTTGTCGAAGGCGATCTTCAGCGCGACGTCCTCCCTGCGCAGTCCGATGCCGATGCCGTCGCCGAAATAAGCGGGATAGCGTGGGACGTCGGCGAGGATGCGGCAGCAGGCGGCATCGCGCCGGGTCTTGAGAAAGGTTGCGATCGCGTCCTTGTCGCCTAGGGCGGCATCGATGCGGCCGGCTTCCAGGTCGAGGATGGCGTCCGACAACGAGCCGTAGCGCCGCGCCTGCGTCGAGGGAAACACTTCTTTCAGGAAGGTCTGGTGCGTTCCGCCCTGCTCGACCCCGACGCTTCGTCCGGCGAGGATTTGCGGTGTGCCGGCCGTGAGATCGCTCGACCTGCGCACGAGAAAGGCCGACGGCATCCGCAGGTAGGGCGCGGAAAAGGCGATCTGCTCCTGCCGCTCGGGTGTGATTTCCATCGCCGCCATGATCGCATCGGAACGGTGGGCGACGAGGGAGGGGATCAGCGAGTCCCAGTCCTGCGCGACGAAGGAGCAACTCGTCGCCATGCGCCGGCAAAGGTCCTGGCCGAGGTCAATCTCGAAGCCGGCGAGCTTGTCGCCGTCGAGGTAATTGTAGGGAGGGCGCGCACCTTCGCTGGCGATGGTGAGGTGCCCGGGGATGCCATGCGCGCCGATGCCCCTCGCGGCGGCATCATAGGTATCGAACGTGGCGCCGCCGCCGTCCATGGAGGGTACGAGGCACGAAGCCGCGATGCCGATGACCGCCGCGCACAGTGTTGCCGCGCCTCGACAGCGCAGCCTTCCGACAATCAGAACGGCTCTCTCCCCAGCATCATTCCCGCGGACCTTGCCGAATTCAACGGGACCGCGCAACCTCGCGACATCGCCGTGCCCGGTCCGGGACTCGCCGTCGGTCGCGGGCGACCTCCCGATGCTGCATCTGCCGCCCGGCAACCCCATATGTGGGAAACCGGCGCAATTTGTGGGCGCAAGAGGGAACAGGGCGGTATGGTCGGCGAAAATGACGTGCTCGACGCGCTTGCGACGATTGCCGGGCCGGACGGGCGATCGGCGGTGTCGCGCTCGAACGGCATCGCTGGCCTGACCATCCGCAACGACAAGGTCTATCTCGCGCTGACCGGCAATCCGCGTCTTGCAGAGGCGATGGAGACGATGCGCCGTGAAGCGGAGCTTGCCATCAAGGCGATTCCCGGCGTCGCCGGAGCCGTGGTCAGCCTGACGGCCGAACGATCGGCGGCGAAGACGTCCGGACACACCCAAGCCGGTCATTCGCACGCGGCGACATCTCATGGCGGACCGGCACCGCGCGCTGCGCCGCCGCGCAACATCGCGATCCCCGGTATCGAGCGCATCATCGCCGTTGCCTCGGGAAAGGGAGGCGTCGGCAAATCGACGACCGCCGTCAACCTCGCCCTTTCGCTCGCCGCCACCGGCTGGCGCATCGGCATTCTTGACGCCGACATCTACGGTCCCTCGCTGCCGCGCCTGCTCGGCCTCGACGCCAAGCCGGAGGTGGAAGGCAAGATGCTGAAGCCGCTGCACGCCTTCGGCATCAAGGCGATGTCGATCGGCTTCCTGGTTCCCGAGCGCGAGGCGATGATCTGGCGGGGGCCGATGGTGATGTCGGCGATCAACCAGCTGCTGCGTGAAGTCGAGTGGGGCGAGCTGGACTGCCTCGTCGTCGACATGCCGCCCGGCACCGGCGATGCACAGCTCACCCTCGCGCAGGGCGTTCCGCTGGCCGGCGCAGTGATCGTTTCGACCCCTCAGGATCTCGCCTTGATCGATGCCCGGCGCGGCGTCGCGATGTTCGAGAAGACCGGCGTGCCCATTCTCGGGCTCGTCGAGAACATGAGCACCTTCATCTGCCCGCACTGCGGTGGTCGCTCGGACATCTTTGCCCACGGCGGCGCGCGCCACGAAGCCGCAAACCTCGGCGTTCCCTTTCTCGGCGAGGTGCCGTTGGTACTGTCCATCCGCGAACAGTCCGATGCTGGCCGGCCGCCCGCGGCGACGGCGCCGGGGAGCGAGCCCGGCAAGGTGTACCGCGCGATCGCGGACCAGGTCCGAACCGGGCTGGAAGCCACCCGCCGCCGTGCGGCACCGCGCATCTCCATCGAATAACCCGGCGATCGGTGCCGGTCGCGACGCCTCGTTAGAGCATCGGAGCGAAAAGTGCGAAGCGGTTGCGGATTAATCCGATGCGGCACAGCAAGTTAGAGCATCGGACCGAAAAGTGCGCAGCGGTTTTCGGATAAATCCGATGCGACACAATAGGTTAGAGTATCGGACCGGACCTGTTCAGGGTCCGATGCTCTAGCGAAGCCGCCGCGCAACCCGGCGCCTGCGTTTGAGCACGGTCAGGCTGATGCTCGCGGCCGTTGCCCCGATCAGGCCGAGGCCGGCCGGACTTCCGGCGAAGTCCCAGTAGCTCAGGAGCCACGTCGGCGTGCGCGCGCGCGTGGCTGCCGCCGCCTCGCCCGCGAGGCGTTTCGGTGTCAGATTGTCCTTCAACTGTTCCAGCGTCGCGCTCAGTTCGGCGCGCGCCTTCTCGGCATGCTTCTCAGCTTCGGCAGCGGTCGACACCGTCTTGCTCATCGCGCGCCCCTCACGATCTCGGTTGTCTGCTGAACCTGACGGATGGTCCGATCCGGCTTCAGCTTGGCGGCGGACAGGTTGCGTGCGGCGAGCACGATGGTGATGAGGGCGATGAACGCGACCACACCGCCCACGGCGAGGCTGGCCTGCCAGTCCGTCCAATGCAGCAGGTGGGCCAGCAGGCCGACGAGACCGGTGAGCAAGAAGATCAAGGCGACGATGACGAAGATCGCGGCAACGACCAAGCTGACGATCGAGACCACAAGCTTCGTCAGCTTCTCGGTCGCTTCGAGGCGCGCCAGTTGCAGTTCGGCGGAGACCAAGCCGGACGCCTGCCGGATGGCGTCCCCAATCAACGTCGGTGTGGAAGGTCGATCGTCAGCCATTGCGCATCCCCGGAGCTTCCCGCGTTGAACAACGCTGATAAAGCCGAGGTTGCGCTGGCTCGCGACAAGTTTCGTCGGAACCAAGCTTTTTGCCGAGGCAACTCCGCGAAGGATCAGGCGAAGGTTGCCGACGTCAGTGCGCGCCGACGACCACGTCACCGCCGACGCGGGCCCAGATCCGCTTCTTGACGAAGAACAGCAGCACGGAGAACAGGGTCAGGAAGCTCACGACCAGCAGACCCATCGCCTTGCGTTGCTGCAGCTTCGGCTCGGCTGCCCACATCAGGAAGGCTGAAACGTCCTTGGCATATTGGTCGAGGGTCTGCGGCGAGCCGTCCTTGTATTCGATCTGCCCGTCGCTGAGCGGCTTCGGCATCGCGATCGCATGATTGGGCATGTAGATGTTGTATTTGGGGTTGTCCGGATCGGTGTAGCCGTTCAGCACCGCGTGAATGTAGGTCGGACCCTCGGTTTCCTCGGATTGTGTAAAGAAGTCGAAGATGAAGGCTGGGAACCCCCGCTCCCACCCGCGCGCCTTGGCAAGCACGGACATGTCGGGCGGCGCCTTGCCATAGGCGGCGGCAGCCGCCTCCGGATTGGGGAAGGGTGAAGGAAAATAGTCAGCCGGCCGGCCCGGCCGCTTGTACATCTCGCCCTTGTCGTTTGGACCGTCGTCGACCTGATAGCTCGCGGCCAGCGTCTTGATCTGCCCCTCGCTGTAGCCGAGGCCGCCGGGTCCGCCGAGATTGCGGAACGCGACCAGCTTCATCGAATGGCAATTCGAGCAAACCTCCTTGTACACCTGATATCCGCGCTGCAATTGCGCGGTGTCGTAATGCCCGAACAGGCCGCCGAAGCTCCACGAGACGGGCGGCGGAACTTCCGGCTCGTTGCCGTTGGCAGCCTGAACCTGCTTGGCATCGTCGGCCCGCGTGTCCTTCGTGCTCGCGTTGGGAGCCTGACCTGCCGGTGTCCCTGCGGTGGAAACATCGGGCGAAGGCGCTTTGTCCGCGGCATAGGCAGAAGAGCCGATGCTTGGCGCGGCCAGGAGGAGACAGAGCGCAACCGCACCCGCCGAGCAGCGGAGAAAACGGCGGATCACCGCCTCGACCCCGAGCATGATCCTAACCCTCGGTGCTGGGCGATGACGCCGTGCGCGCTGACATGGCTACGGCGGAGCCGCCGACCCCAAGCGGGCCGAGCACGGCATCGGAGATCGAGGCCGGCAACGGACGCGGTGTTTCGAAGAAGCCGAGCAGAGGCAGGATCACTACGAGGTGGAAGAAGTACCAGAAGGTAAAGATGCGGCCGAGCAGGATGTACGATCCCTGCGGCGGCTGCGAGCCGATGTAGCCGAGCAGGATGGCGTTGACCACGAACAGCCAGAAGAACACCTTGTACGCCGGGCGGTAATTGGCCGAACGGATGCGCGACGTGTCGAGCCAGGGCAGAAACGCGAGGAGAACGATGGCCATGAACATGGCAACCACGCCCATCAGCTTGCTCGGGATGGAGCGCAGGATCGCGTAGAAGGGAAGGTAATACCATTCCGGCACGATGTGTTGCGGCGTCACCAGGGCGTTGGCCTCGATGTAGTTGTCGGCATGGTTGAGGTAGTTCGGGACGAAGAACACCACCCAGGCATAGAGCACCAGGAAGCAGGACAGGGCGAACCCGTCCTTGACCGTGAAGTAGGGATGGAAGGGCAGGGTGTCCTTGGCCGACTTCTTCTCGATGCCCGAGGGATTGTTGGAGCCGGGGACGTGCAAAGCCCAGATGTGCAGCACCACCACGCCGGCGATCATGAACGGCAGGAGGTAGTGCAGGGCGAAGAACCGGTTGAGTGTGGCATTGTCCACCGCGAAGCCGCCCCACAGCAGATGGGTGACGAAATCGCCGATGAAGGGGACGGCGCCGAACAGGCTGGTGATCACGGTGGCGCCCCAGAAGCTCATCTGCCCCCAAGGCAGCACGTAGCCCATGAAACCGGTTGCCATCATCAACAGGTAGATGACGATGC
This sequence comes from uncultured Beijerinckiaceae bacterium, assembly GCA_964245015.1. Lineage (GTDB taxonomy): Bacteria > Pseudomonadota > Alphaproteobacteria > Rhizobiales > Beijerinckiaceae > RH-AL1. The sequence goes on along the minus strand of CAXTMA010000112.1, from coordinate 6,435 downwards.
CCAGCAGCCACAGCACCTCGCGAGGCGCTTTGTACGAGCCGTAGTACATGCCGCGGAAGATGTGAACGTAGACGGCGAAGAAGAACATCGAGGCGCCGTTTGCGTGCACGTAGCGCAGCAGCCAGCCGTAGTTCACGTCGCGCATGATGTGCTCGACCGAGTTAAAGGCCAGCGAGGCTTCGGGCGTGTAATGCATCGCCAGGATCACGCCGGTCAGGATCTGCGATCCCAGCATGAAGGCGAGAATGCCGCCGAAGGTCCAGAAATAGTTCAGGTTGCGCGGGTTGGGAAAGGCCACGAACGAGGAATGGACCAGCCCGAGAATCGGCAGCCGCGCTTCCAGCCACTTCGCGGCGGCGCTCTGCGGGACGTAGGTCGAGGGGGCGCTCATCTCTTGGTGTCTCGCTGTGGCGACCCCCGACGCAGCCGGCTTACGAAGGCGGCATCGATGGATTCAGCACGGTGAATCGCCGGCTGGACGAAGGGAAGTGCTTCGACGCCGACCTGCCGAATATGCCATTCCCACGCGGGCTTCGCAACACGGCGATCCGCTGAACCAGCGGACGCAAGCGCAAAGGTCGCATGGCGATGGACGGGCCGGGAAGGCTTGCTGGCTGCGCGCGAGCGCCTCGCCGAAGACCGAAAAAGGTGCGTCGAGTGTGCCGAACGGGCTCAGTAGCCGCCATATCCGTAGCCGGGAGCGCTGTAGACGCCGTAGCCGTAGGGACGGCGGTAGTAGCCGCCGTAGCCGTAGTACGGATTGTTGTAGCTGCTGGCGAGGGCACCGGCCGTCAGCGCGCCGGCTGCGACGCCGAGCCCGATGCCCAGGCCCCGTCCGCCGTCGCCCCGATGGTGGCCCCGCCGGTAGTGGCGCGCCGCAGCCGAGCCGGTGTCGGCCAGGGTGAGGCCGAGCGTCAGCGCTGCGAGGCCGGCTGCCGAGAGCGTCTTGAGCTTGGGCCGCGTGCTTTTGCCTGGCATGTGCATGTTCCTTTGAGGCAACAACAAGCGGTCGTGCGGAGAAGTTCGGACGCTTCGCTCGTCTGCGGCCAGCCTTGAGGACTTAGGACGATCACCCCCTCACATCCTCAGCCCGCTTCGCATCTGGTGCTCGCGCTGTATCAGCCCGACATCCCCCAGAACTGCGGCACCATGCTGCGGCTGTGCGCCTGCCTCGGCGTCGCGGCGGCCATCATCGAGCCCGCCGGATTTCCCGCCAGCGACCGTCATTTCCGCCGCGCCGGGCTCGACTACCTCGATGCGGTCGCCGTGACCCGCCACCGATCGTTCGCCGCCTTCGAAGCGTGGCGGCGCGCCGACGGGCGGCGGCTGGTGCTGTTGACGACCCATGCCGACCGGCACTACGGCCGGCTGAGCTATCGTCGCGACGACGTGCTGCTCGTCGGCCGCGAGTCGGCGGGCGTGCCCTCGATCGTACACGAGGCAGCCGACGAGCGGGTCGTCATTCCCATCGCGCCGCCGTTGCGCTCGCTCAACGTCGCCGTTGCCGCCGCCATGGTGCTCGGCGAGGCGCTGCGTCAAACCGAAGGGATCGCGGCGCAGCCGCCGTAGTGCCCCCGCACCGACGAACGCGTGCGATGACACGCCGGGTTGAAGCGCGATGACGTTTCGTTGATGCCTCGTCCTGTTCTAGAAACGGCCGGCCGCCGGCCGGGCCGGCAATGCTGGACCCTCGCCAATGACCGACTCCGACCACAAGCAGGCGGCCCGCCTTTGGTTCGAACGGCTGCAGGGCGAGATCCTGGCCGAACTGGAAGCGTTGGAGATCGACGCGCCAGGACCGTTCGCCCGCCTCGATCTTGAAGCCGGCCGGGCGGTGATGAAGCCGTGGCGGCGCACCAACCACGACGGGCACGACGGCGGTGGCGGCCGGATGGGCACGTTGAAGGGGCGCGTCTTCGAGAAGGCCGGCGTGCACTCCTCGACCGTCTACGGAACCTTTGCGCCGGAATTCGCCAAGCAAATCCCCGGTGCCGAGGCCGACCCGCGGTTCTGGGCCTCGGGCATCTCCCTCATCGCCCACCCTTGGAATCCCCACGTGCCGGCCGTGCACATGAACACGCGCTTCGTGGTGACGAGCAAGGCATGGTTCGGCGGCGGCGCCGACCTCACCCCCGTGCTCGACCGCCGCCGCACGGCCGAGGATCCCGATACCCGGCTGTTCCACCGTGCCCTGCGAGATGCCTGCGAGGCTCATGCCCCGCTCGCCGACTACCGACGCTATAAAGAGTGGTGCGACGACTACTTCCACCTCAAGCATCGCAACGAGCCGCGCGGCGTCGGCGGCATCTTCTACGATTACCTCGCTCCGGGGCCGACCGACGACGACTTCGAGGCGGCCTTTGCCTTCACGCGAGGGGTCGGCGAGGCCTTCAAGGCCGTCTACCCAGCCATCGTGCGTGACAACTACGCGACCCAGTGGAGCGAGGCCGACCGCGAGGAGCAGCTGGTCCGCCGCGGCCGTTACGTCGAGTTCAACCTGATCTACGACCGCGGCACCATCTTCGGTCTGAAGACCGGCGGCAACGTGGAGTCGATCCTGTCCTCGCTTCCGCCCTCGGTAAAGTGGCCGTGAGACTTTTCAGCCGCCGGTGACGCTCATGTGCCGCCCCACCGCGGGACGGTTCACCGCGCGGTCGATGATGAAGTCGTGCCCCTTCGGCTTGCGGGCGATGGCGGCGGTGATCGTGTCGTTGAGCAGAACATCGTCGGGCGACGCGCGCAGGGCCGCGCGAAGGTCGGCGGCATCATCCTGGCCGAGGCACATGTACAGCGTGCCGGTGCAGGTCACCCGGACCCGGTTGCACGACTCGCAGAAGTTGTGCGTCATCGGCGTGATGAAGCCGAGACGACCGCCGGTTTCCTCGACCTTGACGTATCGCGCGGGACCGCCGGTCTTGAAGGCGAGGTCGGTCAGCGTGTAGCGGCTCATCAGGTCGGCGCGCACCTGGGCGAGCGGAAGGTACTGGTCGATGCGGTTCTCGCCGATCTCGCCCATCGGCATCACCTCGATCAGGGTGAGGTCCATGCCGCGTCCGTGCGCCCATTCGATCAAGGACGGGATCTCGTGATCGTTGACGCCCTTGAGCGCCACGGCGTTGATCTTCACCGCCAGGCCGGCGTCCTGCGCGGCGTCGAGGCCCCTCATCACGGTTGCGAGATCCCCCCGTCTCGTGATGGCACGGAAACGGGCGGGATCGAGGCTGTCCATCGAGACGTTGATCCGGCGGACCCCCGCCGCAGCCAGCTCGCCGGCGAAGCGGTGAAGCTGCGACCCATTGGTCGTCAGCGTCACTTCCTGCAGCTTGCCGCTGGCCAGATGACGCGACAAGCCGCGCACCAGGCGCAGGAGGTCGCGGCGGACCAGCGGCTCACCGCCGGTCAGGCGGATCCTGCGGGTACCGCGGGCGATGAAGGCATGGCACAGCCGCTCCAGCTCCTCCAGCGACAGCAGGTCGCGCTTGGGCAGGAACTGCATGTCTTCGGCCATGCAATACACGCAACGGAAGTCACACCTGTCGGTGACCGACACGCGGATATAGCTGACATGGCGACCGAAGGGGTCGACCAGCGGTGCGCCGTCCGCCCCTGATGCAGGAGCTGGCGAACTAGCTGGCGAACCGGCGGCGAAGGCGTTTGCGGTGGGCATGACGCTCATATAGCGCTTCTGCGACCTGCGTTTGAGGGATGGGAAAAAGGAATGGCACAGGCAGATGCCCCTTGGCCAACGGAAATCAAGGTGATGGACAAGGGGCGCCGCCTCGCCGTCGCCTTCGACGACGGCCGGAGCTTCGATCTGGCGGCCGAGTTGCTGCGAGTCATGAGTCCCAGCGCCGAGGTGCAGGGCCACAGCCGCCGCGAGCGCAAGCTGCTCGGCGGCAAGCGCAACGTGGCGATCATCGGCGTCGATCCCATCGGCACCTATGCGGTCAGGCTGAGCTTCGACGACATGCACTCCACCGGCCTTTTCACCTGGACCTATCTCCATGAGCTGGGCGCGCAGGGGGCGGATCGCTGGAGCACCTACCTGCGCGAGCTGGAAGAGCGCGGCCTAAGTCGCGACCGCCCGGGCGAGGCTCCGGCCGGCAATCCTTAGAGCATCGGACCGAAAAGTGCGCAGCGGTTTTCGGATAAATCCGATGCGGCACAGCGACTTAGAGCATCGGACCGAAAAGTGCGCAGCGGTTTTCGGATAAATCCGATGCGGC
>CAXTMA010000112.1:0-2109 GCA_964245015.1 uncultured Beijerinckiaceae bacterium | reverse complement strand
ACAGCGACTTAGAGCGTCGGGCCGGATTCGGTTTAGGGTCCGGTGCTCTCGACCGGCGTCTCGGCCGCGAGAAGCTGCGATGCCCCTGATCGTCTTCGACGTCGACGGCACGCTGGTCGATAGCCAGCACGGCATTGTCGAGGCGCAGCGGCGCGCCTTTGCCGCCTTCGGCTTGCCGTTCCCGTCCCGCTCCCGCTCGCTGTCGGTGGTCGGCCTGTCGCTGACCGAAGCCTTCGCCGCCCTGGTCGGGGTCGATGGTCCGGTGGCAGGCCTCGCCAAGGCCTACAGGGACGCCTGGACGGATCTGCGCGCCGAGCCAAGCTTCACCGAGCCGCTCTACCCCGGCGTCGGCGACCTCCTGGTCGCTCTCGCCGCCCGTCCCGGCGTGGCGCTCGGCCTTGCCACCGGCAAGTCGCGCAAGGGGGTCGACAGGCTGATCGCCGCGCAAGGCTGGTCCGGCCTGTTCGCGACCGTGCAGACGGCCGACGAGCACCCGTCCAAACCGCATCCCTCGATGCTGCGCGCGGCGCTGGCGCAGACAACGATTGAGCCGCGCGATGCGACGATGATCGGCGACACCAGCTTCGACATGGCGATGGCGGTGGCGGCCGGGGTTCGCGCGCTTGGCGTGGGCTGGGGCTACCATTCAGCGGAAGCCCTGATCGACGGCGGGGCCGAGCGCGTGCTCGCCGATGTTCCCGCGCTTGCCTCGTTCCTGCCGACGTGAGCCGGCGAGTTGCCGCCAAAGCCCTTGCATCTCGCCGGCGGCGACCGACCTTCGCCCGATGAGCAAAGCCTGCCAGCGATGACCGAGCCCGTCGATCCATCCCCCGCAGCCCCAACCGATCCCATTGCGATGGCCCGGCGTGATCTGAAGAAGGCCTTGCCGCGCCGCTTCTACGCGCGGGCGACGTCGGGTCCGCTCGGCGATGGTTCGGCCTTCGGCGTGCTGCTGGATGGCAAGCCGGTGCGCACGCCGGCCAAAGCGCTGCTCTGCCTGCCGACGCCGGCCCTCGCCGAAGCGCTCGCGGCGGAATGGCAGAACCAGACAACCATCATCGAACCCGATGCCATGCCGCTCACCCGCCTCGCCAATTCCGCGATCGACGGGGTCGGCGCCGCGATGGAAACGACCGTCGTCGCCGTGGCGAAGTTCGCCGAAACCGATCTCGTTTGTTATCGCGCCGCCGATCCGCCAGCCCTGGCTCGCGAGCAGGCCGCCGCCTGGGATCCGGTGCTGGCCCTCGTCGGCGACCGGCTCCAGGCCCGCTTCATCTGCGTCGAGGGCGTGATGTATGCGGCGCAGCCCGAGGCTGCGCTCGTCGCCGTGCGCCGCGCCGTGGACGAGGTCGCGCGCGGGTCGGGCGGCGCCCTGCGGCTCGCGGCGCTGAGCGTGATGACCAGTCTCGCCGGATCGGTTCTGCTGGCCCTCGCGGTAAGTTGGGGTGCCCTCGACGTCGCCGAGGCCTGGACGGCCGCCCACGTCGACGAGGATTATCAGATGCGCCTGTGGGGGAGCGATGCGGAGGCCCTGCAGCGTCGCGAGCGGCGTTGGCGAGACATGGCGGCTGCCGCTTTGTGCATCGAGCTGTCCGGCACCGTCCCGCTGCGCCGATGAATGCCCCGGTCAAACTTGTTCTATCTTTTGTTAGGTATTGCTAGACGCCGGGGATGAAAATACTGGCTTTGTCGATTGTCGATTAGAAAACCATGCGAATCGACTTGGTTCGCCCTCCACAACTGGATCGCCGGCGCGCGCGGCTCGACGCAGGGGCGCCGCGGGGCTTGACACCAAAGAGTCGTTGCCGGAGCGAATACATTGTTTTCTCTCGGTGATTCGACATTCTCGCCGCCGCGGTGGCCCTTCACCGTCGCAGTACAGCGCTGGTATCGTCGCGATAAATAAGCCACACCTCCGCGAAAGCGAAAGCAATCGTACCGCTTTTTGGGTGAGTCGAAAGACAGTGGGGTTATAAGGACCGGAGACCCACTCGGAGCTTCCATGACAAAGATCCTGCTCAGCACGGCGGCTGCGACCGCGTTCGCGGCTTTCGCCACCACGGCCTTCGCGGCCGACCTGCCGTCGCGCCGCGCACCGCCCGTCTTCGT
>CAXTMA010000111.1:0-12336 GCA_964245015.1 uncultured Beijerinckiaceae bacterium | reverse complement strand
TCAAGCGATGGCCCTGACGCCGGCCCGATTTCGGTTGATCTCCCGCCGGGAAAGGTCTAGGCGATAGTCCCGCGCGAGGATCGAGCACTTTGGCCCTTCCCCTTATCGTACGACCTGCGCCGTCGCTGGGACGAGGCTAGCCGCCTCGATCGATCCCACGACCGGCGCGTTTCAAAGGCCCCCGAGGGGCCTTTTTTGTTGTTCCAACGGTCGTGTCCCCTCCGCCCGCACGAAGTCCACAGGTCGCACAACCCGAACGAGTTTCCATCATGCGAGACACACAGCCGCGAGAGGCTCGGGCGCAAGTCGCCGAGCCGCAACTTGGCGGATCCCAGGGCCATCGGCCGGCCATCCAGTCCACGCTCGGCGCGCAGGGGCAGATGAGCGGCGCGCAGATGATCGTGCAGGCGCTGCGGGATCAGGGCGTCACCACCATCTTCGGCTATCCCGGCGGCGCGGTGCTGCCGATCTACGACCAGCTTTACGGCCAAAGCGACATCCGCCACGTTCTGGTCCGCCACGAGCAGGGCGCCGCCCACGCCGCCGAGGGTTATGCCCGCTCATCGGGCAAAGTGGGCGTGCTGCTCGTCACCTCCGGGCCGGGCGCGACCAACGTCGTCACCGGGCTCACCGATGCCCTGCTCGACTCGATCCCGCTCGTGTGCATCACCGGCCAAGTGCCGACCCACCTGATCGGCTCCGACGCCTTCCAGGAATGCGACACGGTCGGCATCACCCGGCACTGCACCAAGCACAACTATCTCGTGCGCTCGGTCGATGACCTCGCCCGCATCCTGCACGAAGCCTTCTACGTCGCCGCGAGCGGGCGTCCCGGCCCGGTGGTGGTGGACATCCCCAAGAACGTGCAGTTCGCCCGCGGCACCTATTCGCCCAAGCGCGCCGTGCCCGAGCACAAGACCTACCGGCCGCGGGTCGAGCCGGAGATTGCCCGCGTCGGGCAAGCGGTGGCCTTGATGGCCGCGGCCCGGCGCCCGGTGTTCTACACCGGCGGCGGCGTCATCAATTCGGGGCCGGAAGCGTCCAGGCTGCTGCGCGAACTTGTGGCGCTGACCGGCTTCCCCGTGACCTCGACCCTGATGGGGCTGGGCTGCTACCCCGCCTCGGGCCCGGCGTGGCTCGGCATGCTGGGCATGCACGGGACGTTCGAGGCCAATCACGCGATGCACGACTGCGACGTGATGATCAACATCGGCGCGCGCTTCGACGACCGCATCACCGGGCGCCTCGATGCCTTCTCGCCGGGGTCGCGCAAGATCCACGTCGATATCGATCCGACCTCCATCAACAAGACGGTGCGCGTCGACGTGCCGGTGATCGGCGACTGCGCCCGCGTGCTGCGGGCGATGATCAAGATCTGGAAGGAGCGCGACCTCAAGGCGGATGCGGGTGCGCTGGCGCAGTGGTGGCGCGCCATCGAGGCGTGGCGCGGGCGAAAGTCGCTGTCGTTCCGCAATTCAACGACGACAATCAAGCCGCAGCACGCCGTGCGCCGCCTCCTGGCCCTGACCAAGCATCGCGAAACCTACATCACCACCGAGGTCGGGCAGCACCAGATGTGGGCGGCGCAGCATTACGATTTCGAGGAGCCGAACCGCTGGATGACGTCCGGAGGCCTGGGAACGATGGGCTACGGACTGCCGGCCGCCATCGGTGTGCAGATGGCGCATCCGCAGGCCCTCGTCGTCGACGTCGCCGGCGAGGGCTCGATCCTGATGAACATGCAGGAAATGTCGACGGCGGCGCATTATCGGCTGCCGGTCAAGATCTTCATCCTCAACAACGAATACCTCGGGATGGTGCGCCAGTGGCAGGAGCTGCTGCACGAGAAGCGCTATTCCGAATCCTATTCGCACTCCCTACCCGATTTCGTGAAGCTCGCCGACGCCTACGGCGCCCACGGCCTTCGGGTTTCCGACCCGGCCGACCTCGATGCGGCGATCACCGAGATGATCGAAACGCCCAAGGCGGTGATCCTCGACTGCCTCGTCGACAAGCTGGAGAACTGCTTCCCGATGATCCCGTCGGGCAAGGCGCACAACGAGATGATCCTGCCCGACGACGCCGACGTCGAACTGGAAGCGATGATCGACGCCAAGGGAAAGGAACTGGTCTAAGCAGGTTTCGCAAAAGTGCCCCGCGGTTTTGCGATCAAAGCCTGCGGCTTGTCAGAAAGCGAAGCGGGTGAAGCGTTGGCCTGCCGACGCGAACCTGCTGAGCCGTGCCGGACTCGCCGCACCATCGCGATCGACACGCGGGAAAGCGGAGCCCGTCGCCTGAGCGCAAGATGCCGCCGGCGATGGATGCGATGAGAAGGAAGCCGACACCGTGAACGCCCTGCCACCGCTTTCTCCCTACACCGCGCCGCCGACGGCCAAGCCGGTGTCGAGCCACACCCTTTCCGTGCTCGTCGACGACGAGCCCGGCGTGCTCGCCCGCGTGGTCGGCATGTTCTCCGGGCGCGGATACAACATCGCCAGCCTGACGGTGGCCGAAGTGGCCCACGCCGACCACCTCAGCCGCATCACCATCGTCACGGCCGGCACGCCGGCCGAGATCGAGCAGGTGACGCTGCAGCTCGACCGTCTGGTGCCGGTGCACTCCGTCACCGACCTGACCCTGCGCGGCGAGAGCGTGGAGCGCGAACTGGCGATGATCAAGGTTGCCGGCCGGGGCGAGGACAGGCAGGAAGCGCTGCGCCTCGCCGAGGCGTTCCGCGCCCGCGTGGTGGATGCCTCCACTGCCAGCTTCGTGTTCGAACTGACCGGGGCGGCGAGCAAGATCGACCATTTCGTCGATCTGATGCGCCCGATCGGGCTGGTGGAGGTGTCGCGCACCGGCGTCGCCGCGATCATTCGCGGGCCGGAGAAGACGCCATAGGTTTCGAGCCTCGGCGGACGCCATGGATCTCCACCTCGCTGGCAAACGCGCCCTCGTCACGGGCGGCTCCAAAGGGATCGGGTTGGCCACCGCCCTGATCCTGGCCGAGGAGAGCTGCGACCTCGTTCTGGTCGCCCGCGATACCGGCGACCTCGCGCGAGCGGCTGCCCGCATCGGCGATCGCGTCGCCGTGGCGACGATCGCCGCCGACCTGTCGCGCGGCGAAGACGTCGCCCGCGTCGCCGCCGCCATCGACACGCTCGACATCCTCGTCAACAACGCCGGCGCGATCCCGCCGGGCGACCTCCTGACGCTGGACGAGGCACGGTGGCGCGAGGCCTGGGACCTCAAGGTCTTCGGCTATATCGCGCTCACCCGCGCCCTCTACCCCGTCCTGAAGGCGCGCCGCGGCGTCGTGGTCAACGTGATCGGCGCGGCCGGCGAGCGCTTCGATCCCAACTACATCGCCGGCAGCACCGGCAACGCCGCCCTGATGGCGTTCACCCGCGCGCTGGGCACGACGGCGCCGCGCGACGGCATGCGGGTCGTCGGCATCAACCCCGGCCCGGTCGCGACCGACCGCATCGCGATGCTGCTGAGGGCACGGGCGCAACGCGAGACCGGCGATCCCGAGCGCTGGCGCGAGGCCTTCGCCGGCATGGCGTTCGGCCGCCCGGCCGAGCCGGCCGAGATCGCGAACGCGGTGGCCTTCCTGGCGTCGCCGCGATCCTCCTACACGTCGGGCACGATCCTGACGATCGACGATCCGGCGAAGCTGCCGCTGTGACCTGCCCGGCTCGCTTGAAGCGCTTGGCCTCGCTGCTCGTCGCGATCGACGATCCCGCCGGGTCAGAAGCCGTAAGCGAACTGCAACTCCACCTGATGGCGCTGGAAGCCGTTCACATCCAGGCTCCTTGCGCCGGCGTCCGGGACCTGGATGGCCCAGGCGACCTTCACGTTGAAATTGGAGGCGAAGCCGTAGAAAAGGCTCGGCCCCAGGAACAGGGCATGCTCGGACACGCCGCCCTGGACGAGGTTCTCGTGCCGGATCTCCGCTCCCAGGAACGCCTTCGCGGACACGGCGTAGGTCGCGGCCGCGATGAAGGACACGTCGTTGATCTGCGGCCCGAAGAACGCGGGCTGCAGCGTCGGCGCGTAGATGACGTTGACCCCGACGAACAGCTTCTGGTTGAGAAAACCCTTGTCGAACAGCAGCGACACGGGAAGCGTGTAGCTGGTGAAGCGTTCACCGGAGATCGGATCGAACTGGCGGAACGACGGATTGAACGAGACGCTCAAGCCGTAGGGGTTGGTTCGGTTGTCAACGATGTTGTATCGCGCTTCGCCGATGAGGCCGCTGAACGTGATGGCGTGACGATTGTCCAGGCCCGGGACGTCCTGGATCGCGTAGGCGTCGGTCAGCGTACCGATCGAAAGCCGCAGGCGGTCAGTGACGGAGTAGCGAAGCGACGTCTCGGTATCGACCTGATTGTAGCTGCCGACCTTGCCGAAGCTGCCGATCGTGATGTTCTCGATCTCACGCTCGCCTTTTTCACCGATGCTTGAGCCTTCCGAAAAGCCGAAGATGTGCTCGGTGTCGACCTCCTCCTTGCCGTCCTTCTCCTTGCCCTCCTTGTCGCTCTTCTCCTCCGCCAGGGCCGTCCCGAGTTGAACGGCGTGGATCAAAAATGCCATGAAGAACGCCGAGCGCAGCCTTCGTGCGTGCCGGTGGCGCATCTTCGACCTTCGACCTCCGTGGCACGGCTCCGCTGCGACAGAAGCATGCCGAAACGAGGCCGATCAAGCCGAACGAGCCTGTTTCTTCATCGCAGGGCGCCAAGCGCGGCGCAGGCTGGCAGTGGGGCCACACGACCTCGCGGGCGCGGGCACAGGAGATCGGTCGGCCGTACCGCCGCGCTCACCCGAGTCGCGCCTCGCCTCCGATGCGCCGCCGCGACGCGAACCAGCGGCTTTGACGCAGCGCCTTCGCCCCCCTAGAACGCCGCCATGTTGGCTTGATCAGGGAAAGATGCCTCAATGCGCGTGTACTACGACCGGGACGCCGACCTCAATCTCATCAAGGGCAGGCGGGTCTGCGTGGTCGGCTACGGCAGCCAGGGTCACGCGCACCTCCTCAACATGCGCGACAGCGGCGTCACCGAGATCGCCGTGGCGCTGCGGCCCGGCTCCTCGTCCGCCGGCAAGGCCGAGGCCGAGAACATCAAGGTGATGGGCGTCGCCGAAGCGGCCAAGTGGGCCGACCTCGTGATGATGCTCACCCCCGACGAGTTGCAGGGCGACATCTATACGGCGGAGCTCGCCGCCAACATGAAGCAAGGCACGGCCCTGGCCTTCGCCCACGGCCTCAACATCCATTTCAACCTGATCGAGCCGCGGCCCGACCTCGACGTCATCATGATCGCCCCCAAGGGTCCCGGCCACACCGTACGCTCGGAATACAAGCGCGGCGGCGGCGTGCCCTGCCTCGTCGCCATCGCCCGCGACGCGTCGGGCAACGCCCACGACCTCGCGCTCTCCTACGCCTCGGCGATCGGCGGCGGGCGCGCCGGCATCATCGAGACGACCTTCAGGGAAGAATGCGAGACCGACCTTTTCGGCGAGCAGGCGGTCCTGTGCGGCGGGCTGGTGGAGATGATCCGCGCCGGCTTCGAAACGCTCGTGGAAGCCGGTTACGCGCCGGAGATGGCCTATTTCGAATGCCTGCACGAGGTGAAGCTGATCGTGGACCTGATTTACGAGGGCGGCATCGCCAACATGAACTATTCCATCTCCAACACCGCCGAATACGGCGAGTACGTCACGGGCCCGCGCATCATCACGCCCGAAACGAAGGCGGAGATGAAGCGGGTGCTCGCCGATATTCAATCGGGCAAGTTCACCCGCGACTGGATGCTAGAGAACAAGGTCAACCAGACCTCGTTCAAGGCGACACGGGCAAAAGCGGCGTCCCACCAGATCGAGCAGGTCGGCGCCACGCTGCGCGCGATGATGCCCTGGATCGGCGCCAACAAGCTGGTCGACAAGGCTAAGAACTGACCCTGCGACGGCGGTCGGATCACGCGGTCGTTTCCATCGACCGCGCCGCCGTGCGCACCAACGGCGAGCGCCCCACTGACTTGGTCACGGCGCCGCACACCCTCTGACCGCACCCTCTCGTCGGCTAAGAGGTGAACAGCCGTAGCAGCCGGTCCGCCGCCCGACGGATCAGCTCTGGCGGCCGTGCTTGGCTTGAACAGCCTTGGGTGCTGCCGGGGCAGCGGTCGACTTGGCCTTGCTGCCAGCCAGCGTCCGGCGGGCGCTCGGCTTGGCGGCCTTGGCAACGGCTGCCTTCGAGGGTGCCTTGATGAAGCGCGAGGCGACATCGTCCTGTGCCAGCAGTTCCAGCACGTCGCGCGAGGCTGGCGTATCCCGCCCCATGGCGTTCTGCTTCAACGTCTTAAGCTGATCGGGGCTCATCTGATTGAGCATGTCGAGGGTGATCGGCTTGGGCATGGGTCCTCTGGGTTCGGGGCACGATGGCCGATGTGAGAAGGCCGGACGAAACAGGACGGCGTAGGCGAGTCGGCGCGATGTCCAGAGACGGAACCACGTCGCCGAAGCGGATGGACAGGAAAAGCTATGCTGCCGCGGACTACGGCTTGAGTCGGACTCGTGGACACCGGCGCCAGTTCAACGGCGAACGTTACATTACTTTGAGATAAATCGTCGCGTTTCGGTGGATTTCAACCCTGCACTTTCAAGGGAGAGCGGATTAAACTGTCCGCCGCCTCGGAAAACTTCGCCGCGAGAGTTCGGCGACATGGGTTCCATGACTCACTCCGTCGGCGGATCGGTGCGCCCTGAACGTGCCCGTGCGAGCGAACCTTGGCTTCGATGCGTTCGATCCGGCACGACGCGGGCCTCGCCCTCAGCGCCGTCCGCAAAGCGTCAGCGCTTCGGTGACGTCGCGGCCGTCGGTGAGGCGAAGGCCGCGCCGTGCCAGGTCGGCGAGCATCGTGCGCGAGGGGAATTGGCCATAGGGCAGCAAGGGCGCGGTCTTCCCGGCCGGCACCGAGCCGGTTCGGGCGATCGTATCGAGCAGATCCTCGACGAGCAAACGTCCGGCCTCGTGCAGGCGCACCGAGGCTCCGGTCGCGGTGGTCCCGGGCGGCAGATCGAGGGCGCTTTGCACCAGGATCGCGCCGGCATCGATCCGCGACACGGTGCGGTGCACGGTAACGCCGAAGGCCGGAACGGCCTCGGCGAGGGCATGGATCGTGGGCACCGGGCCGCGATGGCGCGGCAGCAGACCGGGGTGGACGTTGACGGCGGCGAGCCGCGCCAGGGCGATGGTCTCGTCCGAAAGGATCTGGTCGAAGTGAAAGGTCAAGATCAGGTCCGGCGCGGCGCGGCGCAGTGCCTCGTGAACGCCTGACCCGTTGACGTCCTCGATGTCGATCGTCGGCACGCCCAGGCGGGCGCACAGGGTGCGCAGCGGGGTGGCCGCCGAACTGGCGCCGGCCCGGCCGATCGCCTGGAACAACGGCGCCATCGGACGCAGCAGGTCGGGCAGTCCGAAGTTGACGGCGAGATAGGGCAGGAAGCGCGGACCGGAGCGCGCGAGGTGGCGGCGGACCTGGCCCATCGTCCCGCCGGTCGCCGGCCGCATCGGGTCGGACAGGCCGACAAGGACGATCTCGCCGGCGTGGTCGCCGACGAAGCGGCGAATGGTCCGTGCATTGGGCAAGGCTTCCAGGACGAACAGGGCGATCCTTGGACGCGTCATGGGAACGGCATAGGCCGGATGGCCGGTGGCGTCAAAGGCGCGCCAGCGAAGGCTCCTGCTACGACCCCGCGCATGACGAGACTGCATGCCGCAATGGTGCTCCCTTATGCGCCGCCTTGCCGCGCGTGCCCCGCTGATGCGCGGCAGGGGGGACATCGTGGCCGTGCATCGGCCTGCGTTGCCGCGTCAGTCGAACTGCTTCAGCTCGGCCGCCGCCTCGACGGCCGGACGGTCGAGGTTGAAGCCGCCGACGAAGCGCCCGCGTTTGTCCATGAGGTAGGTCATCGCCGTGTGGTCCATCGAATAGGTGCCGTCCTTGTCCGGCACGGCCTTGGCAAAGACCTTGTACTCGGACTCGACGCGGCGGACCTGCTCGGGCGTGCCGGTCAGGGCGGTGATGCGCGGATCGAAGCTTTCGAGATACTCCTTGAGGACGGGAACGGTGTCGCGCTCGGGATCGACGGTGATGAACAGGGCGCGCGGTTGGCTGTCCGAGGTACCGGGACCCAGTGCCTTGAGCACGCTGGAAATGTCGGCCAGGGTCGTCGGGCACACGTCGGGGCAGTGCGTGTAGCCGAAAAAGACCAGCGTGGGATGACCGGTGAGCGCCGCCTGCGTCACCGTCGCCCCGTCCTGCGAAACGAGGGTGAAGGGTCCGCCGACGCTTGAGGTGCCTTGTCCGGCTTTGGGCAGCACCAGCGCCGCCGCGGCTAGGCCGAGCGCGACGAAGCCGGCGGCCACGCCGGCGAGGGGGAGAAGGCGGGAGCGAGGGGCAAGGGCCATCGCCGCGATGTAGCGATTGCCGGCGGCGGCGTCGAGGGACCGCCGCCGCCGCGCGCGTCAGACGTGCTCGCGCAACAGCTTCTCGGTGCGCGCATCCTCGATCTTGTTGTGGAACAGGCTGAACTCATGCGCGTCGCGCAGCGATTTCGACAGGCAGAAGCAGGCCTGCACGAGCAGCAGCGCCGCCATGGCGAAGAAGCCGCGCATCCACCAGTTCTCGCCGATCATGACGATGCCAAGCGTCATCATCGCCACGGCCACGCCAAAGGCGAGATAGCAGAACATGATCCAGCTCTGGCTGGGTCGAACGGTGGAGGTCATCGGTCGGCTCCTTCGATCGGGGTTGGCTGGACGGGGGCGGCTGCCGTGAGGCGCGGGCCAGACGACGCGGGATGGGTGAGTTGCGCGCGCAGGCGTGCGAGAACGTCGGCGCCGCGCGGGCGCGGAGACGCCCCGAAGCCGGCGTCGGCCATTTCGTCGGCGAGCCGCGCGCCCTCCGAAGCGGCGTCCTCGGCCAGCATCGCTTCGCCATCCTGGTGCAGGGAGAGATCGGCAAGCGCCGCCTCGGCCGCATCGAGATGGGTTCCTTGCGACGAGTGGCTGTCGCGCGCCTCGTGCAGGGCGGCGCGCAACGCCGCGTGGCGGGTACCACGCTTCAGGTCGGCGAGGCGGCGATGATCTTCGGCGGTGGCGCGGCGAAGGCGGGCGATTTCCGCCTCCCCGGCGGCGATGGCCCGGTCCGCGTCGGCGACCTCGGCCTGCAGAACCGCGATGACCTCCGAGGCCTGCACCGCCAAGCGTTCGGCCAAGCGTTCGGCCAAGCGCTCGGCGGCCGGTTCGTCGGGCTCGCTGCGCAAAGCGATCAGCGCCCGCGCTTCGAGGTCGGCGATGCGTTCGCTCAAGGCGAGGCGTCGCTCCGCGTCCCGCCGGGCGAGCGCGATGGCGGCGGCGAGCGAGCGGCGGAGACGCAGATGCGCCGCCATCGCCTGACGGATCCGCCAATCGAGAGTGGCGGCCGGCAGGAATGCGCTGGGCCGTGTCGGGAACAGGTTGAACAATGAATTCACGAGCACCTCCTGAACAACGTTCATAAGCGACGATATCGCAGCTTTGAACGCAGTTCAAGACATCAGCGAGCGATCCCGGGGTTGTTCACAGGCTGGTTTGGGGCGCGTCGGACGAGCGCGCCCTTCCCGCTCGCGCCGCCGCCGCCTATATCGGACCGTCGCGGGATCCGGCCCGCGCCGAAGCTGCGGGGAGATGCACATGTCGGAGACGGCGATCGAGCGGAAGGTGCCGGGCGAGGCCTCCACCAAGATCCCGGTGACGGTGCTCACCGGCTATCTCGGCGCCGGCAAGACGACGCTGCTCAACCGCATCCTCAGCGAGCCGCACGGCCAGCGCTACGCCGTCATCGTCAACGAGTTCGGGGCAATCGGCATCGACAACGAGCTCGTCATCGACGCCGACGAGGAAGTCTTCGAGATGAACAACGGCTGCATCTGCTGCACCGTGCGCGGCGACCTCATCCGCATCATCGAGGGATTGATGAAGCGGCGCGGCAAGTTCGACGCGATCATCGTGGAAACCACCGGACTCGCCGACCCCGCGCCGGTGGCGCAGACCTTCTTCGTGGACGAGGACGTCTCGACCAAGTCGCGCCTCGACGCGGTGGTCACGGTGGCGGATGCCAAGTGGCTCGCCGCCCGGCTGAAGGACGCGCCCGAAGCCAAGAGCCAGATCGCCTTCGCCGACGTGATCGTGCTCAACAAGTCCGATCTCGTCACCGCCGCGGAACTCGACGAGGTGGAGGCGCGTATCCGCGCCATCAATCCTTATGCCACCCTGCACAGGACGCAGCACTGCAAGGTGCCGCTGGACGCCGTGCTCGGCCGCAACGCCTTCGACCTCGACCGCATCCTGCAGATCGAGCCGGCCTTCCTCGAAACCGAGGATCATGACCACTCCGCGCATGACCACTCCGCGCATGACCACTCCGCGCATGACCACTCCGCGCATGGACATGACGCGCATGGGCACCACGGGCACGAACATCACGAGGCGCACGGGCACGGCGGCGCCAAGCACTACCACGACGAGGAGATGCACTCGCTGTCCCTGACCATCGACGGCGACGTCGATCCCGAGAAGTTCCTGCCTTGGGTGCAGGACTATACGCAGCGCGAAGGCGCCTCGATCCTGCGTTCGAAGGGCATCCTCGCCTTCAAGGACGAGCCGCGCCGCTTCGTCTACCAGGGCGTCCACATGATGCTCGACGGCGACCTGCAGCGGGAATGGAAGCCTGGCGAAACGCGGGTGAGCCGCATCGTGTTCATCGGCCGCCACCTGAAGGAGGACGAGATCCGCAAGGGCTTTCTCGCCTGCGCCGCGGCCTGAGCGGAACCATGGTCCAAGACGGGACGGCTCATGACCGGGCGTCGCTGACCCAGCACGTCACCGCCTATCGAACGGGCGAAGCCGTGCAGGCGGCGGGCTTCCTCGGCACGGAGCCGCTCCTTGCCCGCGACAACGGCGAGATCGACCTCGGGGGGCCGGCGTCCATGCGCACGGTCGCCGCTCATCCCGATGGGTCGATCCTTTGCAGTCGCGCGGGGGGATCGCGGTTCTTCACCGGCGGCGACGACGGTCGCGTGGTCGCTACCTCGGCCGATGGCGCGACGCAGACCCTCCACGATGCCAAGGGCAAGTGGATCGACGCCCTCGCCGCCAAGCCCGACGGCACGCTTGCCTTCGCCGTCGGCAAGACGGTCACCGCCCGCAGCGCGAAAGGTGAGCTGAGGAGCACAACGGTGGCCAGCACAGCCCGCGGCCTCGCCTTCGCACCGAAGGGCTACCGCCTCGCCATCGCGCACTACAACGGCGCCAGCCTGTGGTTTCCCAACGCGGAAGCGCCGCCCGACCCCTACGAATGGAAGGGCTCGCACATTTCCGTGACCTTTTCGCCCGACGGCCGCTTCCTGGTCACGGCGATGCAGGAAAGCGCCCTGCACGGCTGGCGCCTCGTCGACCGGGCCAACATGCGCATGAGCGGCTATCCCTCGAAGGTGCGCTCGCTCGCCTGGTCGGCCGATGGCGAGTGGCTGGCGACGTCGGGGGCGGACAGCTGCGTGATCTGGCCCTTCCGCGACAAGGACGGGCCGATGAAGAAGCCGCCGCTGGAATGCGCGGTGCGCAAGGCCAAGGTGTCGAGCGTCGCCTTTCACCCGAAGTCGCCGCTGCTCGCGGTCGGCTACGAGGACGGTTGGGTGCTGCTGTGCCGCCCGGCCGACCAAGCCGAGCTGCTTGTTCGCCGCCCCGATGTCGAGCGCGGTGCGATCACGGCGCTGGCCTGGGATGCCAAGGGCGACCGGCTGCTGTTCGGCACCGCCGGCGGCGAGGCCGGGCTGCTGGTGCTGCCGCCGGCCTGAGGTCGCCGGCTACGCGAGGCAGTCGGATGGGTCCACCGGGCAGGCGTCCGCAAGTGTGCTCAGTCGGTGCGTCAAGGCGGCAGACATCGCTCGCGATGATGCTGTAGCTTGCGGCTCCTCGCGACTGGAACCGTCCGATGATCCTGCGTCGACTCGCCCTTTTCGTTGGCCTGCTCTGCGCCCTCCTGGCCACGCAGGTGCCGGAGTTCGCCGAGCAGTATCGCCAGCGCCTGGGCGGCGCCATCGACGAACTGGCCAGGGTGATCGCCCGCTTCGACAGCGACAGCGCGCAGCAGGGCCTGACCGAAGCCGGCGGCATCGACCGTCTGAAGGCCAATAAGGACCCCTTCGTGCAGCAGCGCGGCCTTGCCATCGCCGACGACCGGCAGCGCCTGCAGAGCCTGCGCGAGGCGCAGGCGCAGTTCCGCAGCGAGGGCCCGG
>CAXTMA010000110.1:0-12349 GCA_964245015.1 uncultured Beijerinckiaceae bacterium | reverse complement strand
GTGCCGACGATGCCGCCGCCACGCTCGCCCGCGGCATCGTCGGCACCAGCCGCTTCCCCAGCCTAGGCGCCCCCGCCGTCGCCGGTCTTGACGTGCCGCCCCGGCCTGCTCTTTCCGCGGGATCGGGAGTTTTGCCGTGCGGGCGCGACGCCGAACCCTTCGAGGCCCTGCGTGACCGGGCGGAGTCGGGGCTTCCAGACTGCCGGCGGCCGCTGGTGTTCCTCGCCACGCTGGGATCGCCGGCCGGCTTCGGCGCTCGGGCGACGTTCACGTCGAACCTGCTTGCCGCCGCGGGCCTCGCCACCACCGCGCCGGAGCAGATGGAGGCCGACGAGATCATCGCCCGCTTCGAGGCCAGCGGCGCCCGGCTTGCCTGCCTGTGCGGCCCGGACGACATCTATCGCGAGCGCGGCGAGGCCGTTCTCGCCGCGCTCCGGCGCGCTGGTGCGACCTTCGTGCTGATGGCCGGGCGGGACGAGGACTGGCGAAAGAAGGGGGTCGACGCGCTCATTCATGAGCGCTGCCACGCTTTGCAGGTGCTAGGCTTGGCGTTGGACAAGGCGCTCGCCTCCGGCCATTAGCCATTCCGCCGGCTGCCGCGCCATCGCCTCGTGCCGTCGACGCGCGAGCCTTCGGAGGATGTGCCGTCCCATGAGCGCCCTGCCCGACTTTTCCCGGCTGTGCTTCGCCCCGGCGCCGACCGGCAACGCCGGCAGCCCCGCCGTCGAGTCCCGTTTGCCGTGGACCACGCCCGAGGGCCTCGCCGTGCCGCCGCGCTTCGCCGCGAGCGACCTCGCCGGATTGCCCGCGCTCGACACCTTTCCCGGCCTCGCGCCGTTCCTGCGCGGCCCCTACCCGACCATGTACGTCAACCAGCCCTGGACGATTCGGCAGTATGCCGGCTTCTCCACGGCGGAAGAGTCCAACGCCTTCTACCGGCGCAACCTCGCCGGCGGCCAGAAGGGCCTCAGCGTCGCCTTCGATCTCGCCACCCACCGCGGCTATGATTCCGACCACCCGCGCGTCGGCGGCGACGTCGGCCTCGCCGGTGTCGCCATCGACTCGATCCTGGACATGCGCACGCTGTTCGCCGGCATACCGCTCGGCGACGTCTCGGTTTCCATGACCATGAACGGGGCGGTGCTGCCGATCCTGGCGCTCTTCATCGTCGCCGGCGAGGAGCAGAACGTGCCGCAGGCCAAGCTCGCCGGCACCATCCAGAACGACATCCTCAAAGAATTCATGGTGCGCAACACCTACATCTACCCGCCCGCCGCCTCGCTGCGCATCGTGTCCGACATCTTCGGCTACACCGCGAGGGCCATGCCGAGGTTCAACTCCATCTCGATCTCCGGCTACCACATGCAGGAGGCCGGGGCGACGGCCGACCTGGAGCTGGCCTACACGCTCGCCGACGGCGTCGAATACATCCGCGCCGGGCTTGCCGCCGGGCTCGACATCGACGGCTTCGCCCCGCGCCTGTCGTTCTTTTGGGCGATCGGCATGAACCACTTCACCGAGATCGCCAAGATGCGCGCCGCGCGCCTGCTGTGGTGCGAGCTGGTTTCGCAGTTCAAGCCGAAGTCGGCGAAGTCGCTGGCGCTGCGCACCCACAGCCAGACCTCGGGCTGGTCGCTGACCGCGCAGGACGTCAACAACAACGTCGTGCGGACCCTGATCGAGGCGCTGGCGGCGACCGGCGGCGGCACGCAGTCGCTGCACACCAACGCGCTCGACGAGGCGCTGGCGCTGCCCACCGACGAGTCGGCGCGCATCGCCCGCAACACCCAGCTTTTCCTCCAGGAGGAGAGCGGCCTCACCCGCACCGTCGACCCGTGGGGCGGATCGTTCTACGTCGAGCGGCTCACCCATGATCTCGCCGCGCGCGCCAGGGACCACATGGCCGAGATCGAGGCGATGGGCGGCATGACCCGCGCCATCGAGGCCGGTCTGCCCAAGCGCCGCATCGAGGAAACCGCGACGGCGATGCAGGCGCGCATCGATTCCGGAACCCAGGCGGTGATCGGGGTCAACCGATACAGGCCGCTGGGTGACGAGGCGCCGCTGCTGCGGGTGATCAACAGCCCCGACGTGCGCGAGCGTCAACTCGCCAAGCTCCGGCAGCTGCGCGCCGGACGCGACCCGGCCCGCCTCGCGGCCGCCCTGGACGCCTTGCGCGAGGGCGCGCGCGGCGAGGCCAACCTGCTGGCGCTTTCCGTCGAGGCGGCGCGCGCGCAGGCCACGGTTGGCGAGATTTCGGCGGCGCTGGAGGATGTGTTCGGCCGCCACCGCGCCAAGCCGGACGTCGTCACAGGCGTGTACCGACGCGCGGCCGGCGATACCGACGCGGTGATGCAGGTGCGCGGGCAGGTCGCCGCCTTCACCGAGAACGAGGGCCGGCCGCCCAAGGTGCTGGTCGCCAAGCTCGGCCAGGACGGCCACGACCGAGGCCAGAAGGTGATCGCCTCGGCCTTCGCCGATTTCGGCTTCGCGGCGGAGGTCGGCGCCCTGTTCGCCACCGCCGCCGAAGCGGTCGCCGAGGCGGTGGCGGCCGACGTCCACGTGATCGGCCTGTCGACGCTCGCGGCCGGGCATCTCGCCCTCGTGCCGCAGCTGCGCGCCGCTCTCGATGCGCTGGGCAGGGACGACATCACGGTGGTGGTGGGCGGCATCATCCCGCCCGGCGACTTCGCCGCGCTTCGAAACGCCGGCGCCGCAGCGATCTTCCCACCGGGCACGCCCGTTACCGACGCCGCTCGCGAAGTGCTTGACGTGCTCAACGCCAAGCTCGGCTACCAGCAACGCCGTGCCGCGGAGTGAGAATGGCGGAGCGCGGTGGTGCTGGGCGGGCGGCAGCAACCCTTCTGCTCTGTTCGGAGCCCCAGCTGATCCCCTCGCCGGGTCTCACCTGCCGGCCCGGCTAAGGGCCTCTGTCGATACCATGCCGCCGTGAGCCGCACAAACCGGCGGCGTTGCAGGCGTTCCCTCGCGAAACAACGCCTCACACCACCTCCAGCACCATCGCGTCCCGCAGCATGCGCCCGTATTCGTCGCGGGCCACCACCTCCAGCGCATAGGTGCCCGGCGCGAGGCCGGCCGGCAGCGCCGCCTGCCACAGGTGCGAGCACGGGCGCGGGCTCACCCACGGCTTGATCGTCTGGGGGTGGCGGGCGTAGAGCTGCACCACGAAGGGATCCGGGCGTGCGACGCGCACCATCGGGATCGGCTGCCCGCCGTCGATCGTCATCACCGCATCCGAACGCGGGCCGCCGTCGAACAGGTTGACCAGCACCAGCGTGCCCGCCGCCTGCTCGGCGCCGACCGGCGAGCGCAGCAGCTCGACCTCGCTCAGGTCGCCCAACGTCTCGCGATCGTTGCCGTGGAACTGCGCGTCGAGGCTGATCCGCATCTGCCGGCTGCCCGGCTCGGAGGCCGGCACGTAGCGGGTGGTGTAGGTGGCGCCGTCCACCGCCAGAACGTGGTAGCCGTGGGGCGTGCCATCATAGCTGTCGGCGCAGGCGATGCCGCGGTGGTCGCGCGGACCGCTCCACCACGAGCCGGACACGGCGGTCAGCACGTGGTGATGGTGTGGCTTGGCGTCCGACCCGCCCTCGGCCGTGCCGAAATAATGGTGCTCGGTGGAATGGGTATGGCCGGAGAAGCTGACCGCCGGACGATCGCCGATGAGCCTGAGCAGGTCGGCGAGGTTGGCGGTGTTCTGCCCGGGTCCGGTCGGATCGAGGTAGGTGCGCAGGGGTATGTGCATGACGAAGACGAGCAGGCGCTCGCGCGGCGTCATGGCCAGCAGGTTCTCGACGAAGGTGAGCTGGTCGGGCGCGATCACGCCGCGGTAGGCGCCGCGACCGCCCGGCTTGTCGCGGGCGGTGCCGGCATATTCGACGTTGTCGAGCATGATGAACAGCGCGCCGCCGTGCTCGTGGGCGTAGTACGGCGCCCCGAACACGCGCTTGTAGGTATCGCGCGAGCGGGACGCGTCGGGCGCCTCGAAGTCGAGGTCGTGGTTGCCGCCGACGTTCCACCAGGGCAGCCCGATGCGGCCGATGATGCGGTTGATGCGGCCGTACATCGAAAGGTCGTCGAAGGCGATGTCGCCGCAGGTGATGCCGAAGGCGGCGGCCGAGCCGACGAGCCCGGCCGCCACCGAGTCGCGGACATAGGCGATCTCCGCCGTCGACTCCGGCTGCGGGTCGGTGAACAGGATCACGTCGAAGCGCGCCGGTTCGGTCACCCGCGTGAGCTGGAAGTCGAGCGGCGCCGGCAGCGGGCCGGTCGGCGGCAGGCCGCGGTAGCGGAAGCCCAGCGCCGGCGGCGTCCCCTCGGGGTCATGGACGTAGGAGAACAGCGGCAGCTTCGTCGCCGCCGCCACCGGCACCTGGAAGCCGGACGGCTTGATCAGGAACACCGTCTGCCCCGGCGCGACCGGGAGACTGTAGCGCCCGTCCGCATCGGTGCGCACGACCTCGCGGCCGTTCGACAACAGCACGCCGGCGACCGGCGGCCCCTGCCGAAGGGCGGCCGTGTCGAGGACGACCTCGCGCACCGTGCCTTCGACCGTATCCGCCGTCCCAGCATCATCCTTCGCGCTCGGAACAGTCGCCGGGTCCTCGCCGGGCGGGGAGCCGGCGGCTGCGGCCGGCGCGACGGCGGATCCAGCAAGGGCGACCGCGCCGCCGGCGAGCACGTCGCGTCGCGAAAGATCTCCGCTCATGGTCAAGTCTCCGGATCCAGGGCTGCGCGATGCCCGCCTGATGGCCGGTCGCGCGATCGAGTTTGGCTGCGCGAACAGAAGGGCGAAACGCGACGGGATGGTGACGTCGAGGCCCTCGGCCGCCCTTGACGCTGCGAGGGAGGCTGGCCGATATGACCGCCATGCCTTCGTTGTCCGGGCCGCATTCCGCCCCGCCCCAGCTCGTTCTGATCGATAACTACGACAGCTTCACCTGGAACCTCGTGCATGATTTCCGTGCGCTGGGAGCCGAAGTGGAGGTGGTGCGCAACGATGCCCGCAGCGCCGCCGCGATCGTCGTCGCCCGACCCGACGCGATCGTGCTGTCGCCGGGCCCGTGCACGCCGCGCGAGGCCGGCATCTGCCTCGACCTGATCCGGCTGGCCGGCCCGACCATCCCGATGTTCGGCGTCTGCCTCGGACACCAGGCGATCGGCGAGGCGTTCGGCGGCGACGTGGTGCGCGCGCCCCGGCCGGTGCATGGCAAGGTGGCCGTGATGACCCATCGGGCGCAAGGGCTGTTCGGCGGCTTCGACGAGGCGTTCCGGGCGACGCGCTATCATTCGCTGGTGGTTGAGCGCGCGACGCTGCCGGCCTGCCTCGCCGTGACGGCGGAAACCGACGGCCTGATCATGGCGCTGTCGCACCGCAGCCTGCCGGTCCACGGGGTGCAGTTCCACCCCGAAAGCATCGCCTCGGAAGGCGGACGGCGGATCATGGCGAACTTCCTCGATCTCGCCGCCGCCTGGAACGGCCGGCAGCGGGCGGGGGCTGCCTGATGGACGGTTTGAAGCCGGTGCTGCAGCGCCTCGCCGCCGGCCAGACCTTGTCGCGCGGCGAGGCGGAAGACGTGTTCGCCCGACTGCTGTCGGGCGATGCCGGTCCGGCGCAGGTCGGGGCGTTGCTGATGGCGCTGCGCGTGCGCGGCGAAACGATCGACGAGATCGCCGGCGCCGTGGCCGCGATGCGCGCGCGGATGCTGCGCGTCGCCGCGCCGGCCGACGCCATCGACATCGTCGGCACCGGCGGGGACGGCCACGGCACTTACAACGTCTCCACCCTGGCCGCGATCATCGTCGCCGCGGCCGGCGTGCCGGTCGCCAAGCACGGCAACCGGGCGGCATCCTCCCGCTCGGGATCGAGCGACGTGCTCGCCGCGCTCGGCGTCGCGGTTGGCGGCACCGCAGCGGACGCGGAACGCTGCCTGCGCGAGGCCAACATCTGCTTCCTGTCGGCGCCGGCCCATCATCCGGCGATGCGGTTCGTCGCGGCGGTGCGCGCCGACCTCGGTCTGCGCACGATCTTCAACCTGCTCGGGCCCTTGTCGAATCCGGCCGGGGTCGGCCGCCTCGTCGTCGGCGTCTACGCGGCCGATTGGCTGGAGCCGCTGGCGCGGGTGCTCGGCAGCCTCGGGGCCGAACGGGCGTGGCTGGTGCACGGCTGCGACGGCCTCGACGAGATCAGCACCACCGGGCCGACGAGCGTGGTGGAATGGCACGCCGGCGCCATCCGCCGCTTCACGACCGAGCCGGAGGAGGCCGGCCTGCGTCGGGCGACCCTTGCCGAGCTGAAGGGCGGGGACGCCGACCACAATGCCGCCGCGCTGCGGGCCGTGCTCCAGGGCGCCGACAACGCGTATCGCGACATCGCCTGCTTCAACGCCGCCGCCGCGCTGGTGGTGGCCGGCCGCGCGCAACACCTCCGCGAGGGCGTCGCCATCGCCGGAGAGATGCTCGCATCGGGGCGGGCGCAGGCGGTGCTGCACCACCTCGTCGGTGCCTCCGCGCCCGATGCGGCCCCGCTCCACGCCGCCGCGGAATAGCCCATGGCCGACATCCTGCAGACCATCGAGGCCTACAAGCGCCGGGAGATCGCGGACAGCCGCGCGAGGGTGCCTGACGAGACGATGTGGGCCCGCGCCCGTGCCGCGGCGCCGCCGCGCGGCTTCATCGCCGCCATCGAGTCCAGGCACGCCGCTGGCGAAACGGCTCTGATCGCCGAGATCAAGAAGGCGAGCCCGTCGAAGGGGCTGATCCGCGCCGATTTCGATCCACCCTCGCTGGCGCTGGCCTACGAAGCGGGCGGAGCCGCCTGCCTGTCGGTGCTGACCGACCGCCCGAGCTTCGCCGGCGACCTCGCCTTTCTCGGCAGGGCGCGCGACGCCGTCGCCATCCCCGTCCTGCGCAAGGATTTCCTGTTCGACACCTATCAGGTCGCGGAAGCGCGCGCCCATGGCGCCGACTGCATCCTGCTGATCATGGCCTGCCTCGACGATGCCCTCGCCGGCGACTTGCGCGACGCGGCGCACGAACTCGGCATGAACGTCCTCGTCGAGGTCCACGACGAGGCCGAACTGCGCAGGGCCCTGCGGCTGGAAACCCGGCTCGTCGGCATCAACAACCGCGACCTGCGCACCTTCGCCGTCTCGCTCGCCACCGCCGAGCGCTTGGCGGCCCTGATCCCCGATGATCGCATCATCGTGGGCGAGAGCGGCATCGCCGGCCCGGCCGACCGCCAACAACTGGCCGGATACGGCATCCGCACGATCCTCGTCGGCGAGAGCCTGATGCGGCAGCCCGACGTGACCGCGGCCACGCGCGCGCTTCTCGGACCGTCGCCGGCCGAGGCGCGGCCCCAGCGCGTCGCCGCGCGGCCGTGAGCGGCCTCACCCACCTCGATGCGAGCGGCGCCGCCAACATGGTCGACGTGTCGGCCAAGGACGTCAGCGAACGCGTCGCCGTTGCCACCGGCCGCATCTTCATGCTGCCGGCGACCCTCGACCTCGCCCTGTCCGGCAGCGCGAAGAAGGGCGACGTGGTCGCCACGGCCCGCCTCGCCGGCATCATGGCCGCCAAGCGCACGTCGGACCTCATCCCGCTGTGCCATCCGCTCGCCCTGACGAAGGTGACGGTGGAGATCGAGCCGGTTCCGTCGCTGCCAGGTTTCCGGGTGACCGCCACGGTCAAGGTCTCGGGGCGGACCGGCGTGGAGATGGAGGCGCTGACGGCCGTATCGCTCAGCCTTCTCACCCTCTACGACATGCTCAAGGCGGTGGACCGCGGCATGCGCATCGATGCCATTTCGCTGCTCGCGAAGTCCGGCGGCGCTTCGGGGGATTGGATCGCGTGAGCGAGCGAAGCGGCCTTCTCTCCGTCGAAGACGCGCTGGAAAGAGTGCTGGCCGGCGTTGAGCCGCTGCCGGCGGAGATGGCGACGCTCCACGAGGCGATCGGCCGCACGCTGGCGCGACCACTCGCGGCGCTTCGCACCCAGCCGCCCTGCGACGTTTCGGCGATGGACGGCTACGCCCTTCGCCATGCCGATCTCGGCGAGGCCCTGCGCATCGTCGGCGAAAGCGCGGCCGGCCGGGGGTATGGCGGCACGCTTCACCCGCGCGAAGCCGTGCGCATCTTCACCGGCGCCGCCATTCCGCCCGGTGCCGACGCGGTGCTGGTCCAGGAAAGCGCCGCCGTTGAAGGCGACCACGTCACCGCGCTGGAACGGCCCGAGCTTGGCCGCAACATCCGCCGCGCCGGCATCGACTTCGGCGAAGGCGAGGTGCTGCTGCAACCGGGACAGCGGCTCGGCCCGTCCGCCTTGGCGCTGGCGGCCGCGATGAACCATCCGCAGGTGCCGGTGACGCGCCGGCCGCTGGTCGCGGTCGTCGCCACCGGGGACGAACTGGTGGCGCCGGGCTCGGTCGTCGGCAAGGACAAGATCGTGGCCTCCAACGGCTATGCGGTGGCGGCCCTCGTGGCGGGTGCCGGCGGCCGCACGCTCGACCTCGGCATCGTTCAAGACCGGCTGGCTGCGGTCGAGGCGGCGGTCGCCGCCGCGCGGGCGGCCGGCGCCGATGTTCTCGTCACGCTGGGCGGTGCCTCGGTGGGGGACCACGACCTCGTCAAGCCGGCCCTGGCCAGGCAGGGCATGGAGCTTGGCTTCTGGCGCATCGCGATGCGACCCGGCAAGCCGCTGATCCACGGCCGCCTCGGCGCGATGACGATCCTCGGCCTTCCCGGCAACCCCGTGTCTTCCATCGTGTGCGGCGTGCTGTTCCTTGTGCCGCTGCTGCGCCGGCTGGCCGGCGATCCCCGCGCCGGCGACGACGGGAGCGTGCCGGCCGTCCTTGGCAAGGCGATGCCGGCCAACGGTGATCGGCAGGACTACCTCCGCGCCACCCTGGCGCGCGGGAGCGGCGGGCAGCTCGTCGCAACTCCCGCGTCCACTCAGGACTCGTCCATGCTCCGCGTTCTGGCGCACTCGCAATGCCTGCTCATTCGCGAGCCGGGTGCCGCCGCCGCTGACGCGGGCGCGCCGTGCCGCATCCTGCGCCTCGGCGACGGCTGACGCTTCTCTCCCGGCCCGCAAGCTGCCGCCGTTACTCGCCGATCGCGTGCAGCACGACTTCGCGTCGGTGCGGCGTCCGCCTGTGCTCGAAGAGGTACAAGCCCTGCCAGGTGCCCAGCGCGAGCCGTCCGTCGAGGATGGGGACGCTGAGCTGCACGCCGGTCAGGGCGGTGCGCAGGTGGGCCGGCATGTCGTCGGCGCCCTCGCTGGCGTGAACGTAGTCGCCATCTTCCGGCGCGATCGTCTCGAAGAAGCGCTTGAGGTCGGTTCGCACGTCGGGATCGGCGTTCTCTTGAATGATCAGCGACGCCGACGTGTGGCGGCAGAACAACGTCAACAGGCCGCTGGCGAAGCTCTCGTCCGCAACGAAGCCGGCGGCGGCGGCGGTGATATCGGTGAGGCCCTTGCCGCGCGTGGCGATCGCGATGCGCCGTGATGCCTGCCGCAA
This sequence comes from uncultured Beijerinckiaceae bacterium, assembly GCA_964245015.1. Lineage (GTDB taxonomy): Bacteria > Pseudomonadota > Alphaproteobacteria > Rhizobiales > Beijerinckiaceae > RH-AL1. Next base: position 2,808 of record CAXTMA010000110.1, on the reverse strand, counting down.
GCCAATGTGTTTCGCTCCCATGTGTTTCGCCCTTGATGAATTTTGCGTGTTGACGTTTGCCGGAAGAGGAACTTAAAAGGAACAAAATCTTGCGTTCACCCTTTGTTTTAGGATGGAGCGAAGAACGCAAGCCATGCTCGCCGATTGGGCGCCCGTTCGGGTGCGGACACGCTGACCAGGACGAAACGATGCTGACCAGGAAACAAAGCGAGCTGCTTCGCTTCATCAATGAGCGGCTGAAGGAAGCCGGCGTGCCGCCGTCCTTCGACGAGATGAAGGAAGCGCTCGATCTCCGGTCGAAGTCGGGCATCCACCGCCTGATCATCGCATTGGAGGAGCGCGGCTTCATCCGCCGCCTTCCCAACCGCGCCAGGGCGCTGGAAGTGCTGAGGCTGCCGGAGTCCTCGACGCCGTCGGCACCGCGCGGCCGCCGCTTCGAGCCGGCCGTGATCGAGGGCACGCTGGGGCGGGTGCGACCGCCCGCTCCGCTCGAGGAGGAGGCGCGAGGCTTGGTGACGATCCCGGTGATGGGACGCATCGCCGCCGGCACGCCGATCTCCGCCCTGCAGAGCCGCAGCCACACCGTCGGCCTGCCGCCCGACATGCTGCCGCCCGGCGAGCACTACGCCCTCGAGGTGCGCGGCGACTCGATGATCGAGGCCGGGATCCTCGACTCCGACACGGTGATCATCCGCCGCCAGGATACGGGCGAGACCGGCGACATCGTCGTGGCCCTCATCGACGACGAGGAGGCGACCCTCAAGCGGCTGCGCAAGCGCGGCGCGTCCATCGCGCTGGAAGCTGCCAACCCGGCCTACGAGACGCGAATCTTCGGGCCCGACCGGGTGCAGATCCAGGGCAAGCTGGTCAGTCTGATCCGTCGCTACTGAGCGAGGGCGTTCTCGCCCGCCGCGTCCAAGGCTTGGCGGGCGCCGGCGACCACGGTCGGTCCTGGTCGGCGGCGCGGGCCGTGCGTACCTCGAAGCCGTCTCCCACGGCTTTCATCGCCAGCGCCCCTGTGATCTTGAGGCGGGCCCGATCGATCACCGTGGCGGCAGCGCAGCCCTTGGGCGCGAACAGCGGCGTCACCACCACGCTCGCCCGCAAACAGTCTTCGGCGAAACCGGCGCGGTCGAGAACCAGCGCCACCGCGCGGCCGTCGGCGAGCCTGCCGATGCAGCCGAGCTTGTCGCAAGCCTCGCGGTTGAGGGCGCTGGCCACATCGCGGCCGTCGGCGTCGGCGCGCAGCCACTGCTCGGCGGCGAAAGCGCTGGGGCGCGGCCCGATCACGGCAAGGAGTCCGTCGGCGCCGCGCACCGCCGCCGCGGTTCCATCGGCGGCGATGGCGATGTCGAGGGCCGGTCCCGACAGGGCTCCGGCAAGGCCGACCAGGGCGAAGGGCACGGCGGTGAGGCGCAGCAGGAGCGAGCGCCAGATCACCGCCGACAGGACGGCCAAAGCGAGAAACGGCAGCGACCACGGTGCGAAGGCCGGCAAGTGCAGGCGCGATCCCGGCAGCGAGGCGATCACCTTGGCCACGGACATGATGACCGAGATGCCGAGCCCGACCCAGTGCCAGACGAAGGCGTCGAGGCCGAGCGGATAGAGCAGCGTCCCCAGCAGCGCGCCGGGCACGGCGAAGATCTCGATCACCGCCAACGTCAACGGATTGCCGACGAGCACGTAGGGGTTCAATTCGTGGAAGTCGCAGGCCATGAAGGAGGCCGTCGCCGCCGTCGCGCAGGCGGTTGCGGCGATCGCGTGGCCGAGCCCGTGGCCGCGTCCCCACCAGCCGCGCCGACGGTCCGCGGGGGCCGGCAGTTCGAACCGGCCGGCGGCCGCACTCCGAGCCTCCTGGATGGCGATCAGGCCGGCCACGGCGGCGAAGGACAGCTGGAAGCTGGCGCCGAGCAGGGCTTCGGGCTGCAGCAGCAGCACGGCCCCCGCCGCGAAGGCGAGATTGCGCATGGTCAGCGCGCGTCGGTCGATCAGCACGGCGCCCAGCATGATCAGCGTCATCACGAGCGCCCGCTCGGTGCCGATGCGCGATCCCGTCATCACGTCGTAACCGACCGCGGCGATCATCGCCGAACCGGCCGCCCACTTCTTGATCGGGTAGTGCAGCGCCAACGTCTGGCTCAAGGCCAGCAAACGGCGCAGGCCGACGAAGAAGATCCCGGCCACAAGCGTCATCTGCACGCCGGCGATGGTGATGACGTGAAAGATGCCGGCCTCGCGGATGAGGTCCTTGGCGTCCTCCGAGAGAAGGTCGCGCTTGCCTGTCACCATGGCGGCGGCGATCGCGCCGGGATCGCCGCCGACGATGGCGTCGACGCGCGCGGCCAGCGCGTTGCGGGCGCGATCGATCGCCATCGCCGAGGCAAGCGGGAAGCCGGGCGGCTCGGGCCGCTGCGCGTCCTCCATCCGGCCGAGGACGTTGCCGACCGCGCCGATGCGGGCAAACCAGGCGTCGCGGGCGAAGTCGTAACCGCCGGGTTCGGCCGCCTGCGAGGGCGGTAGCACGCGCGCCTTGACCTCCACGAAGGCGCCGGCATCGAAGGGTGGCGTCCGTCGCGTGGTGAGGCGCACGCGAAAAGGGGTGTGAGCCGGGTCGAGGTCGTCGCTGGCGGCGACGCGCATGACGAAGCGCGCCCCTTCGCGGCGAAAATCCATCTCCTCGATGTAGCCCTGAAGGGTCGCGACGCGGCTTCGCTCGATCACCGGAGCGGCGAGGCGTGCCGTTCGCCAGCCGGCCGCGGCCATTCCGCCGAACACGGCTGCGGCGATGAGGCCGCAGCCGTGTTCGGC
>CAXTMA010000109.1:0-12448 GCA_964245015.1 uncultured Beijerinckiaceae bacterium | reverse complement strand
CTCGACAACCCGGGCACGTCACCGCCAAGCGCCGGTGCTGCTCGACGACGGGTGCCACCTCCGGCAGCTCGATCCGCTCCTGCACGCTGACCGTTTCGGTCGGCAAGTCGGACAACAGCGCCAGGCCGCAGGCCGGGCACGCGGTCGGGCGATGGTCGACAACGGCATCGGGCTCGTCCGCCATGACGCGGCTGTGTCCCTCGTGGCCCGGCTTGGCGCCACCGGGGCGGGCCTGGTCGCGCCGCTCCTTGCGATCGGTGGAAGGCGGCTTGGACGAGGTGCGCGACGTCTTTGCTGGGCGCTGCAGCTTCAGCACCAGCTCGATCAATTCGTCCTTGCTCAACCGCTCCAAATCACCACGGCTCATGCCACCACGGAATCAGCCTTCGCGGCGCCGTGCAAGCATACCGTCGTGACCGAGCCGCGGCCGTGCCGCCGCTGATCGATGGCCGCCCCGTGGGTAATTACGCTGGCCGTGTTCGCCTTTGAGACCAGGTTCGGCAGTTGCACTCCGTCATGGCGGGCGGCGTCGGTAGCGAGCCAGGTGCGGATCAGCCCGTGGCGGCGGTCGATACCGAGGTAGTTCTTCCAGCTGAACGCCGGCAACGCGATATCGGCGCGCTTGGACCCGTCCTGGGCCGGCTTGGCTTGGAGGACTTCACCGTCCAGCGAGCGTCGCGGTCCTTTTGGGCGAGCTTTGCCGGCTTGCCCCTCCAGGGCGGCGGGATGCGCCCCGCCTTGATCTCTGCCTTCTCGCCCAAACCACATTGCGGCTGTGGCAGAGCCGCCTGTCGGTCTGTCGGATCGGCACGCCGGCCTGGGACAGGGCGAGGATGGTCGCGTCGGCCTCCTCGCGGCGCGGGTTAGCCCACGCACTGGATGCGCTTAACGGCGGTGAGCAGGGCGCGGTCGATGGGGGCGGAGCTGACCACCTCGCGCATGCGGAGCATCAAGGAGCGCACGGCATCGAGGCAACTGCGGCTGGCGTTCTGCAGTAGCTGCCAGCGATCGGCGACCTGAACGGCTTGCGGCAGGATCTTGGCGATGGCCACGCCTTATCCGCCGCCGCGGTCGCGCGCGACGATCGTGATCGAGGGCTTCCCGGCCAGCCAAGCCTTCGCCGTGGCGCGCTCGCGACGGGCAGCAAGGCGACGACGCGTTGCCGCTCGAGATCATAGACCAAGGTACCGTAGCGGCGATTGCGACGCCGCGCAAAGTCATCGATGCCGACGATCTTCGGCGCCTCGCCTGCGCCCTCCACCGTACCCTCGCCCCCGGCGGCGCCGGTTCGGAGGGCGCCGGCGGCGTGCCGGTGGGCGCGCCCCACCGAGGCCTCTACGAAGTGCAGGTCTCATACCAACGTGAGCTGAGCGAGACTCACGGGCTTTCGCATCTGTTCGGGTTCTGATTCGATGCGGTGAACCGGAGGGTTTGCCATGTCCGCCGCCGTGCCGCTTCGCCCCGACTTCACCGCCGATGAACTGCGCCGGCTGGCGAGGGCGAGCCGCGATGCCGGGCAGAGCCGGCGGCTGCTGGCGTTGGCCGTGATCTACGACGGCGGTCGCCGCACGGAAGCGGCGCGGGTCGGCGCGGTGGGGCTGCAGACGGTGCGCGACTGGGTGCTGGCCTTCAACGCCGACGGGCTGGCCGGGCTGGTCGACGGCAAGGCGCCGGGCCAGTTGGCCAAGCTGAGCGACGCGCAGCGCCGGGCGCTCGCTGAGGCGGTGGAGCAAGGCCCCGATCCGGAGCGGAATGGCGTGGTGCGCTGGCGGCGCAAGGACCTGGCGGCCTGGCTCCACGCCCGCTTCCGCATCAGCCTGGACGAGACCACGGTAGGCCGCGAGCTGAAAAAGCTCGGCTTCGCCAAGATGTCGGCACGGCCCCGGCACTATGCCCAGGACCCGGCCGCGCTGGCGGCGTTCAAAAAAGAACCTGCCTGCCGCGGTGGACGCCATCCGCGCCAGGCTCAGGCCCGGCACGGCCATCGAGCTGTGGTGGGCCGATGAGGCCCGCGTCGGCCAGAAGAACAGCCTGACCCGGCTGTGGGCACGCCGTGGCACCCGCCCGCGCCTGCCCCACGACCAGCGCACCCAATCCGCTTACATCTTCGGAGCGATCTGCCCGGCAAAGGGCAAGGGCGCCGCCCTCGTCCTGCCCCGCTGCACCACGGACGCGATGAACAAGCACCTCCAAGAGATCAGCCTCGCCGTGGCCCGCCGCGCCCATGCCGTGCTAATGCTGGACGGCGCCGGCTGGCACAAGGCCGGCGCCCTCATCGTTCCAGCCAACATCACCCTGCTGCCGCTGCCGCCGCGCGCCCCGGAACTCAACCCGGTGGAGAACGTGTGGCAGTTCCTGCGCGACAACTGGCTCGGCAACCGCGTGTTCGCCTCCTACGACGACATTGTGGACCGATGCTGCGACGCCTGGAACAGGCTCACCGACCAGCCCTGGAAGATCATGTCCATCGGCTTGCGCGACTGGGCGCATCGGTTCTGATCAGCGCATGTTGGTATCAATCCAGGTAATTACCCACGCTCTTGTGGTTGGGGTCGATCGCTGGTTCGATGAGACATGAGCTGCAGCGACCTTGAACGGCTGAGCCGAGAAGAGCTGATCGAGCTGGTGCTGCGGCTGCAGCGGCCGGAGAAGACCTCGCGCACTTCATCCAAGCCGCCGAGCACGGACCGCAAGATGCGGCGCGAGCAGGCCAGGCCTGGCGGCGCCAAGCCGGGGCACGAGGGCCATAGCTGCGTGATCAGCGATGCGCCCGACGAGATCGTCGCGCACCGTCCCGACCGGCGCCAGGATCGAGGGCTGCAACGGCTACCACTGGGTGTTCCGCTGCGCCGAGGCGGTGGTGCACCAGGCGGCGCCGACGCGGGCCGCCTCGGTTGTGCGCGACGTGATGAACGGGCACCGCCCGGCGGTGTGGTTGTTAGACCGCTACACCGCCCAGCAGGGTCATGCCGATTCGCACCAAACCTGCTTGGCCCATCTCGCCCGCGCCGTCGCCTATGCCGCCGAGAGCAGCGACGATCCCGTGCCCTGGCAGCTGCAGCTCTGGCTCGATGCGATGCTCGCCCTGGCCAAGCGCGTCACGGAGCTGGCGGCGACGACGCTGGCCGTCAAGCGCCGGGCGCTGGAGCGGCAGCTTGCCAGCATCCAGACGAGCGCGACCACCTGCGCGCTGACGCGCGAGCTACAGGGCAAGGTCACCCGCGCCCGCGACCAGCTCCTGATCTTCCTGGCCCATCCCGGCGAGGTCGAGCCGACCAACAACGCCTGCGAACAGGCGTTGCGCCCGGCGGTTGTCCAGCGCAAGGTGACCAACGGCTACCGCGCGATGTGGGCGGCCGCAGGCGAGGCAGCGGTGCGCACCGTTGTGGACACCGCCCGTCTCGGCGCAGGTCTCAACGCGTTCGCCACCATCCTGACCACCGTCAGCGCCTGAACGCACCAGAACAGGCGTGGGTAATTATTCGCATTTTTCCACAACGAGAAGGAGAGGAGCAGATGGAGTCGAGAAATAGAAACAAATATAGTTCTTTGAACAATTTCACAGATTTTCCTCATCCGATTACTTATCAAAGCATTAGATCTTCAGAATTTACGCATTGGATAGCTTACGCAACACTAATCATGTGCATCATATTCAATGCCGGACTTGCGGCGATAAACAGTAATGTGATCCCTTTGAATTCGACTGTAGTGATTATAAGCGAGATATTTATTGACTCTCTAGCTGCGGTATTGGCTTTTAGGGCTCGAGCAGTCGCTAAGAAAGCTTGGATCGCTTTTACCCTGATCATAGCATGCATGTCTTTATTGACGTACATTTCTTCGTCCAATATTGATCCTAAGTTTCTACGAGATATTTTAATAATTCCTCTATTTACGTTATTTGGATTTGGTATTAACCGATCTCTTTTGATAAAGATAGTCATACACATACAGATTGCTGTGTTGGCATTGATGATCTACGAAGCCGTCTACCCGGAAGGTTTTGGTAAATTCTTCGGAGTAATGTCTTATTACATCAATACGAGAGGTTTTGAACAATCGCAGTTTTGGTCGGCAGATACGTCAGAGCTTTTTGCAAGTGCTGCTCGCCCCAATGAGAGATTCATGTTTAACTTTCTGAATATTCATCGTCTTTCTTCTGTCTTTTTAGAACCTGTTTCTCTTGGAAATTACTGCGTGATTGTGGCTATAATTTGCGTCTCGCTTTGGTACGAACTTGCAAAGTCAACCAAAGTACTTCTTATCATTTCAACAACTATCGTTCTTATTGGATGTGATGGAAGATTTGCTGCTGTTGCGATCTTGTTTATTATCGCGATTCGGGTTTCGATAGCATATATTCCTCTGTATTTAAATATTTTGTACGCTCCTCTCATTATATTAGGCGGTGTTGCGTTCAGTTACGGACTTTCTGTCTCATCAGTAGGAGATGATTTTGCGAGCAGGACCGCTGGGGGTACATACGCTATATTTGACATGACAATAAATGACTTGCTTGGGCATAATCCAGAAAAAGCATACAATCACATGGATACTGGTATAGCTTACCTCTTGTATAGTCAATCGATATTTTTAGCGGTTGCCTTATGGGTAATTTACTCTTTATCGGCACCGCAAAAAGACCCATGTGCCAAAATATACTCTCACTGCTTATCTGTTTATCTCCCACTGAATCTTCTTATAAGTTATTCGCCACTCTCAATAAAAACAGCAGCTTTGCTTTGGGCGGGGTTTGGATCTATGCATAATTGCGCTAAGATTTCAACGATTTCTATCCGAGGGAACAATTCTGAGGATGCAATCCACGAAGATGGCTATCAATGATCTGCAGGCGTCGTTTAACCGACGCCGAATGGGCGCCGGTCGCTCCCATGCTGCCCCTCCTGCTGCAATCGGCCGCCCCTAGCGTTTGTCGATGCGCGAGGTACTGGATAGCATTTTGTATGTCTTGCGTACCGGCTGCGCATGGCGGCGCCTGTTGAGCGATTTGCCGTTCTGGCCTATCGTGTACCGCTGATTTCTGCGGCTGGCGCGGACAGGCGTTTTCGAGCGTTTTGCCCACGTGTTGGCCATGGCCGATCGCGAGCAAGCCGGACGCGAAGCCCAACCGGCGCGGCGGCGGATGCACAGGCGCGTCGCTGGCTGCCGGGGCGCGACCTCGTGCTGCTCGGCGACAGCGGCTTTTCTGCCCTGCTGTTCCTGGACGCGATGCGCCGCGGCGGGGTCACCGCGATCACCCGCCTGCGGCTCGACGCGGCACTCTACGAGCCTGCCCCGCCGCGCCCACCCGGCACCGTCGGGCGGCCCCGCACCAAGGGCACGCGCTTGCCTACCCTGGCCCACGTTCTCGCCGATCCAGGCACGTGCTGGGAGAGCGTTGTCGTGCCGGGCTGGTACGGCGCGGGCGAGCGCGCCATCGAGATCGCCTCGGCAACGGCCGTGTGGCGGCACGGCGGCATGCCCGTGGTGCCGATCCGCTGGGTGCTGGTCCGCGACCCCGAGCACCGCTTCCAGCCGCAGGCGCTGCTCTGCACCGACCTCGCGCGATCCCCGGAGCAGGTCGTGGGCTGGTTCGTGCGGCGCTGGTGCGTCGAGGTCACCTTCCAGGAGACCCGCGCCCATCTCGGCGTCGAGACGCAGCGGCAATGGTCGGACAAGGCCATCGCCCGCACCACGCCCTGCCTGCTCGCGCTCTTCTCCATCGTCACGCTGCTGGCCACCCGACTGAGCGCGCGCGAACGGCGCCACGTTGCGACGGCGGCGTGGTACGCCAAACCGCGGCCGACCTTTGCCGACGCTCTGGCAGCGGTGCGCCGGGCGCTGCGGCGCGAGCAGGGTTTGGTGACGTCGTCTCGCCAAGGGCACAGAACGAAACGGCGCTTCGCCCTGCCAGCACCATGGCTTTACGCTCTGTGTTAGGCTGCCTGAATGGCTAAAGTCGAGCTCAGCATCTGCACGCTCTCTGCCAAGTCACAGGAGTAACCAACATCGAACTCAGTTAAGGCGGTGACAGGCCGTAGTGCTGGAAGGCTCCTGCGTCGCATTAGGTGTTGACGACATCATCTCACATCGGCCAAGTCTTCAAAACATCCTATACGCACGAATGAGGCGTCGACAGCGGAGTTTGGTATAGATGGGAATATTCAAATACGTAATCGATGAAGTGCTTTATAGAGCTGTAAAGATTATCAGCCGGAGAACACAACGTCACGCGTTAGGGACATTTGTCGTCCCTACTCACGATGAAGTAGGTCTTCGTATTTTATCTACCGGCAATTTTGAAGCAAAAAACTTGGAAGGGCTTCGTCTGCATGCATTTAGCGCGCGAGTCGAAGAGGTCGCAGTTGATGTCGGCGCCAACATTGGCGTCTTCTCAGTTGAGTTAAGCCACTATTTTAAGAGTGTTATAGCAATCGAGCCCAATCCAATTACTTTTCATGTGCTTCAAGCAAATCTTGCGATCAACAAAGCTCGAGTTCTTGCACTTCAACTCGGGGCTTCCAACAGCGATCAAACAATGGCGCTGCATATGCCCACCGCCGGTGACTTAGGGTGGGCCACTCTGCATCCTAATGCTCCAGATTTTACTTCCTTCCAAGTTCACGTTCGGCCTATCGACGACATACTTAGCGAAAACTCATTTGATGCTCGTGTAGGATTTATCAAAATTGATGTGGAACGGCACGAACTTGAAGTTCTCAGAGGTTGCAGGCGCACTATAGAGAAACACTTTCCGGATATATTTTTCGAGGCAAACAGCTTCGCCGAAGGTAAGAATTGTTGCTCTTATCTGGAAGAGATGGGATATGTCTTCAAAACCTTTAGAAGAGGGCTTACCGGATCCGTTAAACTATCGGACATTAACTTGAGTAAGCTGCGGCCAGGTAGCTGTATCTACGCAAGGCGGCACTCACGTTTGTGACTCATACAGTGGAAAATATACCTCATGAAGCTAGGGGTATTTTGCGCAAAGATCGCGGCAGCTACGCTCATTCTGAGCGCCCCCGTACATGTGTGGATGGCCCCCGGCTTGCAAGTGAAAAGTTGACGGAGCGGTACGGCGCCTTGCGGTCATGTGTCCGGCCTGTTCGCGCGGCGCGCATGGCCGCTGGCCACGATGGTTGTCCGCGGGCTGGGGCCTCATCAAATCCTCGGGTTCGAGGCCCTTCTCTTCTCCAGGTTGACCCAGCCTGTCGGAACGACCGACACGTCCATCACCTCTTCCCTGCAAGCGTTACGAGGGCAACCGCGTGGCCTGTCAGGCCGCTGCGGTCGCCCGATAGCTTTCGCCTTTCACCATCACCGCCCAGGCGATCCGCGCGGTCTTGTTGGCCAGTGCCACAGCGACCTTCAGCCTGGCACAGCGGGCCAGCAGACCCTTGATCCACGGATCGGTCCTGGCCATCTTTGAGCGCAGCAGAACCGTTTGTGCGCCGACGATCAGGAGCCGCCGCAGGTACTGGTCGCCCTTGCGGGTGATCCGTCCCAGCCGCTGCTTGCCGCCCGTTGATTTCTGGCGCGGCGTCAGGCCCAGCCAGGCCGCGAACTCGCGTCCGCTGCGGAACACCGTCGGGTCGGCGACCGTGGCGCTGATGGCCGAAGCGATCAGCGGCCCGATACCGGGGATCGTCGCCAGCCGTCGGCTCGTCGGGTTCGCCTTGTGCCAAGTCGCGATCTTGACCTCAACCGCGTCGATCTGGGCGGCAACGGCCTCGAGGGCCGCCGCGAGGAGGTCGAAGATGTCTCGTGCCCGCGCGGGAACGCCAGGCTCGGTTCGCATCCGCTCGAGCAGTTGGCGGACATGCCAGGGCCCTTGCGCCTCGATCAGCCCGAACTCGGCCAGGTGTCCGCGCAACGCGTTGATCAACTGGGTCCGCTGACGCACGAGCAGATCGCGCGAGCGATGCATAACCAGAACCGCCTGCTGCTCGTCGCTCTTGATCGGCACGAAGCGCATGGAAGGCCGGGTCACCGCTTCGCAGATGGCGGCGGCATCGGCCGCATCGTTCTTGCCGCGCTTCACGTAGGCCTTGACGTACTGCGGCGGGATCAGGCGCACCTCGTGCCCCAGCCGCTGCAGCTCGCGCGCCCAGAAGTGGGCCGTGGCGCACGCCTCCATCCCGATCCGGCATGGTGGCAGCTTGGCGAAATAGCTCAGCACCTGGGCGCGTCGTAGGCGACGCTTCTCGACGACCTTCTCGTCCGCGTCGACGCCGTGGAGCTGGAAGATGTGCTTGGCCAGATCAAGGCCGATCGTTGTAATCTGCATGGCGGATGGCTCCTGCCCTGGTGAGTGTTGACGACCACCAGCTTGGCACGCTGATGCCGGAGGGGGCCATCCACCCCATCAGATCCAGGCCCTCGACCGCAGCCGGCCGGGCCTGCCGATGAGGCCGGGCCGCTGCGCGACCATGACCCACGACTACAAGCGCAACGGCACCACCTGCCTGTTTGCCGCGCTCAGCGTCATCGAGGGCAAGGTGATCGGGCGCTGCGTGCCCCGCCACCGGCATCAGGAGTTCATCCGCTTCCTCGCCACCGTCGAGCGCTCCGTCCCGGCAGGCAAGGTGATCCACGCCATTCTCGACAACTATGCCGCCCACAAGCACCCCGCCGTCATGGCTTGGCTCGCCGAGCATCCACGATGGACGTTCCACTTCACCCCGACGTCGTGCTCCTGGCTCAACGCCGTCGAGGGCTTCTTCTCCAAGCTCACCCGGCAGAGCCTGAAGCGGGGTGTCTTCCGCTCGGTCAACGACCTCGAAAAGGCGATCACCCGCTACATCACCGCGACCAACCGCAACCCCAGGCCCTTTGTCTGGACCGCCACAGCCAAGGCCATCAGGACAAAGCTGGCCCTGAACCATCCGTCAGAGTCAGTGCACTAGGTCGAGCACGTCTTGGCCGAGCAGAAGGCGCGTATTGGGTCGTTCACCCGCATCATTGGCCTGCCCAGGGCGACAACCAAGATCGTTTCGCCACATTGGTCTACAACCTCATACCCAGCTGCGCTGAGCGGACTCGTGAGATTGGCGGTTCGGCTGCGAGCTGATTCCATGTTGCGAATGAGGAGCATCTGCCATGAGCGTGCTGATCCCGTTGCGAGCTAATAACTACGCGCTGGTGTTTGATCCCACAGTGTGGTGGTACGGCTGATCACCATGCTGCAAGGGATGCGCCATGGGCCAAGTTCTTCATGGGAGCGCCCGCACGACAGAGGCAGTCCGTCGCGCGATCCAGCTACGTCAAGAAAGCGTGAGAGCCCTGGCTCGGCGCCACGGCGTCAGCCCGACCACAATCCAGAAGTGGCGCAAGCGCACCACCACGGCCGACGCGCGCATGGGACCCAAGCAGCCCCGCTCCACCGTGCTGACGCCGGAGGACGAGGCCGTCATCGTCGCGTTCCGACGTCATACGCTGCTGCCGCTGGATGACTGTCTCTATGGCCTGCAGCCCACCATCCCGCACCTGACCCGCTCCAGCCTGCACCGCTGCCTGCAGCGGCACGACGTCTCGCGCCTGCCTCAGGTTGATGGCGACAAGCCTGCCAAGAAGCGTTTCGCCAGCTACCCGCTCGGCTACTTCCACATCGACATCGCCCAGGTCAGCACCGGCGAGGGCAAGCTCAGCCTGTTCGTGGCCATCGACCGAACAAGCAAGTTCGCCTTTGTCCGACTGGTCGAGAGCGCGGGCAAGATGGAAGCGGCGCAGTTCCTTCGCGCGCTGGTCGAGGTCGTGCCCTATCGCATCCACATCGTGCTGACCGACAACGGCGTGCAGTTCACGCCGCGCAAGCAGGACATTTGGGACAGCGAACACATCTTCGACCGCGTCTGTGCCGAGCACGAGATCGAGCACCGGCTGACCAAGGTGAACCATCCTTGGACCAACGGTCAGGTGGAGCGAATGAACCGGACCATCAAGGACGCCACTGTAAAGCGCTTCCACTACAACAGCCACGAGCAGCTCAAGGCGCACCTGCAGCTCTTTATCGACGCCTACAACCATGCCCGTCGGCTGAAGACCCTACGAGGGCTCACGCCCTACGAGTTCATCCACCAAGCCTGGACGAGAGAACCCAATCGGTTCAGACTCGACCCGTCACACACATTCCGGGACCATACACCTAGCACTACAGTTGCGTTTGCGGTGACGTTCTGAATCGATGCGTGGCCATGGAACGCGCATCTTGGACGACTGGCGTCTCGATCGAGGGCACGCTGGAACTGTGGGCAGCGGACTTGCGGGAGGCGAAAGGTCGCCTGCGGCCGCTGTTCACGCAGGAGCGCGTCGCCGCCTCTGCCGGCGCGTTCCTGGACGGACTGCTTGGCGAGGAGCGGCACAAAACCGGCTGGATGCGGGCCGAGGCGGCCGGCGACCCCGGCCCCTGGCGCCAGCAGGCCATCCTCGGACGGGGCAACTGGGACGTTGAGGCGCTGCGCGACGTGGTGCGCGACTACGCGCTGGAGACCCTGGCTGACCCGGCGGCGGTGCTGGTTGTTGACGAGACTGGGTTCCTGAAGCAGGGCAAGGCGTCCTGCGGCGTGCATCGCCAGTACACCGGCTCGGCGGGCAAGATCACCAACTGCCAGATCGGCGTGTTCGCCGCCTATGTCTCGCACAGGGGGCACGCCTTCATCGACCGGGCCCTGTACCTGCCGCAGGTGTGGACACGCGATCCGGCCCGACTGGCCGCAGCCCATGTGCCGGAAGGTGCAGGCTTCGCCACCAAACCGCGCCTGGCGCTCACCATGATCGAGCGGGCCATCGCGGCCGGCGTGCCGTTCGCCTTTGTGGCGGCCGACAGCGTCTACGGCGTGGGCGACATCGAGATGGCGCTGCGCCGCGCCGGCAAAGGCTACGTGCTCGGCGTCAAGGGCGATCATTCCTTCAACTCCTGGGTCGGCAAGCCCCTTCTGGCCGGCACGGCCGAGACGATCGCCGACGGCCTGGACCCGTCGGCCTGGGTGCGCTTGTCGGCGGGCGAGGGCAGCAAGGGCGCTCGCCTGCACGAGTGGAGCTATTGCGAACTGGCCGACCTCGAAGCGGTGGATGACCAGGGCCGCTCCGGGCTGTGGACGCGCGGGTTGCTGGTTCGCCGCAGCCTTGCCGACGGCGAGCGGGCGTACTTCACCACCTGGTGCCCGGCCGGGACCAGGGTTGAGACCCTTGTCGCGGTTGAAGGGCGGCGCTGGGCGATCGAGGATGCGTTCGAGACGGCCAAGAACGAACTCGGCCTCGACCACAACGAGACCCGCTCCTGGCACGGCTGGCACCGCCATGTTAGCCTCGTGATGCTGGCCTTTGCGATGATGGCGGTGGTGCGCCATCACGCCAACACGCCGCCCCCAAAAAGCCGGCCGCGGCCGCGGGCACCCCGGTGCTGATCCGCTGGTCGGTGCAGGAGATCCGACGCATCGCCGTGCGGCTCGCGCGACGGCGTATCCGGCCCGCCCACGTCATCGCATGGTCGCTCTGGCGGCGCGCCCACCAAGCTGCCGCCCGCCAAGGTAATTACCCAGGGGGTGGCCAGCCTGCGCGAGCGCCGTCAGGCGCCGATGGTGCTAAGCACGGTGCCGAAGGCGTTGGCGCCTGAGGTGAGGCGTGCCGTCGCGACCACGGTGCGCACCGCGGCTTCGCCGCTGGCGGACCACATGGCACGGTAGCCGTTGGTGTTCTTGCGCTGGACCACGGCGGGCCGCAGGTCGCGCTCGCAGGCATTGTTTGTGGCCTCGACCTGCCCGGGGAAGGACGTGAAGGTCAGCAACTGATCGCGGGCACGGCGCATCCGGCGCTGGATGTCGCGCGCCAGGTCGCAGCTGACCGGGGCGGCGAGGATGTCGTCGAGCGCGCGTTCCAGCCTGCGCCGCCGGCTGGTCACGGTGGAGGTGGCCAGGACGGTGACGCGCCGGGCCAGCATCAGGGCCGCGCCGAGCCACAGCTTGAGGCGGAGCGCGATCGGATCGTCGCCGGCCTCGACGGCGTAGGCGACGTCGCGGGCAAGATGGGCGAGGCAAGTCTGCTGCCGGTCGGCATGACCCTGCTGGGCGACATAGCGGTCCGACAGCCACACCGCCGGCCGATGCCCGTCCATGATCTCATGGACCGCGCACGCACCCCGCGTTGGGGCGGCATGATGCACCACGGCCCCCTCGCAGCGGAACACCCAATGGTAACTGTTCGCGCCCTCAATGCGTACGCTTGTCTCGTCGGAGGCGACCACGGTGGCGCGGCGCAGGGTGGACAAGGCCGCTTCGCGACCGGCGGCAAAGCGCACCTCGGCCCGGCGCAGCATGTTGGTCAGGCCACCCTGGCTGATCATAAGGCCGAACAGATCCGACAGTGCCCGCTGCAGCCGCTCGTAGGACAGCGCCTGGAAGGTCTTCAGGTACACCGCCGTGGCATGCAGGCGCGGGCCGAGGTG
>CAXTMA010000108.1:0-12478 GCA_964245015.1 uncultured Beijerinckiaceae bacterium | reverse complement strand
CCGCAAGTCCGCGGGACAACCCTTCTTCGCGGTCCGCCTCCGCCGCCCGGGCGGCGGCTTGGGCCGGGGCAAACGATCGTGTCAAATGGCTCGACCTGTGCTACGGCTGGGATCATGACGGGAAGCGTGCCTTTGCTGGACGATCGCGCGGCGACGGTTGCCCTTCCGCGTGATCGCCGCGCTGCGGCGCTGGTCGAGGTGCTGGGCCGGCGCTGCCTGGTTCTTGTCGGTTTGATGGGCTGCGGCAAGACCTCCACCGGCCGCTGCCTCGCCCGCCGCCTCGGGCTCGATTTCGTCGACGCCGATACCGAGATCGAGTGGGCGCACCGCATGTCGGTGACGGAAATCTTCGCCAAGCACGGCGAGGCGTATTTCCGCGACGGCGAGCGCCGGGTGATGGCGCGCCTGCTGGGCGAAGGCCCCAAGGTGATCGCCACCGGCGGCGGCGCCTTCATCAACGAGCAGACCCGCGCCGCCATCGCCGCACGCGGCCTGGCGGTGTGGCTGAAGGCCGACCTCGACGTGCTTTGGCGCCGGGTGCGGCGGCGCACGCATCGCCCGCTGCTGCACGCCGCCGATCCCCAGGCGGTGCTGCGCGGCCTGATGGAGCAGCGCTACCCCGTCTACGGGCGCGCCGACATCACCGTGGAGTCGCACGACGGGCCGCAGGAGGCCGTGGTCGAGGACGTGCTCGCCGCCCTTGAATTCCACCTGCGCTTCTCGCCCGACGTGCCGCCGCTGCCGCCCCGTCCCCTCAAGGCCGTCGCCAAGCCGGCGGCGCTTGGCGCCGCGTGGGCCCGGCGCGTCGCCGTGGAGCTGCCGGGCGAGCGGGCCTACGACATCCTGATCGGCCGCCCGCTCCTCGCCGACGCCGGCCTCCTGCTGGCACAGCTCGCGCCGGGCGCGGCCTGCATGGTCGTCACCGACGACAACGTCGCCCGTCACCACCTCGTGCCGCTGCAGGCGAGCCTCGAGGCGGCCGGGCTGCGCCACCACGCGGTGGTCGTGCGGCCGGGCGAGGCGTCGAAATCCTACGACACCTATCAAGCCGTGTGCGACGCGATCATCGCCGCGCGGCTGGAACGCGGCGACACGGTGGTGGCGCTGGGCGGGGGCGTGGTGGGCGACCTCGCCGGCTTCGCAGCGGCAACCGTGCGGCGCGGCATGCGCCTCGTCCAGATCCCCACCTCCCTGCTCGCCCAGGTCGACTCGGCCGTCGGCGGCAAGACGGGGATCAATTCGCCGCTGGGCAAGAACCTCGTCGGCGCCTTTCACCAGCCGGCCCTGGTGATCGCCGACACCGGCACGCTGGACACCCTGCCCGCCCGCGAGTTCGCCGCCGGCTATGCCGAGGTCGTCAAATACGGACTGCTGGGCGACCCGGCCTTGTTCGACTGGCTCGACGCCAACCGTTCGGCCCTGTTCGCCGGCGGCTCCGCCCACGACCATCTCCGCGCCGAGGCGGTGGCTCGGTGCTGCCTCGCCAAGGCCGGCGTGGTCGCCCGCGACGAGCGGGAAACCGGCGAGCGCGCCCTGCTCAACCTCGGCCACACCTTCGGCCACGCCTTTGAAAAGCTGACCGGCTACGACGGCGCGCGCCTCGTCCACGGCGAAGGCGTGGCGGTGGGCATGGCCGCCGCCTTTCGCTTCTCCGGCATGCTCGGCCTGTGCCCGCCGGCCGACGTCGCCCGCGTCGAGGATCATCTTGCGGCGGCCGAACTGCCGGTGCGGCCGGGCGATGTGCCCGCCCTGCGCGGCATCCGTCCCTTCGACGTGCTCGACGCCATGCGCCAGGACAAGAAGGTGGAGCGCGGCGCCCTGACGTTCATCCTCGTCAAGGGCATCGGCCGTGCCTTCATCGCCAGGGGCATCACCGGCGACGAAGTGCTGGCCTTCCTGGAAGACGACCTGAAGGCCTGATGCCTCGACCTTGGCGAGCCGGCCGGCGGTCTTCGGCGCCATGGATGCGGTAAAGGTGGCGGCCGCCAAGCCGGCCGTGCTGCCGGTCGACCTTTGGGTGGCGGTGGCGATCATCGTCTTCTGCATCGCCATGTCGGCCTTCTTCGCGGCGAGCGAAACGGCGCTCACCGGCGCCTCGCGGGCCCGCATGCACGCGCTGGAACGCAACGGCGACAAACGCGCGGCCCTGGTCAACAGGCTGCTGCGCCGGCGCGAGCGCCTGATCGGCACCACGCTGCTCGGCAACACGCTCGTCAACATCGGCTCCTCGGCCTTCATGACGAGCGTGCTGGTGGTGCTGATCGGGGAGGGCGGCGCGGTTTGGGCCACCGCCATCATGACCGTGCTGCTGCTGGTGTTCGCCGAGGTGCTGCCCAAAACGCTGGCGATCAACAACGCCGACCATGTGTCGCTGCTGTTTGCCCGCGTGCTGGCGCCGTTCGTGGCCATCTTCGGGCCGGTGCTGCTCGCCGTGGAGGTGCTGGTGCGCGGCGTGCTCCGGCTGTTCGGCAGCCAGGCCGACGAGCGCGTGTCCATCCTCAGCGGCGCCGAGGAGCTGAAGAGCGCCGTCGACCTCCTGCACAAGGAGGGCAACGTCGAGCGCTCCGACCGTGACATGTTCGGCGGCCTGCTCGACCTTGGCGACCTCAGCGTCACCGACGTGATGGTGCACCGCACGGCGATGAGCGTGATCGATGCCGATCTCGCCCCCGACGAACTGGTGCGCGAGGTGGTCGCCTCGCCCTATTCGCGCCTGCCGCTGTGGCGCGGCGATCCCGACAACATCGTCGCCGTGCTGCACGCCAAGGACCTGGTGCGGGCGTTGACCGCGTCCAACGGCGACGTCGCCGCCCTCGACGTCGCGCAGGTGGCGGTGGAGCCGTGGTTCGTGCCGGCCTCGACCTCGCTCAAGGACCAGCTCCACGCCTTCCGCCGCCGCCGCACCCATGTCGCGCTGGTGGTCGACGAGTACGGCGTGGTGATGGGCCTGGTGACGCTGGAAGACATCATCGAGGAGATCGTCGGCGACATCCGCGACGAGCACGACCTCGCCGTACAGGGCGTGCGCCCGCAGCCCGACGGCTCGGTGGTGGTGGAGGGCTCGGTGCCGATCCGCGACCTCAACCGGGTGATGGCCTGGGACCTGCCCGACGAGCACGCCACCACCATCGCCGGCCTGGTGATCCACGAGGCGCGCGCCATTCCCGAGGCGGGCCAGGTGTTCACCTTCCACCGCTTCCGCTTCGAAGTGCAGCGCAAGGTGCGGAACCGGCTGACCAGCCTGCGGGTGGTGCCGGCAGCGGCGCAGGTGCGGGAGGAGCGGTGAAGGGTTGGGCGCTCAGCGCGCCTTGCCCTCGATCTCCCAAATGACGGTGACGGACTCGTTGATCGTCTCGACGCCCGGCTCGGTGGGGATCGCCACGCGCACGATGACGCCAAGTGGTGGGGCACGCCGGCTCGGCAGATCGGCCGCGCCGGCGTTATTCGACTCATCGCCGATCTGGAGAACGCGGCCGAGCTTGACGTCGATGGCATCCGTGTAGGTCCGGGCCGCCGCCAAGGCGTCCTTGATGGCGTCGCCGTCGAGCCGGCGGCGCAGCTCCTGTTCCTTGGAATAGGAATAATCGATGCCGCGGAAGCCGTTGGCGCCCTTGTCGATCAGCTCGCGGGCGAGGCTCCCGGCCTTTGAGAGATCATGCACGCGCACCGTCACCGTTTCATCGGCGGCATAGCCGCGGAAGGTGCGGCGGGTGAGATGGGTCTGCGCATCGACCGTGCTGTCGTACTGCGCATCGAGGCTGAAACTCGTCTTGATGTCCTTGGCGTCGATGCCACGGGCCTTGATCGCCGCGACGACCTCGTTTGCCTGCTTGGCCGTGGCGGCCGCCGCCGCCTCCGCCGTCGGCAGCTCGTTGTTGATGCCGAGCCGGATATCGGCCTGGTCGGGCACCACCTCGGCGCTGGCCTGGCCGGCCGTGGTGATGTGGGGAACGCTGTCGCGCAGGGCGGCGGGGTCGGCCAGGGCCGGTGTCGCGCAGGCAAGGCTGAGGGGAAGGAGAAGGCGATGGATCATGCAATGGTCTTCGAAAACGCCTCGTTCGGACGGGGATGATCTACCCCCTCGGTTCTTCGCTCGCGCGGCTCTCGCCCCATAACCCACTCGCCTGAGCGAGGTGCAACATGACGTTCGTCCCGACCGGCATCATCACGGACATGGCGCCGGGCACCATGACCGGCGTCGAGGTGGCGGGCGAGGGCGTGCTGCTTGCCAACGTCGGCGGCACCTTCCACGCCATCGCGCGCAAGTGCCCGCACATGGGCTTCGACCTTTGCAAGGGCCGGCTCGATGGCGCGTTGGTGATCTGCCCGATGCACGGTGCGGCCTTCGACTTGACCACCGGCGAGGCGGTCGAAAAGGCGAGGCTGCTGTTCCTGAAGACGCGACCGAAGCCGGCGAAGGTGTATCCCGTGCGGATCGACGGCGACCGGATCATGATCGACGCGTGAGGCCGCCCTCGCGATCCCCTTCGACGCGGCGGCGCCTCTGACAAACGGCCGGGGAGATGCTATCTCCCGATCATGTCGGCCATACTCGAAGATGTCGCGCGATCTCCCGCGCCCCTGCCGCTCGCCAGAACCTCCCTCGTCGGCCTGACCCGGACCGGGCTCGCCGAGGCGTTGGCCGCGATCGACGTGCCCGAACGCGAGCGGCGCATGCGCGTCGCGCAGCTCTGGCATTGGGTCTACTTCGCGGGCGTCACCTCGTTCGATGCCATGCTCAACGTGGGCAAGCCCCTGCGCGCCCGGCTGGCCGCCGCCTACACGCTGGATCGGCCGACGGTGGCCGCCGAGCAGGTCTCGGCCGACGGCACGCGCAAGTGGCTGATCCGCCTCGCGCCGCACGCGGGGGATCGCACCGCCGACGGGCTCGGCTCGCTGGTCGAGTGCGTGTACATCCCCGAGCACGACCGCGGCACGCTATGCGTGTCCAGTCAGGTCGGCTGCACCCTCACCTGCGCCTTCTGCCACACCGGCACGCAGAAGCTGGTGCGCAACCTCACCGCCGCCGAGATCGCCTCGCAACTGGTGGTCGCCCGCGACCGGCTCGGCGACTATCCCGGTCTGACGCCGCCGAGCGACGGGCTGATCCCCGGCGAGGGCCTGCGGGCGATCTCCAACGTGGTGTTCATGGGGATGGGCGAGCCGCTCTACAACTATGAGGCGGTGCGCGACGCGCTCGCCGTCATCTCCGACGGCGACGGCCTGTCCCTGTCGCGGCGGCGAACCACGGTGTCCACCGCCGGCGTGGTGCCGAAGATGGAGCCGCTGGGGCGCGAAGCCGGGGCGATGCTGGCGATCTCGCTCCACGCGGTGCGCGACGAGCTGCGCGACGTGCTGGTGCCGCTCAACCGCCGCTACCCCATCGCCGAACTGCTCGCCGCCTGCCGCGCCTACCCCGGCAGCTCGAACGCCCGGCGCATCACCTTCGAGTACGTGATGCTGAAGGGCATCAACGATTCCCCCGCCGAGGCGCGCGAGCTGGTGCGCCTGCTCAAGGGCGTGCCGGCCAAGATCAACCTGATCCCGTTCAATCCCTGGCCCGGCACGTCCTATCAATGTTCGGACTGGCCGACCATCGAGCGCTTCTCCGACATCGTCTTCGCCGCCGGCTACGCCAGCCCGGTGCGGACCCCGCGCGGGCGCGACATCCTGGCCGCGTGCGGCCAGTTGAAGAGCGAAACCGAGAAGCTGAGCGCCCGCGCGGCGATGATCGCCACCGATGCGGCCGGTGAGGGCTCAGCCGCCGGGGACTGAGGCGCGGCGCGACAGTTTGGCCGGCCCGCGCGGCCGGCGCTCCGGGCTATGGGGATCGGCACAGCTATTGGGAGCCGACCATGCGTCCTGCCGCCGACCTCATCGCCCGCGCCAAGCCCGACGAGGCGGGATCGGGCAACCCCGATCCGACGATGCAGCACGCCCCCGGCTCGCCCAAGGGCACGCTGCAGGGCGAAAACATGCCGCCGGCGGGCGGCGAGGATATCGCCCCGGCCGGCAACGCCCGCTCGCCGAAGGCGTCGCAGGAGCAGATCAAGGAGGCCGGTAAGCCGAAAACGTGAGGCCGGCGCGGGCCTCAGTTGTCCGATTTCGGCTTGGCCCCGTTGGCCGGCGCCCATTTGTCGATGTCCCAAAGCTCGGTCGTCTCATCGGCGGTGGCGACCAGGAAATCGATGGACTGCGGCGTGACCGCCGTGGCGGCGAGGTGAGCCTCCATGACGACGAAGCTGCTCCCGTCCTTGTCGCTCGCCAGGGCGAAGTTGAACAGGTGCGTGTCGTTGTACTTCAGCATCTTCAACATCGGCATCAGCGCCATCTTGTCCTTCGGGACGGATGGGAAGCCGGTCGTGACGGTCACGTAGCTCTTGTCGTCCGACGGCGTGAAGCTGACCGCGTAGCCGTTGCCGCCCTGGCCGGCGACGGTGACGTACTCCTTCTTGTCGCCCGTGTCCTCAAGGCCGAGACCCGCGACCAGTTTCTGCAGGGCCGCGACATCGACCGTCTTGGCCGGGGCTTCGGCCGCCGCCGGGACGGCCAGGGTCGCCACGACCAGGGCGGCCGTGATTTGGCCGGCGAAGCGGAGCAATATAAACGCGGGCGTTTCGGAGACCATGGATCGATTCTGGCTTGGCCGCAGCGGTTATCGTCGGTCGGCGGTTCCCGTCACGCGCGATTGGTGACGCGCGATCGATGGTGCGAGGCCGACGGCGAACGTTCGATGGGGCCGCGCCCCCGGACCGTTCGACCGATGGTGCCTTCGTCGACTACTTGGCTTTCGCCCCGTTGGCCGACGTCCACTTGTCCAGGTCCCAAAGCTCCGCCGTTTCATCGGCTGAGGCGACGAGTATGTCGATGTATTGCCGCATCGATTGCGGGGTCACCGCCGGCGCATCGATGTGGCTTTCCAGGATGATGAACTTCGAGTCGTCCTTGTCGGTGCCGAGGGAAAAGCCGAACACGTGGGTGGTGTTGTATTCCAGCAGCTTCATTGCCGGCAGCATCGACAGCTTGTCCTTGGGGATGGTTTGCCATGCCGTGGAAACGACCACGTAGGACTTGTCGTTCGACGGCAGGAAGCTGACGGTATAGCCGTTGCTGCCCTGGCCGGTGACGACCACGTCGGTCGTCTTGTCGCCGGTGTCCTCCAGCCCGAGGCCGGCGACCAGCTTCTGCAGGGCTGGCACATCGATCGTCTTGGGCGCGGGCTCCGCCTCCGCGGGAGCGGCAGCCAGGGCGACCGCGAGCAGCAGCGCCGAGGCGGTGGCTGCCGTCGTCCGCCATCCCCGTCGGCGCATCGGCGGGTGTTCGCCGACGATTCGCGTCACGGTGCCGGATCGTTCGTCGCGCATGATAACTTCCCCTCGGGGACGCAAGGTCGACAAAATGTCGCGCGCGTCAAGTGCGTTCCTGCGCAAGCGTCGTTTGTACTTGAGCTTTACAAGTCAGGGTTGATGCCGCGAGGACGCGAACCCGGCGCCGGCCAGTCCGGCGAGGCCGAGCGAGACGACCGCGTTCCAGCCGGCCAGCGACAGGCCGAGCACGCGGATCGCCACCGCGTCGCAGCGCACCGCCTTGAAGCTCTGCAACTGGTGCAGGAAGTCGGCGTTGCTGGTCGCCCGTCCGAGCGGCCCGGTGCAGTCGGCCGGGCCCAGCCAGAACCCCCATTCCACTCCGGCGTGGTAGGAGCCGAAGGCGGCGCTGCCAAGGTACAGGAGGAGCAACGCGGCGAAGCCGGCCAAGGCCGCCCAGCGCGGGCCGCGCCACGCCACCGCAGCGGTTGCCGCGGCAAGCGCGATGCCGGCATAGAAGGGCAGGCGCTCCTTCAAGCACAGCTCGCAGGGCAGGTAGCCGGCGAGCTGAAAGGCGAAGGCGCCGGCGATCGTCGCCGCGCCCAGCACCAGCACCAGACCGGCCAGCCGCACGGGCGTCGCCCGCGGGCCGGCGGCGCTCGCGCCCATCGGTTTGGGATCAACAACGGCATCCATCGCGACGTCTCCGGTTCAGATGACCTTGGCGGCGATCACGAAGCCGGCCACCGCGATCACCACCAGCAGAGCCATGAAGACGCCGAAGAAGCGCTCCAGCAAGCCCTTGATCTTTTCGCCGAACAGGGTGAGCAGCACCGCCAGCGCGAAGAAGCGCGCGCCCCGCGTCACCGCGCACAACAGCACGAACAGCGGCAGGTTGTAGGACACGAGGCCGCAGAAGATGGTGACGAGCTTGAAGGGGATCGGGGTCAGCCCCTTCACCAGGATAAAGGCCCAGCCCCAGCGGGCGAAGAAGGTGCGCAGGTCGGCGATCCGGGTGTCGTAGCCGTAGAGGTGGATCAGCCAGTGCCCGATCGTCTTGTAGAGCAGCGCCCCGATGGCGTAGCCGAGCAGGGCGCCGAGCACCGACCCGAGCGTGCAGATCACGGCGTAAAGCCAAGCCCGTTGGGGCCGCGCCAGCGACATCGGCACCAGGATCACGTCGGGCGGCACGGGAAAGAACGAGCTTTCGCAGAAGGCGATCACGCCGAGCGCGAGCGGCGCGTACCGCGTTTCCGCCAGCGCCATGGTCCAGCGGTACAGGCGCCTAGTCGGGCTATTGGTCGGGCCGTCGCCGCGCCCGGGCAGGGCCGGGTCGAGCATCACGGGAGCGGCGGGAGTGTGGTCGGTCATCGAAGATCCGGGTTGGTCGAGCGAGCCGATCGGTGCCGTGCTACCATGCCGTCGCCCCGGTTCGGCTCGATGATGTTGGCGTCGGGCGGGACTTGTGCCTTCTAGCGCGGGTGGGTTGCGGCTTCCTTGCCACGCCGGGCGATCCTTTGGCCAGTATCGGGTCTCCGCCCCTCGACGCCCGCCGTGTTTCGGGTAGCGTCGCGCGCACGCCCCGCCTTTCGGCCTGCCGCGACAACCGGCAGGAGCGCGGGAGCGCAGGGAGCTTACGCGCGTGGAAGAAGAAGCGCGCGGCCGCGGCCACTCCCGCGACGCGTTGGTGATCGTGAGATCGGCGGTGTTTCAGGTCGTCTTCTACGCGGCCTTCGCGCTGCTGATGGTGGTCGGGCTGCCGTTCCTGCTGATGCCGCGCGCAGCCACCCTCGTCTGGGTGCGCGTGTGGGCAAGGGTGTGCCTCGCCCTGCTGCGGTGGATCTGCGGCACCAGGGTCGAGTTCCGCGGCCTGCAGCACAGGCCGACCGGGGCGGCGATCCTGGCGGTGAAGCACCAGTCCTTTCTCGAAACCTTCGCCTTGATCGCCATCCTCGGCGACTTCACCTACGTGCTCAAGCGCGAGCTGACCGTGATCCCGTTCTTCGGCTGGTACCTCAAGGGGACGGGGCAGATCGCCATCGATCGCGGCCGGCGCGCTGGCGTGCTGCCGAAACTGCAGCAGGCCGTCGGCCGGGCGTTGGCGGCGGGTCGCTCGGTGGTGATCTTTCCCGAGGGCACGCGCCAGCCGGTGGGCGCGCCGCCAGCCTACAAGCCCGGCGTGGCGCTGTTGTGCAACAACGGCAAGGTCCCGTGCACGCCGGTGGCGCTCAACACCGGGCTGTTCTGGCCCCGGCACAGCCTGAAGCGGCGGCCGGGACGGGTGGTGATCGAGTTCCTGCCGGCGGTGGCGATGAGCCTCAACAAGCGCGACTTCATGAGCGCGCTGCAGAACGCCATCGAGACGGCGACCGATGCGCTCGTGGCCGAGGCGCTGGCCGCCGATCCCCACCTCGACGTCGCCAAGCGCGATCCGTCGCCCGTGCCGACCTGAGCGTCGGCCGAGGCTCCTCAGCCGACCTTCAGGCCCTTGAAGGTCTTGGAAATCCAGGAGCCCTTGTCCTCGCTGGGCGCGAGGCCGCCGCTCTGCAGCAGGCTGAAGGCCTTCTTGTACCATTCCGAGTTCGGGAAGTTGTGGCCGAGCACGGCGGCGGCGGTCTGCGCTTCCTGCGGCAGGCCGAGCGCGAGGTAGGATTCGGTCAGGCGCTCCAGCGCCTCCTCGGACTGCCGCGTCGTCTGGTATTTGGCCAGCACGGTGCGGAACCGGTTGATCGCGGCCGTGTATTCGCCGCGGTTGAGGTAGTACCGCCCGACCGTCATCTCCTGGCCGGCGAGCTGGTCCTTGGCGACGTCGGACTTGTAGCGGGCATCGGCGGCGTATTCCGAGTCGCCGTACTTGCTCACGATGGTGTTGAACACCTCGATGGCCTTTTCCGCCCGGTCGAGGTCGTGGTTCACGTCCGGCATCTGGTTGTAATACGACATGCCTTCGAGGTAGGTCACGTAGGGCGAGTCGGGCGAGTTCGGGTACAAGGTGAGGTAACGCTTCGCCGAGCCGATCGCGTCGTCGTACTTCTTGTCCTGGTACTGGGTGAAGGTCGCCATCAGCAGCCCCTTCCGCTGGTACTGCGAATAAGGATAGGCCTTCTCCAGCCGGGTGAAGGTCTTGGCCGAGCTCTCGAAATCGCGCTTCTCCAGCTCGGTCACGCCCTTCCTGTAAAGGTCGGTCGCGGGCGGGTCGGACAGGACCTTGGTTTCGTACTTCTCGTCGCCGAACCATTTCGTCGGATTGAGGCTGTCCATCCAGTCGGCGCGGGCGGGTCCGAGCAGGGCGGCTGTCGCCAGCAGACCAATCGTCAGGCGAGCGGCGGCACGCCGGGTTCGGGATGCGTCACCAGGAAACGGCAGGAGCATGGAACACTCTTGGGCGAGGGCCGGGGGGATCGGCGCGAAGCTCTCGGCCGGCAAACCGCCGGTCCGAGACCTGAAGCTCGGCAAGGGCGGCGGCGTAAATGTGGCGGTCACGGTGCCGCCGGGCGTTTAACGCCGCACTGAGGCTGAAATGCCACGACGAATGCGAAACGCGGTCGCCGACGCGTGAAGCCGGCACGGGTGCCGGAGCGCTGCGGGGCCGGCACCGTGGTCTGTTCGGCAGGGCGGGGGCTGCGATTGTCCGCCCTTGCCGTCGTTGTTCGCCGGACCGGCCCTCAGTTCGTCTGCCGCCGGAGGAAAGCGGGGATTTCGAGCTGGTCGTCCTCGCTCTGGCGCATCGGCACCGGGCGACCGTGGCTGTCGAGCGACTGGGCGCTGGGGCGCTGGGGTGCGTGGCCCGGCGCCGGGGCGCGCTTGGCGTAATCGGGGTGGGCCGGCGCCGGCGGACGGGCATGCGCCGCCGGCTGGTAGCCGAGCTGCGGGGCGTGCGGCTGCGAGGCCGGATGCTGGCTCCCCGCCTGCGCCGAGCCGGGGATCATCTGGCCGTTCTCGTCCTGGCGGCTCATGCCGAAGGCGGCGAGGCGCTCGAGCAGGGTGCGCCGCTTCACGTCGCTGGTATCACCGCTGGCATACTGCTGGCGGATCTGGTTCTGCACCGGCATCGGCAGGTCGTTGATGTCGGGCATGCGCTGCTGGCGCACCATCGGCGTTTCCGGCGCCGGGGGAATGTAGGGGCCGGCATCGTAGCGCTCGGGCTCGCGGTGCATCGGGCGGGGCGTTTCCGCATAGGCCTGTGCCGGCTGCTGGTGGACCGGCTGGAGGTGCACGCCGGCCGAGCCCGCGCCCGCCGCGTAGGAGGGCGGCGCCAGCATCGCCGGTGCGGCATGGCCGGGGTGGGCCGTCGGGTGCGGCGCGGCCTGCTGGAGATGGCCGGCATGGCCGGGATGGGATAGGGCGGCAGGCTCGTGGTGGTAGCTGATGGCCGGCTGGGCCGGGGGCGCCAGCTGCGCGCCGGCATCGTGCCGGCGCGCGTCCGACTGGGCGCGAAGTCTCGCGGCGGCGTCGGCGATGCGCGCTTCGGCGGCGGCGAGCTCGCGGCTGTCGGCGACCTTGTCGATGCCGGTGGCGACCACCGACACGCGCACGATGCCGTCGAGCGACTCGTCGAAGGTGGCGCCCAGGATGATGTTGGCGTCCTCGTCGACCTCCTGGCGGATGCGGCTCGCCGCCTCGTCCACCTCGTAGAGGGTGAGGTCGTTGCCGCCGGTGATCGAGATCAGCAGCCCCTTGGCGCCCTTCATCGACACTTCGTCGAGCAGCGGATTGGCGATCGCGGCCTCGGCGGCGAGGATGGCGCGCTTGTCGCCGGAGGCTTCGCCCGTGCCCATCATCGCCTTGCCCATCTCGCGCATGATGGCGCGGACGTCGGCGAAGTCGAGGTTGATCAGGCCTTCCTTGACCATCAGGTCGGTGATGCAGGCGACGCCGGAGTACAGCACCTGGTCGGCCATCGAGAAGGCGTCGGCGAAGGTGGTCTTCTCGTTGGCGATGCGGAACAGGTTCTGGTTGGGGATGGTGATGAGGGTGTCGACCGCCTTGTGCAGCTCGGCGATGCCGGATTCGGCGATGCGCATCCGCTTCTGCCCCTCGAACTGGAAGGGCTTGGTGACGACGCCGACGGTCAGGATGCCCATCTCGCGGGCGATGCGGGCGATCACCGGGGCGGCGCCGGTGCCGGTGCCGCCGCCCATGCCGGCGGTGACGAAGATCATGTGGATGCCGGC
>CAXTMA010000107.1:11710-12487 GCA_964245015.1 uncultured Beijerinckiaceae bacterium | reverse complement strand
GGCCGGCACGCCGAGCACGCCGCCAACGGTGCCGGTCGCCGCGCCAACCGCGCCGCCGACGATCGCGCCCACCGGACCCGCCGCCGCACCGCCGCGATCCACGCCGTCTTCCGCGCCGCGAATGGTGCCCTGAGCCAGGGCTGCGGTGGGCAGGGCAAGGGCGAGGCCGAGAGCCAACAGGACGTGCTTGCGCATGAGTTCATCTCCTTGGACGTGTCGGGCAGCAACGGGTCCGCCCGGCAAAGGTTTCGAAATCGGCTGGCCTTCGGAGTCTAAGGCCGGCGCGAACATTCCACCCTTCAGAGCGCGATGGCGGAGATCAGGCGCCCGTAATCGGCTTCGCCGCGATGGGTCATTCGCCGGTAGGAGAAGAAGCGCGCCTCGTCGGCGTAGGTGTCGAGGCCGAGGTCGACGAAGGTGCCGATCCCCGCGCGGCGCAGGCGATGGCCGATGAAGGCGTGGAGATCGAACAGCGCATGGCCGGCGCGCGCCGCCGGCACGAAGAAGGCCGCGCTGCCGTTGTCGCGCTGGAGGAAGCGCTCGCGGAACTCGGGGCCGACCTCGTAGCTCGCCTGCGCGATGGAGGGGCCGAGCACGGCCACGGTCTTGGCGCGGGCGGCGCCCAGCCGTTCCATGGTGGCGAGGGTGGCTTCGCCGACCCCGTCCAGGGCGCCGCGCCAGCCGGCGTGCGCCGCCCCGACCACGCCGGCCCCCGCATCGGCGAACAGGATCATGCCGCAGTCGGCGCCGGTGACGCCGAGCGCGAGGCCCGGCGTC
>CAXTMA010000107.1:0-11700 GCA_964245015.1 uncultured Beijerinckiaceae bacterium | reverse complement strand
CCTCCGACGTGCCGGCCTTCCGCGAGATCGCGGCCGCCGACGACGCGCTCACCCTGCTGTCGCCGCTGAATGGCGAGGCCTGGCTCGCCGAGGTGCGCCGGCGCGCGGCGTAGCCGCGGCGCGCGGGGGCGGGCGGGCGCCGCCCCCCCCACGCGGGCCCCGGCAGCGGCTAACCGGAGCCTGCCGCCGGCGGGGCCGGTGACGCCGAGCGCGAGGCCCGGCGTCGCCGTGGCCAGCGCATCGGCGCGCGGGCGCTCCTGCCAGCGGTCCCGCCAGTTTTCATCCACGGCGAGGCACAGGGCGGAATGCACCTGGTAGGGCACGAGCAGCGTCGCCGCGCCGAGGTGGTCGGCCATGCGGCGGCGGTTCTCGGCCACCGCCTCGGGCGCGTCGCGCGAGCCGACGCCGCCGTTGAGGCTGGCGTAGTCGCCGGTTGAAACGCCGCCCTGCCGGGTGAAGAAGGCGTGGCGGACGCCGGCCAGTTCGGGCGCCGCAATGCTGGGTAGATGGCTGGGGAGACGTGTCGCTTGATCGCTCATGAAACGTCGAAGCCGGGCGGAACGGGCGCCCCGCGCGGGCCAACCGCGAAGGCCTTGAACAGCGTCGCCATGCTGGAGGATGGCGAGGTGAAGCGGGCCAGCGCCGCCTCGATCGCCCGGGCCTGATGCGGCTCGGCGCGGCGGCTCAGCGAAGCCGCTCGCGCCTCGATGCCGAGGCGGCGCAGGAAGAGGCCCTGCTCGACCGGCCCGTGGGCCTCCGCCCCGGCCGCGCGCGCCGCCCCGGCCAGCGCGGCGAAGTCGACGTGAACGGTGAGATCCGCCTCGCCCGGCGCGGCCAGCACGTCGGCGTAGCCGCTACCCTTGACCGCCTGCAGCGTTTCGCCGAAGCCGCTCGCCCCGTGGCCGTAGTCGCAGGCGAGCAGCGCGCCGCCCTCGCGCGCGATGCGGCCGGCGAGGGCGGCCACGACGGCGAGCGCGGCATGGCCGACCTCCAGGATCTGCCCGGATGCGGCGGCGGCGGTGGCGGGAACGTCCGGGATCGCATCCCGGGCGGCGCCGAAGGCGAGGCAGCCCTCGCGCAAGCCGACGAGGCGCTCGTGCCAGCCGCTCGCCCCGCAGATGTAGTGCCGCACCGGCAGCGCGTCGAAGAACTCGTTGGCCAGGATGATCGCCGGGCCGCCGGGAAGCGCGTCGATCGCGTCGAACCAAGCGACACGCCCTGCCGCGCCGGCCAGCCTGTCGCGCTGGGCCGAGCGCAGGCGCGGGCTGGTTTCCACGAGATCCACCGAGACCGCGTCGTGGAAGCCCGGCACGGTCCGGGTGGCGCGCAGGGCATCGGCCATCAGGGTGCCCCGTCCCGGCCCCAGCTCGACCAGACGCAGGGCGGGCGGCGAACCCATGGCCAGCCACACCTGCGCGGCCCACAGGCCGAGCAGTTCGCCGAACATTTGGTCGATCTCCGGCGCGGTGGTGAAGTCGCATCCGATCGCGTCGCGGGTTGTGTAGTAGCCGTGGACCGGGTGCTGCAGGCAGAGCTGCATGTATCGCTCGACGCTGATCGGTCCCTCCGTGGCGATCAGGAGGTGCAGCTCGTCGGTGAGCGACCCCACGCGCGAAGCCGGCTCGCTCAAGCGACGGCCGTTTCGGCGGCGGCGTCAGCGCCGGCTTCCCCGTCGATCGGCGCGGCGGCGGGGCGGCGCAGAGCCCGCACCAGCAGCACGAGGCCGACCGCGATCACCGGCAGCGACAGCAGCATGCCCATGGTGGCGCCTTCGAACAGGTAGCCGAGCTGCCGGTCCGGCTCGCGAAAGAACTCGCAAACGATGCGGGCGACGCCGTAGCCGATGCAGAACAGCGCCGTGACGAGGCCGTCGCGGCGCAGGCCGCCGCGCGCGATGACGATCCACAGCAGCACCAGCAGGGCAAGCCCTTCGAGCCCGGCCTCGTAGAGCTGGCTGGGATGACGCGGCTGGCCGTCGGAGCCGGGAAACACCATCGCCCACGCCACGTCGGTCGGGCGGCCCCACAGCTCCGGCTTGATGAAGTTGGCGAGGCGTCCGAGGCACAGGCCGATCGGCACCACCGCCGCCACCAGGTCGGTGACGCTGCCGAGCGAGACCCCGTTGCGGCGGGCAAAGATCGCCATCGCCAGCGCGGTGCCGATGAGGCCGCCGTGGAACGACATGCCGCCGTTCCACAGCACGAGCGCTTCGAGGGGGTGCGCCGCATAGTAGGGGAAGTTGTAGAACAGCACGTAGCCGAGCCGGCCGCCGCCGATGATGCCGGCGGCGATGTAGACGACGAGGTCGTCGATGGCAGCCACGCTGGGGTGCGCCCGCGCGCCCCACAGACGGTCCCGCGCCGCCTGGTACCGCCCTCCCGCCCAGCCGCCGACGAGGCCGCCGATGTAGGCCAGCGCGTACCAGCGGATGGGAAAGGGACCGATGTGCACCAGCACGGGGTCGATGGCCGGATAGGCGATGACGAGCGGCGGCACCGGGCACCTCCTGCTGGGCGGGGCCGGTGTGCGACGCCGGCCCGCGTCCGTCAAGGGCGCGGTCAAGGGCGCGGTCAAGGGCGCGGTGCCGGGCGGGCGGGACCCAGCCGGCCGCCTCATCGCGGCGGCCGGTCGGCCCGCCATGCCATCGACCAGGTCGCAAGGCCCGAGGCGGGGTTGCGTCCTTCGCCGGTGATGGCGAAGCCTTCGCGGCGGTAGAAGCGCACCGCGCGGGCGTTGCCCTGGTTCACTTCAAGGGCGAGGCGGCCGGTCGAGCTGGCCTTCACGGCTTCGAGCAGGGCGCGGGCCGCGCCGCCGCCCTTGGCATGGGGTGCGACGGCGAGCTGATGCAGGGTTGGGCCGGCAAAGGACGCGAAGCCGACCGTGTCGTCGGCTGCGAGGGCGACCAGCGTGGTGTTGGCCGGATCGGCCAGGAACGCCTCGATCCACGGGCGTCGCGCCGGGAAGTCGATGGCCGGCCCGGTCTCGGCCCGGCTGGTGTCGATCCAGCTGGTGTCGACCCAGGTCGCGACCCAGAGCCCGGCCAGCACCGGCAGGTCGCCGGGCGCCATCGCCCGCAGGCTCACCCGTCCGCGTGCCTCACAATTGTCGAAGTGACGCATGAAGGCTCGCGGGCTGTGGCATCCGCAGTGTCGCGGGATTCGTGCCGTCCGGCAAGCCGCATGGAGGACTCCGCCGGCATTGGCCGGCCGGGTGGTGTGACCAGTTCGCATGATGCATGACCAGCAGGCATCCCGGCCGGAAGCCGAGGAGGTGACGGCGATCCCCGGCGAAGAGGCGGCCATCCCGGCGCCCCTCGCGGCGTCGCGTCCGGCCATCGCCGCGGCGGGCGGCGAACGCCTGCTCGACGCGCCCCGAGGCGACGGCCTCGCCGCGCGCGGACGCTTTCTCGCGCTCTTGGCCCTGGCGCTCCTGGTACACGCCGCCATCCTCGCCGCCTTCCTGTGGCGCGATCGCCACACCCCCCTGCAGGTCGTGCGGGCCGAGGAAACGCCGGTGGAGGTGGTGGTCGAGCCGCCGCCCGAGCCCGAGCCACCCAAGCCGCCGCCGCAGAAGCCGCCCGAGCCGCCCAAGCCCAAGGAGGACCTCCGCCCGGCCTTGAGCGCGCCGCGCGCACCCAACGAGGACACGCTGAAGACCGAAAGGACGCAGGAGAAGACGTCCGTGCCCAAGGCCGCGCAGCCCCCCTCCGAGGGCCAGCCGAGCCCCAAGGCCCAGGCGGCCGCGCCCGCGGAGGCTGCCCCGCCGCAGGACAAGGCGGACACGGCCGCCAAGGAGGAGGACAAGTCCAAGCCCGACGCGGAGGCGTTGGACAAGGCCAAGCCCAAGGTCGCCAAGCAGGCGCAGACCAAGGCCGCCAAGCCGGCGCCGAAGCAGAAGAAGGCGCCCGACCTGATGGCGAGCCTCGCCGGCTCGTCGGCCCTGCCCGAGCTCAGCTTCGCCAAGCCGACCCCGAAGTCCAAGGTCTACGGCGGCACGGAGGACGTGCGCTGGATGTCGACCGTGGAGGGCATGCTGGAGGCCAAGGTCGGCCAGATGCCGCACACGTCGCACTGGCAGGAGGGCGGGCAGGTGCTGATCTGCTTCCACGTCGACGTGTCCGGCCGGGTCACGGTGAAGGAATACTGCCGCAAGAGCGGCTACCCCGACGTCGATGCGCTGGCGATGCGCGCCCTGCTCGCCGCCGCGCCCTTTCCCCCGCCGCCGCCGGGGATCGAGCGCGGTCTGGTGTGGTCGTCGGTGTTCGACGGCCAGCTGCCGCACGTGCATATCTCCAAGCGCTGAGGTCCAAAACGTTGGGCCGCCGTTGTTGCCGACGCATCGCTGTCATGCGGGGTTGAAGATAAACGTGGGGCAAGGGGTTGACCCGCCTGCAACGGCGTAAAGCATTAGTCTATGAAGCCCGGCGCAAACGCGAGCCGAAGCTTGACGTTGTCGAAAGCTTTCCTCCCATAGGCGGATGGGGAAGCCGACCAGATGACGTCATCCGCGATTGCTGAAGACACCGCCTTCGACGCGGCGAGCGGCCTGACCGGCGCGATCGGGCGCGCGGTCGACGCCCTGCTGCGCCGGCAGCGCCCGGACGGCCATTTCCTGTTCGATCTCGAAGCCGATGCGGCGATCCCGGCCGAATACGTCCTCATCAAGCACTTCCTCGGCGAGGTCGATCCGGCCGAAGAGCGGATCCATGCCAACTACCTGCGCCGCCGGCAGGAAGCGCACGGCGGCTGGCCGATGCTGGTCAAGGGCCGCTGCTCGGTGTCGGCCAGCGTGAAGTGCTACTTCGCCCTGAAGGCGGCCGGCGACCCGGTCGACGCGCCCCACATGGTGCGCGCCCGCGCCGCGATCCTGGCCGGCGGCGGCGCGGTCAAGGTCAACATCTTCACCCGCATCACGCTGGCCCTGTTCGGCATCGTGCCGTGGCGGGCGGTGCCGGTGATGCCGGTCGAGCTGATGCACGCGCCGGGCTGGTTCCCGTTCCACCTGTTCAAGATCTCGTTCTGGGCGCGCGACACGCTGGCGCCCTTGATGGTGTTGATGTCGTTGAAGCCCCGCGCGGTGAACCCGCGCGGCATCACGCTCGACGAACTCTTCCTGCAGCCGCCCCACACCGTGCGGCACTGGCCGCAGACAGACAACCAGGTCGGCCCGTGGGGCGCGGTGTTCGGCGCCCTTGATCGCCTGCTGCGCATCGCCGAGCCGTTGTTTCCCAAGCGCACCCGCGCCACCGCCATCGCCAAGGCGGTCGCCTTCGTGCGCGAGCGCCTCAACGGCGAGGACGGCTTCGGCGCGATCTTTCCCTCGATCGCCTACACCCTGATGATGTTCAAGATCCTGGGCGAGCCGGAAGGCCAGCCCGACATGCTGAGCGCCCGCGCCGCCTTTGCCAAGCTGGTCGCCCACGGCGACGGCGAGGCGTTCTGCCAGCCCTGCCTGTCGCCGGTGTGGGACACGGTTCTGTCGGCGCAGGCCCTGATGGAGGCGGCTGCGGGCGAGCCGCTGGCCGGCTGCGGCCCGATCGGCGTCGAGCCCGACGTCGAGGCGTCGGTGGTGCGCGCGCTCGACTGGCTGCTGCCGCAGCAGATCCTCGACCTCAAGGGAGACTGGGCCTACAAGCGCCCCGACCTGCGTCCGGGCGGCTGGACGTTCATGTACTCCAACCCGCACTATCCCGACCTCGACGACACCGCCGTGATCGTGATGGCACTGGACAGGGCGCGCCGCGACACCGGCACAGTCCGCTACGACGAGCCGATCGCGCGGGCGCTGGAATGGTGCCTGGGAATGCAAAGCCGCAACGGCGGCTGGGCCTCCTACGACGTCGACAACACGGCGTACTACCTCAACTACATCCCCTTCGCCGACCACGGCGCCCTGCTTGATCCGCCCACCGCCGACGTCACCGCCCGCGTGGTGGCGATGCTGGGGCAACTCGGCGACCATCCCGCCACCCGCGAGCCGCTCAAGCGCGGCCTCGACTACCTGTTCGCCGAGCAACACGCCGAGGGCAGCTGGTTCGGCCGGTGGGGCATCAACTACGTTTACGGCACCTGGTCGGTGCTGTGCGCCTTCGCCGCCGCGGGCGTCGCGCCCGACCATCCGGCCATCCGCCGCGGCGTGGCCTGGCTCGCGCGCATCCAGAACGCCGATGGCGGCTGGGGCGAGGACGACCAGGGCTATGCCGTGCACTACGATGGCTACGTCCCTTCGGCCAGCGCCGCCTCGCAGACCGCCTGGGCGCTTCTCGGGCTGATGGCGGCCGGCGAGGTGGCGAGCCCAGCGGTGCGCCGCGGCATCGCCTATCTTCGGGACACCCAGGCGGGCGATGGTTTCTGGGAGGAGGACCTCCACACCGGCACCGGCTTCCCCCGCGTCTTCTACCTGCGCTACGACGGCTACCCCAAGTTCTTCCCGCTGCTGGCGCTGGCCCGCTACCGCAATCTCACCCGCGGGTCCGCGCAGGGATCGCTGCCGGGGTTCTGACCGACATGCCTCCACCTCACCCTACCGACGGGGCGACGGCCCGACGACGGTCGGCCAAGCCGTGACCAGGTCCGTGGCCTGGAATCCGTCCCGCCAGGGCGATCCCTTCGCTTATTACGCCCGGCTGCGGCGGCACACGCCGGTGATCCGCGCCAGGATCCCGACGCGCGGCACCGGCTGGGTGGTGACGCGCTACGACGACGTGGCGCAGGTGCTCAAGGACTCGCGCTTCTCGGCCGATCCCCGGTATTCCAACAACCCGCCGCTGTTCGGCTTCGGCGGCCGGCTCGCCCCCAAGCTCATCAAGCTCGTCGGCGACTCGATGATCTGCGTCGACGATCCCGCCCACGCCCGGCTGCGCAAGCTGGTCGCCAAGGCCTTCACCCCGCGCTCGATCGAGGACATGGAAGCGCCGGTGCGGGCCGCCGTCGCGACGCTGCTGGACGATCTGGCGGCGCAGGCCGGCCCGGTCGACCTCATTTCGCGCTTCGCCCTGCCGCTGCCGCTCGACGTCATCTCCGACATGCTCGGCATCCCCGCCGACTGGCGGCTGTCGTTCCACCATCAGATCGTGCGCCTGATCGAGGTCAACGATCAGCCGGTGAAGCGCGCCATCCGCTGGGCCCCCGCGATGCCGAAGCTGGTGCGCTTCTTCGAACGCCTGATCGAACTGAAGCGCCGCGCCCCCGACGACAGGCTGATCGCACGCCTGATCGCCGCCGAGGACGCCGGCGACCATCTCAGCCGCGACGAGCTGGTGGCGATGATCTTCCTGCTGCTGTTCGCCGGCCACGAAACGTCGGTGAACCTGATCGGCAACGGCGTGCTGGCCCTGCTCGACCATCCCGACCAGATGGCGCTGCTGCGCGAGCGGCCGGAGCTGATGGACGGCGCCGTCGAGGAACTGCTGCGCTTCACCAGCCCGGTCGAATACGGCACCATGCGCTTCGCCAGGGAGCCGGTCGCGATCGGTGGCGTGACCATCGCGCCGGGCGAGATGGTGATGGCGCTGCATGCCTCCGCCAACCGCGACGAGACCGCCTTCGCCGAGCCGGATCGCCTCGATGTGACAAGGCCTCCCGGCCGCCACCTCGCGTTCGGCGCCGGGCTGCACTATTGCATCGGCGCCGCGCTTGGCCGGATGGAAACGCGCCTCGCCCTGCAGGCCCTGCTCGCCCGCTTCCCCGACGTGCGGCTCGCCGTGCCGCGCGAAAGTCTGCGCTGGCGCCAGTCCAGCGGTTTGCGCGGGCTGGTGGCGCTGCCGCTGCAACTCCGATCCCGGAGCATCGGACCGTAGCCGCTGCGCACTTTTCGGTCCGGTGTTCTGGCGACCGGAGAGGGCCGAAGGGGTGGGAGGCGCCGCCGTCCCGGCGAGCGGATGCCCCCGGACTGACCTCGCCTTTCCCGTCCTATTCGTCCTCGCCGAAACGGCCGGCGACGAGGGTGGCGATGGCGTCGAGCGCGGCGGCGGCCTGCGAACCCTCGGCGGCGACGAGGATGGTGGAGCCGATGCCCGCCCCCAGCGTCAGGATGCCCATGATTGAGGTGCCGCCGACGGTGTCGCCGTTGCGGCTCACGGTGATGGCGGCGTCGAAGCCTTCGGCGCACTGCACGAACTTGGCGGTGGCGCGGGCGTGCAGGCCGCGCCGGTTGACGATGGGCAGCTCACGGGTCAGGACGGCTCCGTTCCCGCGCGTTTGGCCGCTCATTTGCCGCTCAGGACGCGGCTGGCCACGTAGATGTACTTGCGTCCGGCGTCCTGCGCCTGGATCACCGCCTGCTCCAGGCTCGCCGCCTCGCGCACCGAGGCGAGCTTGATCAGCATCGGCAGGTTGATGCCTGCGACGACCTCGACATGGGCGCCGTTCATCACGGATATGGCGAGGTTCGACGGGGTGCCGCCGAACATGTCGGTGAGCAGCACCACGCCCGAGCCGCTATCGACCTCGCTTACCGCGTCGATGATGTCGCCGCGCCGGCGCTCGATGTCGTCGTCGGGTCCGATCGAAACGGTGGCGACCTGCTGCTGCGGGCCGACGACGTGTTCCAGGGCGGCGCGAAACTGCGTCGCCAGTTCGCCATGGGTGACGAGCACCATGCCGATCACGGGCGTTTCGCTCCCGCGTGTCTGTCCACCGCCTGCCCGTTCAGCGCCTGCCGGCGCGGCGAGAGCGATTCGCCCGACCTCGGCGCGGGCGTGACCGCAGCTGCCGCAAACGCCGGACGCGCCGCAAACATAGGTGCAACTCGGCGCAAGCTGCCCATACCCGTCACCGTTTCGGGCAGAAGATCGCCGGTCATGTTCCGACGCATTTGCAAATCTTGAACTCTCGTCCTCGCTCGTGCCGCCCATGCGCCTTCGCCGCCCATGGTCAACGATGCCGAAACGTCCAGCAAACATTTCTTAAGTAGAACGCTTCGAGCTTACCAACTGTTATTTTGCACGATCCGCCGCGATCCTGCATCGTTTTCGCCGAGTGTGTGATCGATCCGCCGCTCCGGCGACCACGCGCCACCAGTCGAGGACGAGGGAGAAGTCGCCGCCACGCGCGAGTCGCAGCACGGGAAGATCGTCCAGCAGCCGCGCCGCCGCCTCCGGCGCCCACGCCATCGGCTCGCTTTCGGCGAGGTGCGCGATCTCGACCCGGCCGGCGACCGGCGCCCGCTCGCGCCAAGGCATCGCCACGAGGCCGAGGCCGCGGCGCTCGATGAACCCGGCCGTGCGCGGATGCGGCCGCGCGAGGATCCGCCCATCCCCGCGCAGCGAAAGAAGCACGCGGTCGTCGCCGACGAGCACGATGCGCCGTCCGGGCCGGGAAGCGGCGACGAGGGCCAGCGCCAGCGTGCTCTTGCCAGAGCCCGAGGCGCCGCGGATCACGAGTGCGCGACCGTTGATCGCGACGGCGGTGGCGTGCAGGCCGCCGGCGGGAACGCCGCGGGACGACGAGCCATCCGCGGGAGTGGCCGATGCTTCGAACGGGATCGGGCCACCGGGCGGAAGAGGCCGGGATCGCCTCAGCTCCAAAGGCGCCTCATCACCCGCTCGCCGCGGACATCAGTGCGCATCGCCCGTCGCCGGAAGCCAGACAACGAAGCGGGCGCCCAGGATCCGTCCGGGCTCGTCGTCGTCTCCATCGTCCGCGTCGGCCGGCTCGATCCGGTTGCTCGCCAGCACCGAGCCGCCGTGCACCTCGATGATCTGGCGCGAGATCGAGAGGCCCAGGCCGGAGTTCTGGCCGAAGCCGTGGTCTGGCCGGTCGGTGTAGAAGCGCTCGAAGATGCGCTCGAAGGCGTCGGCCGGGATGCCCGGCCCGTCATCGTCGACGACGACCTCGTAGCCCCGCTGGACGAAGCCGCGCCCGGCCTTGCGCTGCGGGCGCAGCGCCACCCGGACGCTGCCGCCGTGCTTGGAAAAGGAACGGGCGTTGTCGATGAGGTTGTTGAACACTTGGCCGAGACGCGAATCGTAGCCGTTGACGAGGATGGGGGTCGGCTCGCCGTCCTCCGTCCAGGCCGGGGCGACGTCGAGCGTGACGCGCACGTCGTTGCGCCCGATGCCGTTGGCGACCGCCACCACCGCTTCGAGAACCTGGACGAGGTCGACTTCCCGGCGGTCGGTGCGCCCCATCTCGGCATCGAGCCGCGAAGCATCGGAAATATCGGAGATCAGGCGGTCGAGGCGCTTGACGTCGTGCTGCACGATGGCGAGCAGGCGCTCCTGCGCCGAGGCGGTGCGGGCGATGGGCAGCGTTTCCACGGCCGAGCGCAGGCTGGTCAGCGGGTTCTTCAGCTCGTGGGCGACGTCGGCGGCGAAGCGCTCGATCGCCTCGATGCGATTGTACAGCGCCTTGGTCATATCGCGCAGCGAGCCCGACAAATGCCCGATCTCGTCGGACCGCGTGGTGAAGTCGGGGATCTCCTGGCGCGACTTGGTTCCGCGGCGCACCCGGTCGGCTGCCTCCGCCAGCCGGCGCATCGGCTCGGCGATGGTGCCGGCCAGGAACAATGACAGGGCCAGCATGATGGCGGCCGATATGAGAAAGATCTTGATGATGGCCCAGCGTTCGGCGGCGATGACCGAGTCGATGTCGCCGCCCAGGGTCGACAGCAGCAGCGCCCCCTGGACCGTCCGTCCGCTCTGGATGGGAACGGCGACCGAGATGATGGTGTCGCCCTTGCCGTTGACCCGGACCACGCTTTGCATCGTCCCGGTGAGCGCCGCGCCAACCTCGGGGAAGCTCTTGCCGTTGCGTCCGCCCGAGTCGTCGGGCCGCGGCGCTTCGGATCGGCCGAAGCCGCCCTTGACTGCGTTCCAGGTCTGCTCGATCAGCGTCGGCGCTTCCTCGCCGGCTGGCTCCGAGCGCTGATAGGTCGGCCGGCGCACCAGCGCCTTGGAGTCGATGAGCAGGTAGCTGTCGCGGTCGAAGATGCGGGCGCGGGTGCGCGTGGGCAGCACCAGCCGGCGCAGGACGGGACCGATGCGCTCGGGATTGATGGAAAACTCCAGCGACGGATTCGCCTCCTCGCCGGCCTTCTCGGCCGACAGGCCGGCGGCTGGTCCGGCCCGGCCGGAGGGGGCGGTCTGCAGCAGCTTCTCGGGATCGAGCTTGATGGCGTCGGTGTTGAGGCTGGCCGAGGCGGAGATCGCGGCGGCGATGATCTCGCCCTGCGTTTCCAGGCTCAGCACCCGGGCGTCGATCAGCCCTTCGCGGAACTGGTTGATGTAAAGGAAGCCGACCGCCAGGGCGACGAGGCCGCCGAGGTTGAGAAACACGATGCGCCGCGTCAGCGAGGAGGCGAAATGCGCCGTTGTGGCGCGCAGCAGCGGGCGGCTGCGCCGGATCAGGCCGCGGCCGACCCGGCGCACGCGCTTGGCCACACCGCCGAGCGAACCGGGCCGGGGTTGCTGGACATCGACGCTCAACGGACGTTCACCACACTGTCAGCGGGGCGCAAAGCTTGCCCGTTCGAAAAAAAGGCTTGCCCGCTCGAAAAGGCCTGCCGGTTCACAAAAAAGGCTTGCCGGTTCAGATCGCATCAGACGCGAGCCGCCCGGTCGCTGGGGCCGGCGAAGCGGCGGCTATTCCTTGAAGCGGTAGCCCACGCCGTACAGCGTTTCGATCATCTCAAAGTCGTCGTCGACCGCCTTGAACTTCTTGCGCAGCCGCTTGATGTGGCTGTCGATGGTGCGGTCGTCGA
>CAXTMA010000106.1:0-12552 GCA_964245015.1 uncultured Beijerinckiaceae bacterium | reverse complement strand
GACATAATGGGGCCTCATCGCATCATGTCCAAGGTCATCTCGGTCTGCGGCCAGCGGGTTCGCTCCAGGCTCACGCGCACGACGCCAGCCATGGCTGCTTTCGGCCTTGCCGCCGGGCTCGTCCTGATGCCCGGTACGGCCAACGCTGGTTTCTTCGAGCAACTGTTCGGCATTCAGCCGACGCCGGCGCCCGCTCCAGAGGCGGCGCCCACTCTTGCGCCCCGAAGCTATGGCTATGTGCCCCGTCGTCTGGTCCATCGTCCGGTGCACAGGCATGTCGTCGCCGTCATCAAGTCGGAGCGGCAAACCCCGACAGACCTGATGCATGACACGACCTTGCACAAGGGTGATGCGGTGATGATGAAGGATGGTCTTCACGTCTACGAAGGAAGCGACAAGTCCATCCACGAGGCGGACGACTTCGTGCCGCTCGACGAATCCGGACTGTCCCGCAAGAGGCGGCTGGTTCTGGCCTCGATCGACACGACGCGCGCGTCCGTCACCCAAAACGACAACGACACGCTGGCGTCCGGTCGATCCGCGGCGGTCGGCGCACCGATCAACGAGGGCTTCGCGTTTACCGACCCCAATGGCAAGAAGCTGCGCTACGTCGGCCCTTGATCGGGATCATCGACCGTCGCGGGGTCCGGCGGCTTCAGGTTTCGCCGTCCGCCAGGGCAGCGAGAATACCGGCCGCGAGCGGGCGGGTGATACGCCGCCCCGCAGCAAGCGCCGCTTCGTCCACCGCCGCCACGAAGCGGTTGGCGGCATCGAGTGATTGCTCGCAATGGCGGGCGGCATAACTCACCACCTCCTCATCGATCGCGATCTGGCGATCTGCGAAGAGCTTGACGATGACCGCCTTGATCAGATCGGCGTCCGGTTGGTCGATCATCGCGATCGGGGCTAGCCGCAGCCGCGAGAGCAGGTCTGGCGTTCGCAGGTGCCATGACACCGGCGGCGTTCGCGCCGTCAGCAGCAGACCCATCTTCGTCTCGCGCATCGCGTTGAGGAAGTGGAACAGGTCGGCCTCGCGGATCTGCAACCTGTCACAATCTTCCAGCACAGCCGGCGTCTCGCATGGTTCAGGACGCGCGACGTTTTCGGCTTGAAGGAGTCGCGCTTCGCTCTTCTCAGTCCAGATCGCGGCGAGATGGCTCTTGCCGGATCCGGCGGGGCCGATCAGCAGTAGCACCGGGTCGGGCCAGTCCGGCCATCGCTGCACGGCGGCGTGGGCGGCCTCGTTGCAGGCGGAAACAAGGAATTCGTCGCGCGCGTAGGACGGATCGCGGGCGAGGTCGAGGACGAGTTGGCGCGCAGGGCGCCATCCACCCGTTCGTTCCCCATCCCGCGGTTCGCTCATGCCGTGCGCGACTCCAGCGGCGGCGGCAGTGGTGCAAGGGAACCCGCGTCCTGCGACGACGGCTCGGTCGGTGCGAGGACCCGAACCTGGGGCTGAACCAGCATGGCGCCGGTGTAGATCGGGCTCTTCTTGTAGCGGTCGGCGCCGAAACGCAGAAGCACGCCGATGGCGGAGGCGACCGGCACGGCGACCAGCAGGCCGGTGAAACCGAACACGCTGCCGAAGCCGAGCAGTGCGAAGATGATCCAGACCGGATGCAGGCCGACCTTGTCGCCGACCAGCTTGGGCGACAGCACGTTGCCTTCCAGGAACTGCCCGATCAAAACGATGCCGAGGGCTTCCACCGGCAGGTGCCAGCTCGGCCAGCCCTGCACCACCGCGATCAGCAGCGACAGAACCAGCACCATCAGCGAGCCGACGTAGGGGATGAAGGCGAGCAGCCCGCCGGTGATGCCGATGAGGAGGCCGAAGTTCAACTGGATCAGGCTGAGCCCGATACCGTACCACGCCGCCAGGAACAGGCAAACGAGGCCCTGCCCGCGCAGAAACCCGGCCAGGGCGCGATCGATGTCGCGGGCGATGGCGCGAACGGTGTTGCGGTCGCGCGGTGGCACCAGCCCGTCGATCGATGCGATCATCTTGGGCCAATCAACGAGCATGTAGAAGGCCACCACCGGCGTGATCACGACGAGCGAAAGCAGGTCGAGCAACGCCGCCCCGCGGGACAGCAGGCTGTTGCCGAAGCTGACGAACCAGTTCACCACCTTGTTGATGATGTCGTTGGCCGAACTCGACAGATCGGACAAGCGACCGCCCAGCCCGTATTTCTGCATCAGATTGCCGATCCAGCCATGGGCGACCTGTTCGCCGGCGGAGGCGCCAAGCTCCTGTGCCTTGCGGACCAGATCGGGAAAGGTCTTGATGAAACCGGACACCTGCCGGGCCAGCATCGGCGAGAACAGGGCGATGGTGAGCGCGATCACCACCAGCGACACGACCAGGATCACCGAGGCCGCGCCGGCTCGACCGAGCCCGACCCGCTCCAACCGATTGACCAGAGGATCAAGCAGATAGCCGATCACGAGGGCGACGACGAAGGGCGGCAGAACCGCCGAGAACAGCCAAAGAAGGCCGCAGAGTATGACAAAGGCAGCCAGCCAGAAGGCGGCTTGCCAGCCCAGAACGATGCCCCTTCCCACGATGCTTCGGTCTCGCTCGTTCGAGGCGCGCTGCCTCCGTCAAATGGCAGTGCACCCGGCCAGCGTCAATCCGTCGTCGCTTGACGTCGCGGTGCAACCGCCGGGTCCCGCCTCAACCCCATCAAATCCCGGACCGCCGCGCTTGCGCGTCGGGCGCGAGATGCTTACGGCGTCAGGGGTGAACGATGATCTCCGCAGCAAGCCGCAGCCCGGCCTGACCTACGCCGATGCCGGCGTCGACATCGCGGCCGGCAACGCCTTGGTGGAGCGCATCCGGCCGCTGGTGCGCGCCACACGCCGGCCGGGCGCCGATGCCGAGATCGGCGGCTTCGGCGGCTTGTTCGACCTCAAGGCGGCAGGCTTCCTCGACCCGATCCTGGTTGCCGCCAACGACGGCGTCGGCTCCAAGGTGAAGATCGCCGCCGAAACCGGGCGGCACGCCACGGTCGGCATCGACCTCGTCGCCATGTGCGTCAACGATCTCGTGGTTCAGGGTGCCGAGCCGCTGTTCTTTCTCGATTATTTCGCCACCGGCCGGCTCGATCCGGCTGTTGGCGCGGCCGTGGTGGAGGGGATCGCCAGCGGCTGCCGGGAGGCGGGCGCCGCGCTGATCGGCGGGGAAACGGCGGAAATGCCCGGCCTCTACGCCGGCCGCGACTACGATCTTGCCGGCTTCGCCGTCGGCGCGGCCGAGCGCGGGCAGCTGCTGCCGCGCCCCGACATCGCACCGGGCGATCTCGTGCTCGGCCTGTCGTCGAGCGGCGTGCACTCGAACGGCTTCTCGCTGGTGCGCCGCATCGTGGCCGCGAGCGGCCTCGCCTGGACCGATCCCGCCCCCTTTGCCACTGGCGCGGATCTCGCGGACGCGCTGCTCACCCCGACCCGCATCTACGTCAAGCCGATCCTCGCCGCCCTGCGCGCGCAGGGGACGCGCTTCGGCGTGAAGGGGCTCGCCCACATCACCGGCGGCGGCTTCCCCGACAACATCCCGCGCGTGCTGCCCGAGAGCTGCACCGCCCTCGTCGACCTGTCCGCCATTCCCGTGCCTCCGGTGTTCGGCTGGCTGGCGCGGGCCGGCGGCGTTCGCGAGCCCGAAATGTTGCGCACGTTCAACTGCGGGATC
Source organism: uncultured Beijerinckiaceae bacterium (assembly GCA_964245015.1). Lineage (GTDB taxonomy): Bacteria > Pseudomonadota > Alphaproteobacteria > Rhizobiales > Beijerinckiaceae > RH-AL1. The sequence goes on along the minus strand of CAXTMA010000106.1, from coordinate 8,867 downwards.
GGGATGATCGCCGTGATCGCCGCAGCCGAGCGCGATGCTGTTGTCGCCGCACTCGCCGCCGCAGGCGAGCGGCCGGTGGCGCTGGGTCGCATCGTCGTGCGCGGCGAGGGTCCGGGCGTCCGCTTCACCGGGCGCCTCGCCCTGTGAGGACCGGCCGCCCTTGAGGAACACGCGGATCCGCACCGCGATCCTGATCTCCGGTCGCGGCTCCAACATGGAAGCGCTGATCGAGGCGGCGCGCGCGCCGGATTATCCTGCGGAGATCTCCCTCGTGCTGTCCAACCGCCCGGAGGCGCCCGGCCTGAGACGGGCCCGCGACCTCGGCGTCGCCGTGGGCGCCGTGGACCACAAGATCTACGCCGGCCGCGAGGATTTCGAGCGCTCGATGCAGGCGATGCTGCAGATCCACCGGATCGGCCTCGTCTGCATGGCCGGGTTCATGCGCATGGTGACGCCCTGGTTCGTCGGGCAATGGCAGGGGCGCATGCTCAACGTCCACCCCGCCCTGCTGCCGGCCTATCGCGGTCTCGACACCCACGCGCGGGCTCTGGCCGACGGCGTCAAGATCCACGGATGCACCGTGCATTTCGTCGTGCCGGCGATGGACGAGGGACCGATCCTCGCGCAGGCGGCGGTGCCCGTGCTCGACGGCGACACGGTCGGGAGCCTCGCCGCCCGGGTGCTGGCGCAGGAGCACCGCATCTATCCCGCCGCCCTGGCTCGCGTCGCCGCCGGCGGCCTCACCGTGCAGGGCAACAGGGTGTACGATCCCGTCCCCGCCCGCGAAGCGGAGGCGCTGGCCGTACCGCCGCCGTGATCCCACAGCCGCAAGCCCGCCACCGCGCGAGGCGGGAAAAGGTCGGGGCCCGATCAGGACGGGGCGATGACCTTGAACGGCTGCGAGGTCGTCATCGTCTTGCCGCCGTTGAGGTCGCGGAACCGCAGTTCGAGCGTGTACTGGCCGGGCGGCAGGACCTTGATGCCGAGCGAGCCGGTCAGATAAACGTCGCGGCGCCGCGTGCGCGTCTTGCTGTTGAGCGCGAAGAACTTCTCCTTCGTAAAGATCGCGTTGCCGCCGTCGTCCTTCAGAACGAGGTCCGCGCTCACGCCGTAGGAGAGCAGGCCGCCGTCCTTCTTGAAGGTGACGCCGATCGGCTCGACGTAGAAGACGACCTGTTCCGACGCCTTGTACTCGTTGCTGCCGCGCGGGTCATAGTCGCCGAGCAACGTGGCCTCGCGTTCCACCAGGGTGAAGACCTGCGCCGTGAGCGGCAAGGCGTCGGCGGCCGCGTCGGCCTCGGCCTGCTTCGCCCGATAGGCGTCGACTCCGCCGGCGGGCGCCGTCTTGGCGACCCCGGCGCCACCCTCGACCGCGCTGCCGAGGTCGTCGAAAGGTCCGGCCGCCGCCGGTGCCGAAAGCAGCAGAGCCGCCGCGATGATGGAGATCGTTCGCATGTTCCAGCCCTCCGCCGCAGCCTTAGCCGACGATCTCGTTGCCGCAGAACCATTGCGCGATTTCGACCTCCGCCGTTTCGACGGCATCCGAACCGTGGGCGGAGTTTTCGCCCACGGAAAGCGCGTGGGCCGCGCGGATGGTGCCCGGCTCGGCCTTGGCCGGATCGGTGGCGCCGAGCACGTCGCGGTAGGCCTTGATCGCGTTCTCGCCTTCCAGCACCTGCACCACTACCGGGCCGGCGATCATGCTGCCGACGAGTTCGCCGAAGAAGGGGCGCGCCTTGTGCACGGCATAGAAGGTTTCCGCCTGCTCGCGGGTCATGCGCAGGCGCTTCTGCGCCACGATGCGCAGGCCGGCGGCTTCGATCAGCGCGTTGACGGCTCCCGTCAGGTTTCGGCGCGTCGCATCCGGCTTGAGGATGGAGAAAGTGCGTTCGATCGCCATGGGGCTGAAGTCCTGCGGTGCCGGTTGAAGCGCCGGTGTAGCCAGGGGGGTCGGGCAAGGCAAGCCGCAGCGGCCGCGATGCCGGGCGACCGACCCCTGGAGTTCTGCCAGGCGGTCACTCCAAGCGGGGCCGGATGAGCGCGGCGGCCGGCGGACGGGGAAGCAGCAGCGCCAGGCACAACAGGGCGAGGGCGCCGGCCGGCACGAGAAGGGTGAGGAGATCGAGGCGCAGGGTGAGCAGCCCGCCGCATACCGCGCCGCAAAAGAAGCTGAGGATCACCGCGGCGAGGGGGCCGGCGTCCCTGAGTTTGGACGCGCTGGGCGGCGTCAGGCCTTCGGCGACGAGGCTGGAGAAAGCCTGCAGGTTGCCGGTCATGAACACCGAATTATAGGTGCGCTGCCCCAGCGAACGGAAGCTGGTGTTCTGCATGGCCGTGCTCATCGTGATGATCGGCACCAGGACACGATTTTCGAAGTGGTGGGGCAGCAGGGCGAGACCGCCGAGCACCAGGATTTCCACCAGAAGCGCGAAGATCTGCGGCCGACCGCGCAAGATCCGACGCATTCCATCGCGCATCAGCCCCTGGGCGATCACGACGCCCACGATGTAGGCGAGGATCGGCAGGACATAGATCGCGAGGCGATTGTCGGAGCCAAGATTGAGGCCGAGCAGAACCATGTTGCCGGTCATGAAGCTCGCGAACGCATGCCCATGACCGACATAGGCGAAGGCGTCGAGCAGTCCGGCGCCGGCCGACAGCACCACCGCCGTCACGAGGCCGTCTGGTCGAAGAAGCGAAGCTCCTTCCGCGGCGGCGGACGGCCTGTTGGCAGAAGCGCTCATGCGACGGCGCTCAGAACGAAGCGTGGGTGGACAAGCGCGGCCCTACCCTGCGCCGGGCACGGATTGGTTGCCGGCAAGTGTCGATGCCCGCCGCTGCGCCGCCCGTCCGCGAAGGCTCGCCTCGTTGAGGGCCCGCAACGTTTCGGGATGCGTCGCGATCGACTCGGCTACGCGCACGGCGGCTTCGAGCTGATCTTCGCTCAAATGACGGATCGCCGGGCGGGAGACGGTTCGCGTCCAGGGCGCGCCCAGGATCGCATCGAGGCAGACGCGCATGAAGCAGTGATCGAGCGAAATGGGCCAGTCGCGCTCCCGCGCCATGGCCGGCAGAACCCTCCGCGTCAGGTCGAGCCAGCGACGGAGGGCAACGGCGCGTCGGCCCGACGCTCCCTCATCGCCGGCATCCAGGCGCGGCAGACGCGGATCCGGCGCACGCCGACTTAGCATGCGCGGGTCTGAAGAAGAAGGCCAATCAGTCCTCGACATCGGCCGACGGGCGGTCGCCCCCGGTGGCGGTCTCGACCTTCCAGCGACCGTCGGCATCCTGATACTCGATCACCTCGTCGTCGCCGCCGCGCTGCTGCTCGGCCGCGACGGCTTCGGCGGCGTCATGGGCCTCCTGATGCGTCGCAAAGGTTTCGGAAAACACGTCGCCGAGCTTGTAGGCCCAACCTCCGTCATGCTCCACCACGGTGTAGGTCACCTTTGCCATGTCGTTTGCCATGTCGTTCCCCTGTCTGCCGGGCGGCGAACGGGCGCATGCGCCGCGCGGTTCCGGCGCCGTTGACAACCTGATCGCGCGAGGGGTCCTCGCGCGTCATGAGCGGGGATGCGGCTGCCGGCAAGCGGCGGAGCCCTTTCCGGCGCTTCCGCGCGTGGTGCAAGCTCCGGCCACTACGGGACGCTCCAGCCCTCGCCGGCACGGACCAATCGACTTCGGGTCGCCGATCGGATCACGAGCGCGGCAGCCGGAGCGGCGACGAGGGTCGCGCCGCCTGCCTTCGCGCGAGCAGGCGGCGGAACGGCCAGATGAGCTGGTCGCGCAGCCGCGGCGGCAGCGGGTCGCGCACGCCGATCCGAGCCGGCGGCCGGCGGGCCTCGTTGAAGTAGGTCGCGAAGACGAGATCCCAGATCACGAGGTTCTCGCCGTAGTTCCGGTTGCCCTCGCTGAGCTTCATGGAATGGTGCCAGCGGTGCAGTTCCGGCGTGTTGAAGACATAGGACAGCGGCCCGAAGCGCATCGCCGCGTTGGTGTGCGTCATCAGGCCGATGTAGCCGGTCAGCGCGGACAGCCACGCCATCACCTCCGCCGGCGCGCCCGCGATCAGCAGGATGGTGACGCCGGGCACCACGCTCTTCAGGGCATCCACGAAGTGAAAGCGGCCGGAGTTGACGCACCACAGCTTGGTGACGCCGTGATGGATGGCGTGGAACTCCCACAGCGGCGGCCATTCGTGGGCGAGGCGGTGCGCCCAATAGGCGGCGAACTCGGCGACGGCGAGACCCAGCGCGACCTGTGCGGCGAGCGGCCAGCGATGCGGCCAAAGGCCGTGGTGGCCGCCCGTGGCGATCAGCGCCGACAGGCCGATGACGGTCGAGAACACCACCAGCACCTGCACCGTGCCGCTCGCGACCAGCGTGTGGCCGAGATCGAGCCAGAGCTGCCCGTCGGAGGGCGCCCAGCTCGCCTCGTGCGGCATGAGGTGCTCCAGGGCGAGCAGGGCCGCGACAAGGGCGAGGTAGGTCAGGTTGAAGGCGAGGACCGGCAGGCCGTGCGCGAAGCCGAAGGCCGTCGCCGCGACCGAGCCGGCCAGCAGCGCCGGCCAGGCGGCATAGGCGAGGATGTGGCGCAGCTTTCCCTGAACTGTCATGGCCGGCAGTGTACAGGGCGAGCGCACCCGCCGCCACGGCCTTGCTATCCCCTCCGCTCCGCGCGAAAACGCGATCGTGCTCCACATCTCCGACATCACCCTGCGGCTTGGCCCGCGCGTTCTCTTCGATCACGCCTCGGCCGCCCTGCCCGAGGGGGCGCGCATCGGGTTGGTCGGGCGCAACGGCACCGGCAAGACAACGCTGTTCAAGATGATCGCCGACGAGCTGCAGCCCGATGGCGGCATGCTGTCGATCCCCAAGCAGATGAAGATGGGCCGCGTCGAGCAGGAGGCGCCGGGCGGCCCCGGCACGCTGATCGACTTCGTGCTCGCCGCCGACGTCGAGCGCGCCCGGCTGACGGCGGAAGCCGAGACGGCGCTCGATCCCAACCGCATCGCCGAGATCCAGACCCGGCTCGTCGACATTTCCGCCCATTCCGCGCCGGCGCGGGCGGCGCGCATCCTGTCGGGGCTGGGCTTCGATTTCGCCGCGCAGGAGCGGCCGCTGTCGTCCTATTCCGGCGGCTGGCGGATGCGGGTGGCGCTCGCCGCCGTGCTCTTCGCCGAGCCGGACCTGCTGCTATTGGACGAGCCGACGAACTACCTCGACCTTGAGGGCACGCTTTGGCTGATCGACTATCTCGGCCGCTATCCCGCGACGATCCTGGTCATCAGTCACGACCGCGACATGCTGGATGCCGTGTGCGACCACATCCTCCATCTCAATCACGCCAAGCTGACGCTGTGGACCGGCAACTATTCGTCCTTCGAGAAGCAGCGGCGCGAGCAGCAGGCGATCGAGCAGAAGCACCAGAAGAAGCAGGACGAGCAGCGCCGCCACATGCAGGCCTTCGTCGACCGCTTCCGCGCGTCCGCGACCAAGGCGACGCAGGCGCAAAGCCGGCTGAAGATGCTGGCCAAAATGGAACCGGTGTCGGCGCTGGTCGACGGCGACGTCCTGCCGATCATCCTGCCCTCGCCGGCCAAGCCGCTGAAGCCGCCGATCGTCACCTTCGACAAGGCCAGCGTGGGCTACGACGGCAAGGCGGTCCTCAAGAACCTGAACCTCACCATCGCCGACGACGACCGCATCGGCCTGCTCGGTGCCAACGGCAACGGCAAGTCGACCTTCGCCAAGCTCGTCGCCGGCCGCCTCGACGTGATGGATGGCATCGTGCGCCGCTCGTCCAAGATGCAGGTCGGCTTCTTCGCCCAGCATCAGGTCGACGACCTCGACGAGGAGGCGACGCCCTACGGCTGCGTGCGCCCGCTGATGCCGCACGCGTCCGAGGCGCAGGTGCGCGGCAAGTGCGCGCAATTCGGCTTCGCCAACGTCAAGGCCGAGACCAGGGTGGCGATGCTGTCGGGCGGCGAGAAGGCGCGCCTGCTGATGGGGCTCTCGACCTTTCACGGGCCGCACCTCCTCATCCTCGACGAGCCGACCAACCACCTCGACATCGACTCGCGGGCGGCGCTGATCGAGGCCATCAACGAGTACAAGGGCGCCGTGATCCTGGTCAGCCACGACCGCTACCTGCTCGACGCCTGCGCCGACCGGCTGTGGCAGGTTGCCAACGGATCGGTGACGCCGTTCGACGGCGACATGGACGACTACAAGGCGGCCGTGCTCGGCACCGACGCCAAGCCGCGCCACAAGGCGCGCCCGTCCGCCGAGGACGGAGCGAACGGGGCGTCGGTCGTGACGCTGCGGCCGGCGAACAGCGCCCCGTCCCGCCCCTCCGCGCCGTTGAAGAAGCGGCTGGCCCAGGTCGAGGAGAAGATGGCCAAGTTCCAGGGCCTGATCGCGCGCATCGACGGAGCGCTCGCCGATCGCGACGCCTTCATCTCGGCGCCGCAGAAGGCGGTGCAACTGGCCAAACAGCGCGGCGAGCTGGCCAAGGCGCTGGCCGGGGCGGAAGACGACTGGCTGATGCTGTCGGCCGAGCAGGAAGCGGCGCAATGAAAGTCGATCGCGAGGCTTGTATCGGCGGGGCTGCGGTTGAGGTCGATCGGACCTGTCGCCCCAGGTCGGCCATCCGTTGCCGCGCTTCATGACGGTAGGAGCGGCCGGCTCGCTGCGGCGGCCGAAACCGCGCGGCGTGGCGGCGGCGGTGCTCGCCGCCCTGCTCGTGTTCGCCGTCCTGGCGGCGCATGGGCTCGCCCCCTACCTGTTCAAGCGCGCCACGCTGCAAAACGAGATCGCCACCCAGGTCCGCGCCACCACCGGCCTGACCATCAGCGTGCGGCATGCCCGCTTCCTGCTGCTGCCGCGCCCTCGCGTGGTGACCGAGGATATCCAGGTCTTCGATCCCTCCGGCACGGTGAAGCTCGACGCGGCCGCACTCGATGGCGAGGTCAGGCTTCTGCCGCTGGTCGTTGGCCGGGTGGAGCTGTCGGCGGTGACGCTGCGGGGATCGCACGTCGTGATCGATCTTGGCGGCCAGCCGATGCCGGCCGACAGCACCATCGGACGGGTCATGCGCGGGCAGGCCGGCGACAGGCCCGGTCAGCGGCTCGGCTCCGTGACGCTGGTCGACGGCACGGTGCGGATCACGGACGGAGCACGCGTCCATCCCGCCCTGCTGTCCGGCGTCAATGCGGCCATCGAGTGGAGCGATCCCGACTCGCCCGCCACGTTGACAGGTTCGCTGCTTTTCATGGGTGCGAGCGTTGATCTCGCCGCCTGGATCGCTCGCCCCTCCGAGTTGATGCGCGGGGAAAGCTCGGCGGTCGTCCTGCGCTCCCACGCGGCGGCGCTCGACCTGTTGGCCAAGGGAACGCTGTCCGCCGGACCAGCCTCGACCTTCAAAGGCCACCTGTCGGGTACTGCCGCCTCCCTGGCGAGGGTGCTCGCCGCCGTGGCGCCGGCGGGCATCGTCCTTCCCGCAGCCTTCGCCGATGCGGCGCTGGAAGGCGACGCCAGGATCGTGATGGACCACGCGCGGGTGGCGACGTTCGACCTGCACGACCTCACCATTCGCGCCGATGGCAATGATTACGAAGGCGCCCTCGCTTATCGCGGCGGGGGCGGCCGGCCGTCGGTGTCGGCGACGCTGGCCGTCGGACGGCTGACCCTGGTGCCTTTCCTCGCTCATGTCCCGGCACTGCTCGATGCGGATCGCCGCTGGTCACGCGAAGCGCTGCGACTGCCCGGCTTCGGCGACATCGACCTCGATCTGCGCGTGTCCGCGACGCGGCTCCTGCTGCCCCCTTTCACCGTCGACGATGCGGCGCTGGCCGTCATCAGCCGCGACGATCGTGTGGAAGTCGCTCTCATCGAGGGCAGGCTGTGCGGCGGCGCGCTCAAGGCCCGCGTCTCGTTCGCGCCTGTCAACGGCGACATCAACCTTCGCGGTGCGGGATCGATCGGCGAGGCCGATGCGGCGGTGCTGACGTGGGATACGTTCGGCCGCCAGGTTGCGGCCGGCTCGCTGTCGGGCTCGACCAACGTCGAAAGCACCGGCAGCAGCGTCGCCGCGCTGATGGCACATCTCGCGGGCTGGGCCAAGGCAAGCGCCAGCAATGGCGAGCTGTCAGGCCTCGACCTTGCCTCGGGACTGCGCGGAGCCGACCCGATGGCGGTGCTTGCCGGGGGGCGAACGTCGTTTCAAAGGCTCGATGCCTCCGCACGGCTGAAGGCCGGTATCGCCAAGATCGACGAGGCGACGATGGTCGGCGGCGATGCCGTGCTGTCGGGTGGCGGAACCGTGAACCTCGGCGCGCGAACGCTCGACCTGCGCGCCGTCGCCGCGCCCTCCGAAACGGTCGTCGGGGACGGGCGGGCAAGCTTCGAGATCGACCTGTCGGGTCCGCTGGACAGGCTCGTCGTGAGGCCGGCCGCGCCGCGTCCCTGAGCCGACCTTGTCGCGGCGCCAAACTCGGCGGCGCCAAGCTCAGCGCGATTTGAACGGCTTCATGCCGTGCCGCGCCAGTTCGTCGGCGCGCTCGTTCATCGGATCGCCGGCGTGACCCTTGACCCAATGCCATGCGATCTGGTGGCGCTTCGTCGCCTCGTCGAGGCGCTGCCACAGCTCGACGTTCTTCACCGGCTTCTTGTCGGCCGTGCGCCAGCCGTTGCGCTTCCAGCCCGATAGCCAGGAGGTGATTCCACCGCGCACGTAGCTCGAGTCCGTGTACAGGTCGATGGCGCAAGCGCGCTTCAGGCTTTCCAGCGCCGATATGGCGGCCATCAGCTCCATGCGGTTGTTGGTCGTGTTCGCGTCGCCGCCGCACTCTTCGCGCAGTGCATCAC
>CAXTMA010000105.1:0-12616 GCA_964245015.1 uncultured Beijerinckiaceae bacterium | reverse complement strand
TAGCCTCGATATCCCTGCCCACGGCGTCCGACGACTTGCCGATCGCGGCACCGGAGGCTTGCGCCTCCTGCCGCGCCGAGGCGATCACCTCGCTCATCTTCTTAGTGAGATCGGCATCGTGAACGCGCTCGCTCGCGGCGGCGAAGATCGCGGCGCAGCCGGCTTGGCGGTCGTAGGCCTTGACGGGATCGTCCTTCGCCGGAGCAACGGTGTCCGCCAGGGCAGGTCGCATCGCCGCGACGAGGGTCAGAGTCGAGGCGAGCAGCCGCATGGCGATCCGCCCGCGCCGGCGGAGCCGATCGAGACGGCGCGCCCGGAGGCTGATCGGCCCGGCGCGGGCGCAGAGCCATCCGACGGCGTCAACCGGCGCCGCTGCATGGGCGATGGCGGCCGGGACGGGATCGGAGAAGGCCTCGCCGCGCCTCGTGACTCCTGGCTGGTCCATCGCCATCCCCACCGATCTCCACGCCGCCGCTCTTCCCGAGACGCATCCGCGACGCCTGTCGGCGTCGTCAAGCCGACGGGGTCCGGGCGGCGAGCAACACCGCCCGCGGCGCGGCCTGCGGGCATGCCGCGCGAGAGGAGGTTCAAGGCCCTTTTTTGCAGGGACGTTGCGTCGCCACGCCGGTCCGTAACGATTTGTTACCGGGCGGGTCGCACTCCGGGGGCGGGGCGCTCCTGCCGTCCGCGCCGGCCAGATGCCTTGCCCGAGCATCCTGCAGGCGGCCTGCCGCAGGCTCGGCCGGGATCACGATCTCGATCGCCGCGCCGCCGGCCCGCGATTGCGCGATGGCGATGGTGCCGCCGTGCGTCTCGACGATCTGCCGGGCAATGGCGAGCCCGAGGCCGCTGCCGCCGGTCTGCCGGCTACGCGAGTGCTCCAGGCGCGCGTAAGGGTTGAAGACGCGGTCGCGCTGCCCCTCTGGGATTCCCGGGCCGTCGTCGGCGACGATGACGCGGGCGCCATCCGGCGTGCGCGCCACCTCCACCGTGACCTCGCCGCGGCCGAACTTCATCGCGTTGTCGAGGATGTTGCAGAGCACGCGGCGCAGCGCCACGGGATCGCCGACGACCACGGCGCCGTCGCCGTAGCGGCCTTCGAGGCGCAGCGGCGGGCCGAGCGCGTTGCGCTCCTCGACCTCGGTGGCGGCGAGGTCGCCGAGGTCGAGCCTCGTGCGGCTGCCTGAGGTGGCGGTGCCGCGGGCGAAGGCCAGCGAGGTCTCGACAAGCTCGGTCATCGCCTCGATGTCGGCGACCATGCGCCCGTGCGGCGTTCCTTCGGGCAGGGCTTCCACGCGCAGGCGCAGCCGCGTCAGATAGGTTTTCAGGTCGTGGGAGATGGCGCCGATCAGGAAGGACCGCTCCGCCATCAGGGCGGCGACACGCGCCTGCATGTCGTGCACGGCCTGCGCCAGGGCGCGCAGATCCGGCGCGCCGCCGGCGACGACGCGCTCGCCCGGCGCGGTGCCGTCGAAGGCGCTGACGGAGGCCCTCAGCCGGCGCAGCGGGCGCGTCTCGCGCAGGGTGGTGAACACGGCGAGGCCGGCTACGGCGAGGCCGAGCACGCCCGCGAGCACGCTCGGCGGCAGGCCGAGCACGGCGAAGGACGCGGCCGGCGAGGGATCGGCCCACTGCATCAACAGCGTCTGCCCGTCGCCGAGCGGGGCGATCACCTTGGCGACGCGGCCGTCTCCGTAAAGCTGCCGCTTCTCCGGCGGCGTCGCCACGGCGGCGTCGGTGAAGGCGCTGATCTCGCCTGCGCGATCACCGACGAGCCGGCGCAGCTCCGCTTCGAGATGCGGCGCCGGCAGGTCGGCGGACGTCGCCGCCGGCGTGCCCGCGACGATCCGCATGGTGACCGCGGCGTCGCTGCCGCGCCGCAGTACGCGCTGGCGCAACTCCGCGTCGGCGCCACGCAGCAGCGCGATCATGCCGGCGGCATGCACGACGCGCGGCGCCGGGCGCGAGCGCAGGTGGACTACGCGGCGCGAGGCCAGCACGTCGAGGCCGACCGAGGCGACGACCATGGAGGCGAGCGCCGCCGTCAGGATCAGCATGATCCGCCCGGCGAGGCCGATGCGCGCCAACCCCCTCAATTCCGCCGCATCACTCCCATCCCCTCACTCCGGCCGCACGGGCGCGGCGAGGATGTAGCCGGCGTTGCGCACCGTGCGGAGCAACTCGCCCGCGGTGCTGCCGCCATCCCCGAGCTTGCGCCGCAGCCGGCTGACCTGGACGTCGATGGTGCGGTCGAACACGTCGGCGATGCGTCCCCGCGTCCAGTCGAGCAGCTGGTCGCGCGACAGGACGCGCTGCGGCCGAGTCACGAAGCAGTGCAGCAGGTCGAACTCGGCGCTGGTGAGCGGCACCTCCGCCCCATCGGCGCGACGCAGCACCCGGCGAGCGTCGAGGTCGACCAGCAGGTCGGCGACGGCCAGGCCCGCGCGCCCCGCCGCCTCCGCGTTGCTGCATCGAGTTAAACCAGGGTTGCGCGGACCGGAGCGGGCGCGGCGCAGCACGGCGCGGATGCGGGCGAGCAGGACGCGCGGGCTGAAGGGCTTGGTCACATAGTCGTCGGCGCCGATCTCCAGGCCAAGGACGCGGTCGATGTCGTCGTCCTTGGCCGTCAGCATGATGACCGCCGGCCCGCCGGCCCCCGGGCCGCTCGCGACGGCGATGCGCTGGCACAGCGACAGCCCGTCCTCGCCCGGCAGCATCCAGTCGAGGACAACCAGCTGGGGGGCATGGCCCGCCGCGACGAGGGCGTCGTAGGCCGCCACGTCGGCCGCGACTGCGACGGTGAAGCCTTCACGCCGCAGGAACTCTGCGAGCAGGCCGCGGATCTCCGGGTCGTCCTCGACGATGGCGATGCGGACCGCGTCCATGGCGCCCACTCTACGGGCGGGTCCTGGAGAAGCAAGAGATCGACGCCGTCCGTTACAAATCGTTACATCGAATGCTTGCGGCAACCATTCGCTACAAAGCCTTACGCACAGTCTTCGGCCAGCGGCTATTGGGGAGGCGTGATGGGCGACAGGATCAGTTTGCGGAGGGAAGGCGAATGCGTAAGGTCACGGCAGCCGGGCTGGTCGCGGTGGCGACGGCCATCTCCGCCCTCCTCGGCTCGGCGAATGCGGCCGCCGCGGCCGCGCCGGGCTGCGACGCGATCCTGTACCGCGACGCGGGCTTCCTCGGCCCGAGCCAGCGCATCGCGGGGGATCAGCCGTCGCTGCGCCCCGACATGCTCAGGCAGGCCTCGTCGCTGCGCATCGCGGCGGGCCGCTGGACCTTCTTCGCCGAGCCAAGCTACGGCGGCGCCTCGCTGTCCTACGGGGTGGGCGACTCCCCCCGCGTGCCGGCGGAGTGGAACGACCGGATCAGCTCGGCCCGCTGCACGACCGACGTGGCGCAGACGTCCCCGGACGTCGCCCCCGTGCCGATCGGCGCCGCCCCCTACTTCCTCGGCGGCCAGCCCTACGGCTGGTACGATGCCGGCTGGAACGGCGCCGGCTTCTACGTCGTCGGGACGCAACTCCTTCGCGGACGCGGCTTCGGCGGACGCGAGGGCTGGCACGGCTGGCATCGATCTTTCTGGTATCGCTACCACCATCGCTTCGCCCAGTATGCCCGTGGCGACGGAGACAGGCGATTGGCGCCGCCGCGCCACGAGGCTGGCGGCGGAAGGGATCGCCACCCCAGCTTCCATCCCGTCCACTTCCCCGGCGGCCAGGGCGGCTTCCGCCCCGGTGGCGGGCCTCGCGGTGGCCACCCATTCGGCCAAGGCGGACATCGCGCCGGGGCCGGGTTTCGGTTCGGCGGCATGGGTCGCAGTGGCGGCAGGGGCCACCGTAGCGGTGGAGGGCATGGCGGTGGAGGTCGTCATCGATAGTCGACACGCTCTCGAACCGGCCAAACTACGGAACGCATTCCGCGTGGCCGGACCCGCCCGTCTCGGCGACTGCAGCAAGACAGTCTCGGCCGCCCTCGCCAAGCCGGCGGTCTGCCGGCGGCCAACGATTTTATCCATGACGAGCAGCGTTCCTTGCGAGGCAGGAAGCAAAAACCCTGCGCCGCCACCCCTCCCACCTCGTTCGGTGGGGCGACGGGCACCTGGGTGCGCGACGAGGCAAAGGTCACGATCAAGGCCGGCAGCGAGGGTGTGCTCGCGATCCACGGTGGCGCCACCTTCGGCGCGCATGACTCGCAGCGTGTGAAGAACGGATCGGTGAACGTGGGCGAGATCGCGGGGACGGTCAGCGCGAAGGATCACCGGCTCAGCTACACCATGGGCAACGTTGGCAAGACGCTGCCCATCGACAAGGGCGACGACAACATGTGCAAGGTGTGGATGCAGCGCGCGGGTGAGCGCACATTGACCTAATCGTTGTCGGGTTGCCACTCGAGCGCGGAGTAGATCGAGACGTTGATCCGCACGTTGAGTGCAAGCCAGCTCGCCTTTTCGATCGTCAGGCGCCGTCCCGCCTCGACCGCTTCGCTCTGTGTCGCGGCTTTGGCATGCGCCTCCGCAATGGTCCGCATCGTGTGGCCGTCGTCATGCTTGACGGCCTCGATGACCACATACCACTCTCCCCGACCGGTGCGCCGTGCCGTGAGGACAGCGCGACGGCGCTTGGCGTGCTCGGCAATGCCACGCCATAGAGCCTCATCCTCGTAGGAGCCATGACGCTCGGCTTCGAACACGAGTCCTTGAAGGCTCGGCTCGTTCAGCTTCTCGAGCTCGAATTTGATCTTCGCTAGACTGGAACCGATGTCGTTGAGGGCGGCCCTCGCCGCTCCGGTGATCGGGGGTTGCGCGGCGTCTGGCCCCTCAGAGTCTGTTTGAGATCACTGTGAGCTTCGGCAGAGCTTTCGCAGCATGAGGCGAATGGAAGCCAAGTGCACAAAAGCGAGCGCGTTGCGGGTCAAGCACTCCCCAATCCTCGGCCAGCCGACGGCAGCGTTTCAGCCAGGCAATGGTGCGCTCCACGACCCGGCGCTTGGGCAACAGCACGAAGCCCTTGGCCGTGCTCTTGGCCGTGTCGGAGCGCTTGACGATCGCCACCTCGACGCTGCGACAGGCCCGGCGCACGCCGGCCTGAAACGCCGGTCCCTGGTCGCCGCCGTCGGCGTACAACTTGAGCAGAAACGGGACCAAACCGAATGAAGTGGCCATCACCAGCACGCCGCCGTCGCGGTCCTGAACGTCGGCCCGGTGGACAACCGCTTGCATCAGCAGGCCTTGCGTATCAACAAGGACGTGACGCTTCTTGCCTTTGATCTTCTTGCCCGCATCGTAGCCCGGCGGGTCGACGCGGGAGCCCCCTTTTCCGCGCTCTTGACGCTTTGGCTGTCGATGATCGCCGCCGTTGGACTGGCCTCGCGTCCGGCCGCCTCCCGGCAGGCGACATACAGTACGTGGTGCAGGCGCTTCAGCGTGCCGTCGTAGTCCCACAGGTCGAGGTAGCCGTACACCGTGCTGTAGGGCGGTAGATCCTTGGGCATCGCCCGCCACTGGCAGCCCGTGCCCAGCACGACCGTCCGCCCGTTGACCACCTCGCGCAGGTCGACGCTGCGCTTGTTGCCGCCGCGGTTGGCCGGTGGGATCAGCGGCGCGACCAGCGCCCATTCCGCGTCGGTCAGGTCGGTGGGGTAGCGCAGCCTGCTGCGGTCGTAACGACCCCTGTTCTCATTCGTTCACATCGGCGGCCTCGTGGTCTGGCCACCCTTGAACCACAAGCTGCTCAACCCTTTCATTTTCTTCTCAAACGGACACTTAGGCTTCGTCCCACGCAAAGCAGAGCGGGACATGGGCCGTCACCGCCGAGCGCTCCCGGCTCCAGCTCCCGGCGTAGCGGCGTACGGCGTCGTCGCCGTCCTTGTCGCCAAGCCCCCGCAGCGTCTCGAAGATCCGGGTCCGCGTGAGCCGCTCGCGTGTCGGCTTGTCGCCGTTGGCCAGCAGCAGCCGGTCGAGGTCGTTGCGCCAGGGATCGATGCGAGGAACCGGCTGAGGGCTGCGCTTGTGGCGAAACGACGTCTCGCCCGATCGGATCAACTTGCGAACGACTTTGCGCGAACCCTTCAGCTCGCGGACGATCTCCTTGATCGCCTCGCCCCGCACGAAGTCCGCCCTACACCAACTCCGCGCGGCGGATCCTCGCGGCTGTCTCCACAACCAACATCCCCGGTGTCGCCCTTCAAAAGTCGAAGAGCGGTGTGGACGATCTGTTCCGGGATCCCTGTTGGAAGCCGATAACTCCGTAAACGGAGTTCCTATCGCACGCTTGTTCACATCCGACAATGGATATACGAGTTCGATTATCGCGCCGACTGACGCACAGGCGCAATCAAGCAGCCCGCATTGCAGGCGAGCTGCATTGCTTCCGATTGAGCACAACGCCGTCGAGGTAGTGGCCGGGGAACAATCGGCCGCGTTGCGGAATGGGGCTTGCTGGTCGGCTTTCAAACTGCGGCCGAGGGCCTTTAACAATCTATTAAACAATGTCCATTATAACATAGATCAAGTTTGCTCAAGGGCGCCGTTCTGCGGAACGCGATTGGCACCGAGGCCAAGTGTGATATCGACGACGAACAAATAAGATAAGCCTGCCGCATTTTTACGGCAGGTTGCGGAGCTTCGCTGGGCTTCAAAATAGTCGAGATCGACCTTTCACGTAACGTGACGCACCCCGAATTGGACAGTCTATGTCATGCCATATCCGAATTGATTATCACCTCTTGATTTGAGGAACTTCGGCCAGATGGTGCGGCCTCACTTAGTTTGAGCGTATGCAACCTTTTTCAATATGTGGAGGACGACTATGCTTGCGGCGCGGTCAGCCGCGAGTTGAGTGAAATGCAAGACATGCGGCCCGAAGCCATCGTGTACGCCGCCGAGACGCTTGACAGTCGCCCCGAGTTCGTTTGGACGGACGCGATTTGGACATTCTCATTTCCGACGAGGCTGACGAGCCTGTCTGCAACCTGAAGGTCACAGCACGAAGGACAACCTGATTGGGCATTGAGCCAAGCCGATCGATCGGCGGAGCTTTTCCGGCATTGTTGCCAGGCGTCACCAGTACATGACGAGATACACGGACAGCTGACCCCTGGGGTAGTCCTTACAGTTCTCCAACGTCTGGTGGCGCAAGGTCTGCCACATCTTTATGACTCGACAGCGTTCCTCTTCTCAGAAAGCAAGAGATCACTCTGCAGCACTCGTCTGCACTTTTTCTCGAACTTCTTGTAAGCTGGTCATTAAGGCTGCCTCTACGGGCGGTCTGTGGAAAAAAACACAATCACTAGTCATTATAAATGCTCAAATCGGAGAGCAACCATGCGTTGGGCAGCGGTGTTTGTTGTGACGGCAACGTCGGTCTTCGCCACGGCGGCCTTTGCGACGCCGCAGAACCCGGCGACGGCGCAGTTCAATGTCACGATCACCATCCTTAAGCAGTGCGTGGTCACCGCGCCGGCGACGATCAGTCTCGGCTCGGTCGGCGCCAGCGACCTGCTGACCACGACCACCAGCGCCGCGCAGCCCTTCACCGTCACCTGCTCGCCTGGGACCGGCTACACCGTTGGGTTTTCCAGCACCAACGATCTCTCGACCGGCAGCGCGACCCATCAGATGAAGGGCGGCGCCAGCGGCAACACGAATGTTGTCCAGTACAACCTGTTCGACACGACAACAGGCGCCACCAATACCGCCGCGCTCAGCGCCTCCTCCAGCGTCATCTCGGATACGGGCACGGGATCGAGCCAGACCAAGACGCTGAAGGCGCAGGTCACCAACTACACCGTCGAGGTCAAGCCGGACACCTACACCGACACCGTGACGATGACGGTCACCTACTGATCCGAGAAGTGCTCCCATGCGCAAGAACAGTTCCCGCCTTTTCGCCGCCACGGCCATCGCGATGTGCTGCTCCGGTGTCCTTCCCTCACCGTCCGGGGCGGCGGCCCTGCGCGTGTCGCCGATCCTGATCGACGGCGGGGTGCAGGCCAACGCGACGATCACGCTGCGCAATCAGGAGAACCGCCCGCTCAACGCCCAGGTCCGGGTGTTCCGCTGGACGCAGAAGGACGGCCAGGAAGAGCTCATCCCGACGGACGACGTGATCGCCTCGCCGCCGATCGTCTCCATTCCTGCGCGGGAGGAATACGTCATCCGCCTGCAGCGCACCACCGGCGAGGAGCCGGTCAGCGAGGAAGCCTACCGCATCGTCGTCGACGAACTGCCCAACCCCGACCGGCAGCGCAACGGCACGGTGGCGGTGGTGCTGCGCTACATCGTGCCGGCGTTCTTCTTCCCCGCCGATGCGACGCAGCCGAAGCTCAGGTGGTCGGTGGAGCACCGCGACAGTCGCGCCTATCTCGTGGCGGAGAACGGCGGCGACAAGCGCGTCCAGCTGACGAACCTCGGCCTCAAGGTCGGCGGTCGCACGGTGATCGTCGGCAAGGGTTTGGCCGGCTACGTTCTCGGGCATTCCACGAGAGAGTGGCCGCTCGCGGCCAAGCTTTCCGGCCTCAAGGGAGGAACTGTTGTCGCCTTGAGCGACCGCGGCCCTCTCAATGCGCCGCTCGGGCGTTAGCCGAGGCGCAGCCCTTTTCGCAAGCATCGTCCTGGTCGTCTTCGGCGCGGGCCACTCCACGCGGGCCCAGCTCGCGCCCATCGATCCGCACCAGGCACCGATGTCGCTCACCCAGGCGCTGCGCCTCGAAGTCTCCGTCAACGGTGTGCCCACGCGCCTCGTGGAGCCCTTCGTCCTGTCGCCCGACGGCAACCTCCTGGCCAAGCCGAGCGACCTCGAGGACATCGGCATCAAGGTCCAGGGCTTCCCCGATCCTCTGCAGCCGATGGACCTGCGCAGCTTGCAGGGAGTCACCTATCGTTTTGATTCCGCGGCCCAGCGCATCGACTTCCAGCTCTCCGATGCGCAGCGCCTCGCGCACGTCTACGACGCGCAACTCGCCAGCTCTCGCGCCCCGGCGCCGCGCTCCGACTTCGGCGTGGTCACGAACTACTCCGTCTTCGGCACCACGACCAACCAGCTCGGCGCGCTGCCGCGGTTCAGCGGCACGAATGCGACGCTCGATGCGCGTGGATTCAGCCCCTACGGCGAGATTTCGCAAAGCGGCATTCTGGGCGATACCGTGCTCAACGAGAACAAGGCGCTCCGCCTCGACTCGACATACGGCTTCTCCGACCCCGGGCGCATGCTGACGGGTCGCGCGGGCGATGCGATCTCCGGCGGCCTTCCCTGGACGCGGCCGATCCACTTCGCTGGCCTGCAGCTCCAACGGGACTTCGCTCTGCGATCCGACCTCGTGACCCGGCCCCTGCCGAACATCACCGGCAGTGCCGCCGTCCCCTCCACCGTTGACGTGTTCGTCAACAGCACCAAGACCTTCTCGCAGGACGTCGCGCCCGGACCCTATAGCATCACCAACCTTCCCGTGGTGTCCGGCAACGGCACCGCCCACATCGTCGTGACGGACACCACCGGCAAGACCAGCGAGTCCGCGGTGCCGTTCTTCAACGCACCGACCCTGCTCGCCACCGGCCTGTCCGATTTCTCGGTCGACGCCGGTTTCGCGCGCCGCAACTACGGCCTGCTCTCGGACGACTACGACAGGCGCCCGCTCGGCTCCGCAATCGGGCGCTACGGCTTGACCGATTGGCTGACGCTGGAAGGACATAGCGAGGACGGAGCCGGGCTCGCCAACGTCGGCCTCGGCGCGGTGACGCGCGCGGGCCGCTGGGGTACCGTTTCCGCCGCTTTCAGCGGCAGTCGCCACGCATCCCAGTCCGGCGCGCAGATCTACGGCGAGTACAACCTCGACATCGCCGGCTTCACCGTCGACGCGAGCACGCAGCGAACCTTCAAAAGCTTCAACGACCTTGCATCCGTCACGGCGACGACAGCCCATCTGCCGAGCTTGGCATCGGCCTTCGCTTTGGGCGTGTACTCCCTCGACCCCCGCCCGCCGCGCGCCCTCGACCGCCTCACCTTCGGCATCCCGCTCAAGTTCGACGCGACGTCACTCAGCCTGAGCTTCATCAACCTCGTCGAGGCGAACGGGACGCGCTCGCGCATCCTGACAGCCTCGCTTTCGCGCCCGCTCCCCTTCGACGCTTCGCTGTTCATGACCGGTTTCGTCGACTTCGCCCAGAGCAGAAGCGCCGGCGTCTTCGCCGGTCTGTCCATCCCGCTCGGACCGCGCGTTCGCGCCAACGCCGGCGGTTCATACGGCGGCTCGGGCCGCTACGGCGAGGTCGATGTCGGCCAGCCGGTCCAGCCGAGCGACGGAAGCGTCGGCTGGCGCTATCGCGATGTCGAGGGCAGCAACGCGATCCGCATTGGCGACGCCGCCTACCGGTCGAGCTACGGCACCGTTCAGGTCGAGGTCTCGCAACAGGGCAAGGCGGTCAGCACGCAGGGCGAGTTCGACGGCTCCTTCGGCTACATCGGCAGCGGCGGCCTGTTCGTCGGCAACCACATCGCCGATGGCTTCGCCGTCGTTGACACCGGCATCGCCGGCGTC
Organism: uncultured Beijerinckiaceae bacterium; assembly: GCA_964245015.1. Lineage (GTDB taxonomy): Bacteria > Pseudomonadota > Alphaproteobacteria > Rhizobiales > Beijerinckiaceae > RH-AL1. The sequence goes on along the minus strand of CAXTMA010000105.1, from coordinate 2,071 downwards.
CCGGTCTACCGTGATAACCGGCTGATCGGCGAAACAAACCCTTTCGGCAAGCTCGTCGTGCCCGACCTCCGGTCCTACCAGGGAAACCAGATCGCCATCGATCCGCTCGGCCTGCCGGCCAACGCCGAGGCGCGTTCGACGAAACAGGTCGTCGCGCCCGCCGCGCGCAGCGGCGTCGGGCTGAACTTCGGCATCGACCGGCACGTCGACGCGGCAATGGTGCGCCTAGCCGACGCCCAGGGCCGCCCGCTGCCCGTCGGCGCGAAGGGCCATCGCAAGGACGACGAAGGCTTCGTGGTCGGTTACGGCGGACAGGCCTACGTCAAGCACCTCGGGCCCGATAACGTCGTGGTCATCGATCTCGGCGACCACGAGTGCACCGCGACCTTCCCCTACCAGCCTGACGGCGGCAAGCGCGTCGCGATCGGACCCATCCCATGCCTTTGATCCAACGTTTCTGTTCCCGCTTCTCTGTGGTGCTGGCGCTGGCCTTCCTTGCCGCCGGCTTCCTCGGCAGCGGTGCAAAAGCCCAGAGCGTCAACCTCACGTGTTCCGTCGGCATCACGACGGTGGCGTTCGGCAGCATCGACGTCCTGCCCGGCGCGGCGGTCGCCACCAACGCGACCCTGTCCGTGTCGTGCCTCAGCGTGCCGGTCTCGACGGGCTCGCTTTACGTCTGCGTCGCCCTGCCGTCGCGCTCCATGCTTGGCGCCTCGACCACCCTGGCCTACGACATCTACGGTCCGTCGCCTTCGACGTCGTCGTGGTCCAACACCGCCCAGATCGCGGTGCCTCTTTCGACCCTGAGGCTCGGCCAGACATATACGCTTAACGTGGCAGCTTCCGTGCTCGGATCGCAGCAGAGTGTCCCAGCCGGGAGTTACGCGCAGACCCTGGCGGCGACCGCCACCTACGGCACCACGAACTGCACCTCGGGCTCGCTCACCGGCTCGACGAGCTTCTCGTTCCAGGCGACCGCGACGGTCTTGAAGTCCTGCAACGTGTCCGCCAGCGATCTGAGCTTCGGCGCCGTTGGCGACCTCACGGCGGCGGTGCTCGGCCAATCCGCTCTCAGCCTGCAATGCACGCAGGGCACCGGCTACACGGTGTCGCTCAGTGGCGGACTATCTGGCGCCGCGGATCCGACGGCGCGTAAAATGACCATGGGAACGCAGTCCGTGACCTATGGCCTTTATCAGAACAGCGCGCGATCGATCCCGTGGGGAACGCAGTCGACCCTCGGCGGAAGCGGCACGGCGTCGACGCAGACCATCCCGGTCTATGGGCTCGTGCCAATCCAGCCGACGCCCGCGATCGGGACCTACAGCGACACCGTCGTGGTCAGCGTCACCTACTGATCCTACCCCGGCCGTCATACCCAGATCATTGCTGGAGCCACACTTCGCCGCTGTTCGAGGGCTCGCTCGCGTCGCGATCGAGCCCGTCCATGGGCAGCCTCACGGAGGCGCTCGCCGGCTTCCGCGAGTGGGACAGATACATGGCTCTCTTCCACCGAGAGCTTAAGCAACAGATTGGCCGAAGGCGACAGACCTTCCATTGTGACGCAAGTCAGCCGCCGTTCAGGCTTTGTCTTCGCGTTCCGACGTAGATGGTATCAAATGGCTTCCAAATTTGGATCTGGCGCGATCTTGATGACGCTGTGAACGGGTCAGGCGGCACCTATCAGCCGCGCCTCGATCGGGTCGACCTTGGCGCGATTGTACATCTGACGCTTGATGAGCTTCAGCCTGTTGACTTGCCCTTCGGTCTGGCCATTCGACCAGGCGCTGGCGATCGCAGCTTCGACAGCCGCCTTGTCCTTGCCGATGCCGGCACCGAACGAAGCCAGCAGGCTGGCGGCGGCGTCGCTGATCCAGCCCTCGAGATCGCCGCTCGTCCGGCGCACCATGGTTTGGAAGCGGTCGAGCAGGCCGCGGGCCTCGACCGGCGTCGGCACGCGCGCCTCGATCGCGGCCGCCGTCACCGTCTCGGCCCTGCTCAGGTGGTCTCGCCCGCTCGTCATCAGCCGCGCGATGGTCCTGGCCGAAAGCACGCGCTGGAGTTGCTGATC
>CAXTMA010000104.1:0-12628 GCA_964245015.1 uncultured Beijerinckiaceae bacterium | reverse complement strand
TTCGCGGCGGCCGCCCACCACGCCGGTGGTGAGGTGGCGCGGCCGGGGCCCGGCGCGGATCGCCGGGGTGTGCGCGGCAACGGGGGGCAGGGCGGGATGGGTCATGGAAACCTTGGGGCTTGGAACCTTGGGGCTCGGCAGGCTCTCGGACGGCGCCAACGGCATAGCGCAAGTCGTAACCGGGCGAAAGACAGGTCGCTCGCGCAAAGGCACGGTCGGACACGGCTCCGCGCGGGTCGATCGCGACGTCGCCGGACGGTTGCGGCTTTGACAGGATAAACGAGGGCTGAGACGACCATTCACGGGCGGTTAACGCGTCTTGTCCGATGGGAGGACGGCGACGGGTCGAAGCCTCGACTTGCCTTGAGGGGGTAAGCCTGGAGGACTGTTATGACGATGGTACTTGAAACAGAAAGCACGGACGCCGATCACATCCGGGTCATCATCGCCGATGACCATCCACTCGTTCGCGGTGCCCTGAAGCAGGCGATGTCCTCCATGATCAATCAGGTCGATGTTCATGAGGCCGGCGATCTCGCCTCGCTGGGCAGGGCTCTGGCGACCGGGGGGTTGCCCGACCTCATCCTGCTTGATCTCGCGATGCCGGATGTCAGCGGCTTCTCCGGCCTGCTGTACCTGCGTTCGCAGTACCCGGAGATCCCGGTGGTCGTCGTATCGGCCACCGAGGACCGCGCGGTGATGCGACGCTGCGTCGAGGTCGGCGCCGCCGGTTTCATCCCCAAGAGTACCGATGTCGACACCATGCGCGAAGCCATTCGCATGGTGCTCGACGGCGAGATCTGGACGCCGCCCGATCTCGACTTGTCGACGCCGCTTGACATCGCCGCGGCCGACACGATGCGCCGTTTGTCGAGCCTGACGCCGCAACAGCTGCGCGTCCTGATGATGCTCTCGCAGGGCCTGCTCAACAAGCAGATCGCCTACGAGCTGAAGGTGTCGGAGGCGACCGTGAAGGCGCATGTGTCGGCAATTCTGCAGAAGCTCGGCGTCGACAGCCGGACCCAGGCCGTGATCGCCGTGTCCAAGATCGAGGGCGGCTGTTTCTCCAAGGCCGCGGGGACGGCCGGGGGGCGTTGACCCGCCGGGGCCGGATGCGCCCCGGCTTCCCGCCCCACTATGCATCCGGGAGCGGCCTGATGCGTTACGTTTCCAAACTCCGACAAGACCTGACGGGAAGCCCGTGACCGAGCGTCCGCCGCGAACCGACCCGCCGCCCTACTGGACGCAAAGCGAGCCGGCCGCGCGCTGGCGCGACCAGAACGCGTCGCCCTTGCGGCGCTTCATCGGCGGCTCGCCGGCGGCCGTCGCCATCAAGCTCGCGGTGGTGTCGCTGATCGTGGGCGCCCTGCTGATGTGGCTGCATATCCGCCCGGCGGAGCTGTTTGCGGAAGTTCTGGGCCTGCTCAATCACCTTTGGGCGCTGGGCTTCGCGTCCTTGCAGGATATCGGCACCTATCTCGTCGCCGGCGCCGCTATCGTGGTGCCCGTCTGGCTGATGCTCCGCGTGCTGAGCTACCGCGGTCGCTGAAGCCGCGGCTGCCCGTCAGCGGAACTTGCCGGGCTGCCACAGCACGTCGCCGACGCCGTGGTGGTTGGCGTGGCGGGCCGCCACGAACAGGAAGTCCGACAAGCGGTTGAGGTACTTCACCGTCGGCGGGCCGACCGGCTCGCCCGGCGTCGCCTGCAACGTGACGAGCAGGCGCTCGGCGCGGCGCGTGACCGTGCGCGCGACGTGCAGCGAGGCCGCCGCCGCCGAGCCGCCGGGCAGGACGAAGGATCGCAGCGGCGCGAGATCGGCGTTCAGCATGTCGATGTCGGCTTCCAGTCGCTCGACCTGCGCATCGACGATGCGCAGCGGCTCATAGGGCAGGGGCTCGCCGCTGTCGGGCGTGCAAAGGTCGGCGCCCAGGTCGAACATGTCGTTCTGGATGCGCGCCAGCATCGCATCGAGCCGTGCCAGCGCCGGGTCAACCGCCGTGGAGAGACGGGCGACGCCGATGGAGCTGTTGGCCTCGTCCACCGTGCCGTAGGTTTCGACGCGCAGGTCGTCCTTGCGCCGGCGCTCGCCGGTGCCCAGCGCCGTTGTGCCGCCGTCGCCGGACTTGGTGTAGATGCGATTGAGGACGACCATCGCTGCGGCTCCGGCACTTCGGTTTCGCGCTGTCCCGAGCACCGCGCGATGCTCGATCCGACGCGTCAGGCTGGGTGGAGGAAGTGCTGTCGCGTGAACAGCACGCCCATGATGATGATGATTGCCACGAACTGCAGTCCGATGCGCCAGCGCATCAGCCGCTGCGACAAATTGGGATCGCCGCCGCGCCACGTATTGTACAGGCCCATCATCAGCACGACCGCCACGGCGCAGCAGGCGAGCGCGACGAGGAGGTTGGTCAAGACGTGCATGTCAGCTCCAGCGCGAACGGCATGATGCGTCCCGGGGGCTCGGTAGCTGGATCGCAGACCTTCTCATCTTGTTCGCGGTAGCGAAACAATGCGAAACGCGTGGCAACCGCCGTTCGAGGCAGGCCGAAGGACCAATCTCCGGTGTCGCGGATCGTCCCCGGATCATCCGCAGATCTTGCGACGAGGTGGCGAGGCATGTTGAATGACCCACCTTAGTACGAGCGCAGCAGGCGTTCGAGGTAGTCGATCTCGTCCTGGGCGCGGGCGGGATCGCCGAGGCGGCGGCGCAACTCTTCCAGGACGCGCTGGGCGCGCTGGGCGGCCGGTATGCCCAGCGGGTCGAAGCGGGATGTCGAGTTCAGCGCGTTGTTGCCGCCGCGCGGGCGGCCGAGCGGGTCGGCGTCGCTGCTCTGCTGGCCATCCGGTCCGCTCTGGCTGCCATCGCTGTCGGAATTGGCTTGCCCGTTGCCCTGACCTTCGCCGTTCTGCTGCTTCATCGCGTCGGCCAGCTTCTTGGCACCCTTCTGCAACTGGTCGAGGGCACGGCCCTGCGCGTCCACCGCCTGGCCGTTGCTCCCCTGGCCCTGACGCAGCGCGTCTTCGGCCTCGTGCATCTCCTCGCCGGCGTCGCCCAGCGCGCGCTCGCCCTGGCCGACATCCTTCAGCTTCTTCTGGATCTCGGCCAGACGGTTGCGTAGGTCCTGCTGGCGCTGGCCGAGGCTCCGGCCGCCGTCCTTGCCCTCGCCGCCCTTGCCCTCGCCGCCTGGGGCCTGTCCGCTTTGGCCGCGCCCGCTCTGGCCCTGCTCGCCCCGACCTTGGGCGCCCTGACCCCGCGAACCCGGCCGGCTCTGGCTGCCGCGCCCGTTGCCGCCGGGGCGCGGCGCGTCCTCGTCCCCTTCGCCGGCCTGACCCTGCTGCTCCTGCTTGTATGTTTCATCGCGCAGATCCTGCTGGTCACGCATCATCTGATCGAGCTGGTTGAGGCTCTGCGCCATCGCGCGCGCCTGCGGATCGGCCTTCTGCCGCTTCGCCGTCTTCAGGTTCTCCAGAATGTCCTGCAGTTCGTCGAGCGCCTTCTTGGCCTCCTCGCGGTTGCCCGAGCGAGCCTGCTCCTTCAAGCGCTCGATGAGCTTCTGCAGGTCACGCTGGCTGATCGACTTGGATGGGCGTCCCGCGTCGGCCTGCTGCTGATCGGCCTGCTTGTCCTGCTGCTCGGCCAATTCCTTCAGGAACTTGTCCATCGCCGCCTGCAGGTTTCCCGTCAGCTTCTGGATTTCCTCGTCGGACGCGTGGCGGTCGATGGCGTCGCGCAGCTCCTTTTCTGCGGCGCGCAATGCCTTTTCCGCCTCCGACAGGTCGCCGTTCTCGATCTGCTGCGCCATTCCCCAAAGAAAGTCGGCGACGGCGAGCAGGGCCGGCTTGCTTCGCGCCACCGCCAGCGTGTCGGCGGCGTAGCGCAGGCCGAGGTAGGCGCCGGTTGTCGTGCCGAAAGCCTGCGGCTCGATCATCAGGGCATCGAGGGCGGTGGCGACGTCGGCGCGTTTGCCGGGTTCCAGAACCAGGGTGCGGCGCTGTTCCACCAGGGCGCGCGCCAGCGGGTTGGCGAAGGACTTCTGGGGCAGGGTGATGGCGACGGGAACGCTGCGCCCTTCGTTGCCGCCCTCGTCGCGGGCGACGAGAACCATGGTCACCTCGGCACCGGCCCAGGGATGGTCGGAAAGGTCGACGGTGGTTTCGCTGTCGCCGATGCCATGGGTGACGCCGGGCAGCGCGAGCGTCGCCTTCGGCGGATCGACGAGCGAGGGACCCACCGCCGGCTCGCCGTTGATCTTGGGATTGGAGAACAGGGCCTCGGCCGACACCACGCCGTAGTCGTCGCCGACCGTGGTGGCCAGGGTCATCGAGCCGCGCGCGTTGATCTTGGGAACTTCGCGCAGGAAGATGGTCGGCGGCAGATCGGGGATGGCGGTCAGGGTGAAGGCGCCGCGCAGGGCGCCGTTGCGGCGCAGAACCAGCCGGCTGTCGCCGTGAAGGACCAGCCTCGTTTCGCTGTCGCCGGGCGCCAGCTCCGCCACCTTGGCGTCGGGCTTGGCCTCGCCGGCGGGTTTGGCCTCGACGCCAGTCTTGCCTTCGCCGACCTGCGGCTCCTTCACCACCGGCGGCAGCAGCGGGCCGGATGTTTCGATGCCAGGTGGGCTGCCGCCGGAAGCGCGGACGATCACCGTGGAGCCGACCGGCGCGCTGAGAGCCAGCGGGCGGCTGGCATCGTGCGCCCGGTCGGAGGCGAGGTCGAGCAGCACCGGCGGCTTGCCGGTATAGGGCGGCGGGTCGATCCAGGCGTCGATCCGGCTCCCCGGCCCGGACGCGCCGGCCTCGCCGAAATCGAATGCCGCCGCGAGACGGGCGTAGCGCTGCGGCCCGGCCACGATCGCGCAGGCGAGCAAAGCCACCACCACCCCGGCGCGGATCGCGTAGCGATCCAGCTCGGCCGCGCGCGGCGAAGGAGCGCCGACCTTGAGCCTGACCGCGTCGGCCTCGGCGCGGCGGCGATGCAACGCCCACAAGGCATCTGTCGCCGGGTCGCGTCCGGCGGTCGCCAAGCGGTCGTCGAGCGCCGACGCCGGGCGGTGGCCCAAGCCGGTCGCCGCGTCGATCCGGCGCAGCGCCTCGCGCCGCGACGCTGGTCCCAACCGCCACAGGCCGAAGCTCGAAACCGCGAGCAACAGCGCGAACACCGCGACGCCGCCCGCCCGCGCCCAGTGCGGCACCACGAGCCACACCCCGAGCCAGGACACGCATACGAACAGGCCGACCACCACCAGCGGCGGGATCAGGCCGCGCCACAGCCGCTCCCAAAGATCGACCCCGCGCGCCAGGGCGATCAAGCGGCCGAGGCGCTTGGCCGGGTCGCCCTTCGGAGCGCGATCTTGCGAGGGTCGGATCAAGCGGCTCTCCCGTCGGCCCCCGCGACGGGGCCGGTCATGACAATACTATCACAGCCAGGAGGGAAGTTTGTCGAGGCCGATCAACTCCTCGTAGGTGGGGCGCGGCCTCACGACGCTCCACCTGTCGCCGTGAACGAGCACCTCCGGCACCAGGCGGCGCGTATTGTAGGTGCCGGCCTGCACCGCCCCGTAGGCGCCGGCCGACAGCACCGCCAGCCGGTCGCCCCGCCGCGGCCGGGGCAGGATGCGCGCCAGCGCGAGATAGTCGCCGGTTTCGCATACCGGACCCACGACATCGGCTTCGATCAGCTCGGCTTGCGCGGGCTCCGCATCGTCGCGTGTTCGGCGCAGCGCGAGGATCTCGTGATGCGCCTCGTAGAGCGTGGGGCGGATCAGGTCGTTCATCGCGGCATCCACCACCACGAAGCACTTGTTCTCGCCGGCCTTCACCAGCACCACGCTCGTGACGAGGATCCCGGCGTTGCCGACGATCAGGCGGCCGGGCTCGAACACGAAGGTGCAGCGGCGATGACCGAGGCGGGCCTTGACCACCGCCGCATAGCGCTCGGGATGGTAGCCGTCGGGATCCTCGCCGGCCTGGTAGGGGATGCCGAGGCCGCCGCCGAGGTCGACGTGGCCGATGTGGTGGCCGTCGGCAGCGAGTTGTTCAAGGAACGTGTCGAGAATTGCGAAAGCGCGGTCGAAGGGGGCGAGGTCGGTGATCTGCGAGCCGATGTGCATGTCGACGCCGCTGACATCGAGGCCGGGCAACGTCGCCGCCTCGGCGTACACCGATCTTGCATGCGCGATCGGGATGCCGAACTTGGTTTCCGCCTTGCCGGTGGCGATCTTGGCGTGGGTGAGGGCGTCGACGTCGGGGTTGACCCGCAGCGCCACCCGCGCCCTCACGCCCCGCGCGGCGGCGATGCGCGACAGGGCGGCGAGTTCTTCGCGCGACTCGACGTTGAAGCAGAGGATGTCCTGATCCAGCGCGTAGGCGAGTTCGCCGTCGGTCTTGCCGACGCCGGAAAAGGTGATGCGCGATCCCGGCACGCCGGCCGCCCGCGCCCTGCGCAGCTCGCCTTCCGACACCACGTCCATGCCCGCGCCCTCGCGCGCCAGCGTGGTCAGCACCGCCTGATTGGAGTTGGCCTTGACCGCATAGCAGGTGAGCGCGTCGAGGCCGGCGAAGCAGTCGGCGAAGACGCGGTAGTGCCGGACGATGGTGGCCGTGGAATAGCAGTAGAACGGGGTGCCGACCGCGTCGGCCAGGGCGGAAAGGTCGACGTCCTCGGCGTGGAGAACGCCGGCCCGCATCGCGAAATGGTGCATGGGTTGGCGCTAAAACAATGCGCCCTACTTGACAAGCGGATCGAGCAGGAAACTGCCCGGCGTCGCGGCGGGCGGCGCATTGATCGGGCGGGCCGGGTTCTTGACGGCGGAGTTCAGCTTGGCGATGGCGGACTCCTCGTAGACCTGGTTCGGGCTCTGGATCAGGCCGGGCGTGTCCATGTCCTGAAGAACGCGCGTTTGCGCGGCCTGCGAGGTGGCCTGCGTCTGCGGCAGGCCGGACGGCGGCTCCAGGGCCCCTTTGCGGCCGCAGCCGGCGAGCGCCGGCGCGACTAGGCAGAGCGCCGCAGCCAAGCGAAGGGCGGCAAGACACGGAACGGGACGGGCGCGAACCAACGGGCAAACTCCGATCCCAAGCAGCTATAAGGCAAAAGCGTCGGGGACGCGACGCCGCCGCGCCGCGACGGCAGCAAGCGGATCGAGACTGTTGCAGGACACGCCCGCCATTCCATCGGATCTTCGGCAAGAAACCTTCAACGAAGGTGCGCGTCCTGGCGAGGATGCGCTCGCCGGGCGGCTGCTCTATCGCGATGCCCTGATGCTGATTGTCGACAAGCCGGCCGGCATCGCCGTGCATCGCGGCCCGGCGAACCGCCTCGGCGACGGCGCCAGTCTGGACGCGCTGTTTGGCGGCCTGCGCTTCGGCCTGCCGCGCGATCCCGCGCTGGCCCATCGCCTCGACCGCGGCACCTCCGGCTGCCTGATCCTTGGTCGCCATCGCAAGGCGCTGGAAAAGCTGGGTCTTTTGTTCAAGCAGGGCCGCATCGGGAAGACCTACTGGGCGGTGGTGGAGGGCGAACCCGAGGCTGACGAGGGGCTGATCGAACTGGCGCTGGGCCGTCGCGACGCCGGGCGCGGCTGGTGGATGAAGGTCGATCCGGCCGGCCTGCCCTCGCAAACCCGCTGGCGCGTGCTCGGTCGCGGTTCCGGCCGGGCCGCGCTGGCCCTCGAACCGCTGACCGGGCGAACCCATCAGTTGCGCGTGCACTGCCAAGCGATGGGCTGGCCGATCGCCGGCGACCCGATCTACGGGACGGCGCAGGGTTCGGCGCAGGATCCGGGCGGGCCGATGCTGCAGCTCCACGCCAGACACGTGCGCGTGCCGATCTACAAGAACAAGGACGCGATCTCGGTCACGGCGCCGGTGCCGGCGCACATGCGCGCGGCCCTCGCGAACTGCGGGGCGGCTTGCGACGTCGCGTAAACCGTTCAGGCGGCGGCGAAGCGGGCGAAGGCGGTCACCACGTTCTCATACACCTGCCGCTTGAAGGGTATGATGAGGTCGGGCAGCGTTTCCATGCGCGCCCACCGCCATGTCTCGAATTCTGGCCTGAAACCGCCGCTGGGCGCGGTCACGTTGATTTCGCGTTCCGGGCCGGTGAAGCGAAGGGCGAACCATTTTTGCCGCTGGCCCTGGTAGCGCCCGCGCCACGCCTTGCGGGATGCATCGACCGGCAGTTCGTAGCTGTACCAGCCCGGCGCCTCGGCGAGGCGCTCCACGGAGGTGATGTTGGTTTCTTCGGCGAGTTCGCGCAGCGCCGCCTCGTAGGGATCTTCACCCGGATCGATGCCGCCCTGCGGCATCTGCCAGAGGTATCCGCCGCCGGACCCCTCGGCGATGCGCTTCATGCGCCGCTTGCCGACGAAGACGAGCCCCTTGGCGTTGAGCAGCATGATGCCCACGCAGGGTCGATACTGGCTCGCGTCGAGTCCGGGCGAGACTTGGATCGGCGGGTCCGAAGACGGCGGGGTTTGCGGCGGCGCGGCGGTCATCGGCTGATTGTTGCGATACTTGCCCCGCCCCGTGCAAGCATGCCGACCGGAACGAGCGAAATGTTTTTGCCCGGCAGCTCGGCCGCCAAGCGGGCGATGACGGGCAGGTGCTCGGGCAGGCCGCTGGCCATGCCCACCGCCGAGCCCTTGCGACGGGCGATCTCCACGAGCCTGTTGAAGTTGGCTCGCACGGCTTCGGGATCGGCGGTCGCATCGAGCACGACGTCGGCGCGCACGGCGGCGACCCGCTGCCGCGCGGCGATGTCGAGGGCGAGGCTGCGTGATGAAGTGCCATCCTCGACGAAGAACAGGCCGCGCCCGGCTGCCGCCTTGAGAACGCCCGCCATCGTTGCGGCGTCGCCGGTCACCGGGGCGCCGAGCAGGTTGGTGAGGCCGGAATATCCCGTGAAGCGGCCGAGCAGCCAGCCGAGGTCGTCGGCCAGCGCCTCGGCCGGCTCGTCCGGCCGCAGCGCGTGAGGACCGGGCGAACCGCCGCCGGTGTTCTGCATCGGCAGCTGCAGAAGCACTTCGTGGCCCTTGGCCACCGCTGCCGCCACGGTGGCCGGCAGCGCCGAACCATAGGGCACGAAGGCCAGCGTGACCGCCGGCGGCATGGAGTCGATGGCCGTTTGCGTCGCGGCCGGGCTCAACCCCATGCCGCCGACAAAGATCGCGACCTTCGGCAAGCCATTGACGGGCTGGTTCGGGCCGCTGCCGGGGGGATCGCTCCGGTCCGGGCTCCGATCCGTCGATGAGGGACGTTCCTTCGGCGGGGGGCCGAGCTGCCGGGTGACGTCGATGACGAGTGGGCCCTGCACCGGTGCGGGGGTTGTTCCCCGGAACACCCTGACACCGTTCTCGACCATTCCCTCGGCATAAGCGCCGGCCGTGCCGGGTTGGGCGCCGCGCTGGGCCGAAGACGGACCGCCCCCCGTTTCCGCCGCTCGCGGGAGACTGGGCGAGGATGCAGGAGGCAGTGACCCGGTCGGGGTCGGGTCGGCCGGTGATGGCGCAGCGGGGACGGCAGGAGGCTGCGCAACCGATGGCAGGGTCGCCACCGCATAGGGTTCGCCGCCGTGCGGGTCGGCGGTGGCGAGCAGGGCGCCGATCCCCGCCAGCGCGAGGGTCACGGCTGCCCCAACCAGCACGGTCCGCGCCCGTCGTCGTGGCCGGGGTGCCTTGGTCCCCAGCGGGGCGTTAAGATCCATGGTTCTGCGTCCCAGGGCGCGTTTCGTGCCGGTTCGCCTCGATCCCGGACGTTGCGCGGGCGTGCAGCGGACCGGCACCCCGCCAGGGTGAGGTGGGCGCGGCTCCGCGCGGCTACTGCACCTTGGCCGGCGGCGGCACGGCGGGCGTGCCGCCGGTGGTCGGCGCGGCCGGGGCGGGATCGCCCGGCTTGACGGTGGTGGCCGGCTGAGTGGCGGGCATCGGGTTGGCCGGCGTCGGATTGGCCTGGGTCGCGTTGGCCGACCGCTTGATGCCGCGCAGCAGGTCCTCGGCGGCGATCAGCTGCGTGTCCTTGGCCGGATCGGTCGGCACATAGGCGGAAGACCCGTGCTCCTCGGCGCCGCCCTGGGTCAGATGACCCTTCAGCGAAGCTTCGCCCTTGGTGTCGTCCTTGCCCTTGATGTCGGCCGGCACGTCCTCCTGGATCACCACGTCGGGCTCGATGCCCTTGGCCTGGATCGAGCGCCCCGAGGGCGTGTAGTAGCGCGCCGTGGTCAGGCGAATCGCGCCATTCGACTGGCCAAGCGGGATGATCGTCTGCACCGAGCCCTTGCCGAAGGAGCGGGTGCCCATGATCGTGCCGCGCTTGTGGTCCTGCAGGGCGCCGGCGACGATCTCGGAGGCCGAGGCCGAGCCGCCGTTGATCAGCACAACCAGCGGCTTACCCTTCGAAATGTCGCCGGGGCGGGCGTTGTAGCGCTGCGTTTCGTCGGCGTTGCGGCCGCGCGTCGAAACGATTTCGCCGCGGTCGATGAAGGCGTTGGACACGGCGATGGACTGGTCGAGCAGGCCGCCGGGATTGTTGCGCAGGTCGAGAACGTACCCCTTGAACTTGTCGGCCGGTATGTCCTTGGTGAACTTGTCGATCGCCTCCTTCACGCCGTCAAAGGTCTGCTCGTTGAACTGCGTGATGCGGATGTAGCCGATGTCGTCGCCTTCGATCTTGTTGCGCACCGACTTTATGGTGATCACGGCGCGGGTGAGCTTGATGTCCTTCTGCTCCTTCTTCGGCCCGCGGATCACCTGAAGGGTTACGGCGGTGTTCACCGGACCGCGCATCTTGTCGACCGCCTGGTTCAGGGTGAGGCCCGAAACCTGCTCGCCGTCGATGGCGTTGATGACGTCGCCCGACAGGATGCCGGCCTTGGAGGCCGGCGTGTCGTCGATGGGCGTCACGACCTTGATCTGGTCGTTCTCCTGCGTCACCTCGATGCCCAGGCCACCGAACTCGCCGTGGGTCTGCACCTGCATGTCGCGGAAACCCTTGGCGTCCATGTAGGACGAGTGCGGGTCGAGCGAGGTGAGCATGCCGTTGATGGCGGCCTCGACGAGCTTCTGGTCCTCGGGTTTCTCCACGTAGTCGGTACGGATCTTCTCGAAGACGTCGGCGAACAGGTTGAGGCTGCGGTAGGTGTCGGAGGCGGCGGCCCGCGCCCCGCCGAACAGATGGGGTTGCGTGCCCAGGGTGACGGAGGAGGCGCCGAGAGCCGCACCAAACAGAACGAGCGAGACCTTGCGCATCAGCCGCGAACCCTTTGAAGCTCCGGTTTCGCCCACCATGGGCCCGGATCGATCGTCGCCCCATCCTTGCGGAATTCCACGTACAAAACCGGCTGCGCGGCGCCGAGGGCTGCGGCGGCGGCAGTCTTTGTCGAGCCGTCGCCCATGGCGGCGACCGGCTCTCCGGCCAGCACGAACTGGCCCAAACTTACGTCCACCCGATCCATGCCGGCAAGGACTATATAGTAGCCGCCGCCCGCATTGAGGATCAACAGCTGCCCGAACGAGCGGTACGGGCCGGCGTAGGCGATCCAGCCATCCGCCGGGGACGCCACGGCCGCGCTCGCGCGCGTCGACAGCAGCAGGCCTTTCTCGACGCCGCCCAGCCCGTCGTCCTCGCCGAAATGCCGCAGAACCGTTCCCGCCGCCGGCAGGGCAAGCTGACCGCGTGTCGCGGCGAAGGCCACCGCGGGCGCCAAACGCCCGGGGTTTGGATGTCCGGAGTCTTGTGGTTGCGCCGGTGCCTCGCCCCCGGGCGGGGCGACCGGCATCAGGGCGGCCAGCTTCTCGTCCGATGCCTTTGCCGCCTCGGCCGCCCGCGCCGCGGCGCCGCCACCGCGTTCCATGCGCGCGATCAAATCCTTGAGGGAGCCGGTCTGCCCGGCGAGCTGCTTGGCCCTGTCACCTTCGGCGTCGAACTCGCCCTGCGCTTGGCCGAGCGCCTGCTGGCGCGCCTCGATCAGGGCCGACAGGCGGCTGCGTTCGACCTGCAGCGAAGCGAGGTCGGCATCGATCGAGCGCCGCTCGTCGTCGATGGCGCGGCGCGTCCGGGTCAAGGCGGCGAGGTCGTTGGCGAGCGCGTCCGTTTCCGCGCGCATGCCGGGCAGCACGGCGCCGAGCAGCATCGAGGTGCGGATCGCCTTGAGAACGTCGGCCGGCTCGACCAGCAGCGCCGGCGGCGGCTTGCGGCCCATGCGCTGCAAGGCGGCGAGAACGTCGGCGATCACCGCCCGACGGCCTTGCAGCGAGCGCTGCGTGACCTCGCGCGCGGCGTTGAGCTTGTCGAGCCTGGCCTCCGTGTCGGCGATCTTGCGCTCCGTGCCGGCCGTTCTCGCGGTGAGGGCGAGCAGCGAGGCTTCGAAGCGGGCGCGGTCGTTGCGGTAGGTGCCGATGTCGCTGGCCAGCGTTCGCCGCCGGTCTTCGGATGCATCGAGGCTGTCCTGCAACCCGCGCAGCTTCAGCTTGGCATCGTCAAGCGCAGTCGGCGCCGCCGTGGCGACCTGCGCGCCGCCCTCGCCCGCCGGCGCGGCCGCTCCGGCAAACCTTGCGAAACCAAGGAACCCCATGATGAACAAGGCCATCGCCGCGAGGCCCATCGCCACGCGGCGATGGCCTTGTTCATCATGGGG
>CAXTMA010000103.1:0-12841 GCA_964245015.1 uncultured Beijerinckiaceae bacterium | reverse complement strand
CGATCCGCTCAGCCTAAAACGCAACCGATCGGATCACCATCACGGGTACAGGGGGGGAAGCCGGAGTTGTCGCGCGAGCGCTGGCCCGCTGATCCACTCATATCCGGCGAAATAAGATGTTTCTGACCAAGATGGAGACCTCCAAGTACCCTGTTTGCTGTCGCTGGTGATGCGAGCAGGTTGGTCGTCCAGCCGTCAGCGAGGACTTCCCTTCTGTTACTGCGTGCTGCGCCGACCTCTTCCGCCGGGGTTCCCGCTCTTCGGGCCGCCTGCGCCCTGATCCGGGTGATCCAGACCGCCCGGTGCATGTTGTAGACGAGGTTGGCCAGCCCGATCTTCACCGTGGCCCGGGCCAGCCCGATCGTGCGCACCACCAGCGCCATCGGCCCCTTCTGCCGGGCAAAAACGTGCTCCACCGCCGCGCCCATCTTGGAGCGCCGGTTATTGGAGCGGGCGATGTAGGCCGGCAGCGGCCGGCCCTGCGGCTTGCGGCGGTGGATCTGCAAGCGTAGGCCGTTGTCGGCAAGGTGGCGCTCGTTGGCCTTGGTGCAATAGGCCGTGTCGGCCCACACGTCGCTCGCCGTGTTCGCTTTCGAGACCAGGTCCGGCAACTGCGCCCCGTCGTGGCGCGACGCGTCGGTGGCGAGCCAAGGTGCGGATCAATCCATGACGCCGATCGATGCCGAGGTGGTTCTTGTAGCCGAACGCCTGCACCGCGATGTCGACCCGCTTCGATCCGTCCTCGGCCGGCTTGGCCTTGGAGAACTTCACCGTCCAGCGCGCGTCGCGGTCCTTTTGCGCGAGCTTCGCCGGCTTTTCCTTCCAGCTCTGCGGGATGCGCCCGGCTTTGATCTCGGCCTTTTCGCCTTCGCTGTTGCGCTGCCGGGGCGCGGCCACCAGCGCGGCGTCGACGATCTGCCCGCCCATCGCCAGGAACCCGGCCCGGGTCAGCGCCGCCTCATAGGCGGCAAACAGCATCTGAATGGCCGGCTTGCCATCGATCTGTGTACGCGTCAGCGCCTCGCGAAAAGTCCAGATGGTGTTGGCATCGGGCACCGGGTCGGCGAGGCCGAGCCCGAGAAAGCGCATGAACGAGAGCCGGTCCTTGATCGGTATTATGGAGCACCTGCCACAGGCAGCCTGACACCCCCGCCCTTATCTCCCCGCCTTCTCCAAGAGGTGTGAGGTGATCGCGCGGGTTGTGGCGGCGGCATTCCTTTTCCTGTCAAGTCACGCTTTCTTTCCAAAGCCTGAACTCGATACCCATTCCCCAATTCTCATCGTTGGGGAGCGGCAACGCTGTCTGCCAAATGGGGATGCCGAACTGATACATGCGAACCGTCTCGAACAAGGCATCAGACAAACTAGATTTGTAAGCATAACCTACCGTGAAGAAGTGCATAGGCATCCCTTCCGTTATGTTCTTGCTAGCTTGGATCGCAGTTCGATCCAGAACAATTTCTGTGTTGAAATTGACTTCGTCGTTCAGGAAGATTGTCATTCCTTTCGATTCGCTCTGCACGGCAACGAAGGCGCTTGTCGAATCGAAGTCTTCTTGGAAGCCTTCGTACCCTATATGAGCTTGGCTGATGCCATCAGCAGCGTCGACAGCTGGACTTTTTCCTATGTTTTTGCAGGAAATACGAATACGCAAAGTAATAGTGCAATCGATCTGATTGTAGTCAGGATCTTCGGTCAATCTGGCGTGGACATTGAGCCAAGGACTTTGATCGATCAAAAAAAGATTATTAGTAATTCTAGCTTGCTCATCGGCAGCTCGTTGCAAGCCAACGGTCGATTTTTGCAAACCTCTCGTGCTCCAAGCGAGCATACCAGTGAACAGAACAAGCAGAGTGTCAGTAATCTTTAAACGAAAGCCGAAGAGCGGCGGCCAAAACTCGGAAGTGTCGTCGTCTGTCTCATCCTTCTTTGCGGCGCCATTTCTGTTGACCGTTGGCGCTTGCTCGCTGGTCGCTCGACCGATGTCATTTTTGATTTTCTTGGCATGTACGCCCTCGGCGGCTTGCTGTTCGGTCTCGACCCCTACAGCCTGGTCTTCGGTCCATGACGAGTGAACAGCACCTAAGGCAAGCAGGAAGACTAGCGCCAGCATGGCGCCGATGATCTTGGAAGCCGTTCTGTCGGACACGTTTGCCTGCTCGTCTAAAGCTCCTCTAGTCGTACTCCCTCAAGTTCTAGTGCTGCAAGGCAAGCCATGAGGAAGGTCGCCGCGAACGCCCCCCGTTTGAGCTTCATCGTCAGCGAGCCTTCTGACTCCTCAAAGCCGTGATCTTTCAGCCGACGCACCATCTCGACGTAGGTAACGCCGGCCTCCTTCATTTTTGCCTTGACGTGCTTGGCGACAGCCTCGCGCCATTCGTCTTCCGACCTGCCCATGCCCGAACCTAACGCGAGAGAAAGCACACTCAGACGTTAGGTTTGCCTTGACCGGCTGTCAAAGCTCACTTAGACGTAAGCTAACGCGAGAGTTAGCTACGTCATGCCCGTCCATTTCCTCCTCAGCCCTCGCGCCAAGACCATCAACTTGGTCAAGGTCGCCCGCATGTCGAAGGACGAGGCCGAGACGACCTTCGCCGCGATCCGCTGGGCGGAGACGGACGGCAAGCCCGTCTGCCCGCATTGCGGCTCGCTCGACGCCTACAGCGCCCGTCGGCCGAACGGCGCCCCGCGCTTCCGCTGCCGCGCCAAGGAATGCGCCCGCGACTTCTCCCTGACCAGCGGCACCCTGTTCGCCTTCCACAAGTTGCCCTTGCAGACGTACCTCTTGGCCGTGGCGATCTTCGTCAACGAGGTCAAAGGCAAATCCATGCTCGCCCTCTCCCGCGACCTCGGGGTGGACTACAAGACGGCCTTCGTGCTCGCCCACAAGCTGCGCGAGGCGATGGCGGAGGAGATGAAGGGCCGCGTCGTCGGCGGCGAGGGCAAGGTGGCCGAGGTCGATGGCGCCTACTTCGGCGGCTACATCAAGCCCCGCAACCTCAAGGAGAACCGCATCCATCGCGGCCTCGCCATCAATCAGACCGGCAAGCGCAAGTCGGTCATCATCGTGCGCGAGCGCGGCGGCAACTCCGTCCCGGCGGTGTTCCGCTCCGAAAGCGCGGCGGCCGGCTTCATCAAGAGCCGCATCGCCAAGGGCACGGTCGTTCACGCCGACGCCGCGCCGGGCTGGGATAGCCTCCATGCCGCGTTCGAGATGAAGCGGATCGACCACTCCAAGGCGTACAGCCTCGACGGCGCCTGCACCAACATGGCGGAAGAGTACTTCTCCCGCCTCCGCCGCGCCGAGGCCGGGCACCACCACCACATCGCCGGCCAGTACCTCCTCCGCTACGCGCAGGAAGCGTCATGGCGCGAGGACAACCGTCGTACTAGCAATGGCGACTAAATGCAGAGGCTTGCCAAGTTGGTGACGATGAAATCAACTAGCCCTGATTTCGTTGGATATTGGCAGCGCCACGTCGCTGACTAGAGGTGGGCCTTTCGTGATTTACATAACGCGCGTTCTGCGTTCAGCGGGTTGGATAGTACTCACAATCTTAGATATTTATGTATGCCTCATCTTCTTATTATTTCTATTCAACCAAAGAGAGACATCATATACCATCCTAAGTTCAACAGATATAAGAACTCCTGCTGTGGAGTACAAAGATTACGTCAGCATACTTCTTACAGCTTTGTCAGTAATGATAGCATTGGGTTCTATCTTTGTTGCCTCTCTTGCAGTAATTGGCTTCGGAGAAGCTAAGAAATATATTGACAACCTAACATCGAAAACGTTAGAAAATTTGGTTAACGAAAGGTTGTCGCCAGCGGTAGAGCGAGCATTAGAGGCAGAGCGGCAAAAATCCGCTGAGAATCAAGAAGGAAGTGACGATCTCACCGATGAAGAAGTCGCTGAGATCATAAAAGTACTTGGAAAATGATTAGGCTGGATCCGCGAGATATTATCAAGCGTCACCAAGGAGATGCGCCAGTCAATCTGATTGGGATCGCATCAGATCTTGGCACCTCAGTAACATACGTTGCAATGACCGACGACATCGCCGGGCTCATCAAGCGTGATAGCAGTACTCCGTCGAAGTTCGCAATTGAGATTAATTCGCTTCATCATGGCAATAGACAAAGATTTACCCTCGCTCATGAAATAGCGCATTTTGTCATGCGCCGCGATCTCATCCAAACAATATCATCGATACTGTTATGTATCGTAGTACATTCAGCGATGTTTTAGAACGGCAGGCAAATAGGATGGCAGCAGAGATCATAATGCCTGCAAAGTTGGTCCGTGAAATATTCCAGCACTTCTCGCGTGAGGTATACGACCTTGCGCATCGCTTCGGCGTGTCCGAGACGGCTATGATGATTAGACTTACGTCGTTACATCTAGTTGCAAGATAGATGTCACCGCGCGTTCTCGGGCTCCCCCTCCTTCACCATCAGCCCGCGCACGCTGACGAGGTAAGCAGGTTCGATCGCACCCGCGGCCTAGCGAAGGCTCCACATGGCGCCGGTTCGCCAGCCCGTCTTGAGCACCGACGCCCGCTCTCCTTTCGACAGGTCGCGCAACGCGATACGGCAACGTTGGGCAACGCCCGCCGCCGCTTCGGGGCCGAAGCCAAGCTCGGCCGAAAGCGTAGCGGCTATGTCGGCCGTGGACATGGCCTCGCCACGGCGCCTCAGGATGGCAAGGATGCGTCGAGCGGCGTGGGGAACGCAATGGGGGTTCTCAGCAGGGACACGGCGTAGCGGGATCGCGTTGGGATCGACCTCCGGTGCGAACATCGCCAGCACGGCATCGACGTGAGCCAAGGCATCCACATGGCGCGCAGCTTGGGTCCTGAGCTGTTGCAGCTCGCCGGCAAGGATGGCGCGACGCTCTTTCAGTGCGGCGGTGACGTAGCGGTTGCGGAGAGCGGTGGACATGCCATCGATCTAATCCGAACGGGGCTCGATCGCTTGTGGCGGGTGCTCCATAATACCGTCCTTGATCAGGTACTCGGTTCGCTCGTCCGACAGCGAATGGCTGGCCTGGATCACCAGCACCTTGAACATGAACACCAGGTCGAACGGCGGGCGGCCGCCCTTGACGCCATCGGAACGCGGCACCGCGCGGACGAGGTCGGGGCGGAACAGCTCGAAGTCAACGATGGCGCCGAGCCGCTCCAGCGCGTCGCCTTTGGCGGTGAGCTCCTTCAGGCGCTCGTCGAGGTCAAAGAAGCTTGCTTGACCTCGCATCCTCAGCCCTCGTCGTCGCCGACCGCCATCACACCGCAAGCCGCCTCACCCTGCGAGGTATTTGGAGGCGTCCACCTTGCCAACCAGCCGGCGCGCAAAGCTTTCGCTGACCGCGAAGCGGCGTCCCGCCTCATGACGTGAGTGGCCCGCCTCAACAAAGGCCACCACGCGCTTGCGCAGATCAAGGGAATAGCTGCCAGCCATCGTCACCTCCGGCACGCAAACCACCCTCGGACCAACCCGTTCAACGCGGCCGCTTACCCTTCCGATGCTCTAGGCGAACCCGCTCAGGAAAGCGGGACCCATTTTTGGCGACGGCAGCAAACCCCGTCGAGCTCCGGTCACGTGCCAGCCCCGCTCGTCCGACGTGCCAACAGCCGGCCCGGTGGACAGACCTCGATGTCACAATGTCTTCAGGCGTGCGCCCTCCAGCATCAGTCCCTGGCGAGATAGCGCCATAGCCGGATGTTGCCACAGCGCCGCACTCAAACTGGCCTTATCGATGACAGCTCCTTGCTACCGATTCGCTCCTTCGAATGCGGAGCAGTCATGATGTTGGCATGATCGGACGGCACATCAACGCGGGCGAACGCGAGGGCGGAGCCGGTCGCGATAGGTGCAGGAGGTCTGTCGTTTGTCTGATGTTGAGCAACGGTCACCTGCTATGGCCAATTCGATCGCCAGCGGAAAGCAGATCATAGCGCACGTAAGAACGCGCTTTCCGTATGTTCTCGACAACCTATGGCAGCGAGCCTCCGCTTTCTATGTCACGGGCGCGACTATTGCGCTTCGCGTTCTGTTGGCCATGGCTAAAGCTCTCCTTACAAGCATCCGAATTGTTGAACGTCATCAAGCGCAGAGACAACAGCCCTCATTCAACGATCTACCGATCGCCGCACCAGCTGTGAACCTTCGACCGATCGGCTGGGATCGCATCGGGAAGCAGATTTCAGATTGACGATCAGGCATTCGGATAAAAGCCGAGTACAATGCAAGCATGACAAGGATTGCCGCAACGAGCCGTCAATCATAATTACTTAATTTTCCAGTAAACTATTGTTAAATAAATGCTAGAGGCAATTTGCCTATTTAACATCGAGTCATGCTGGCAGTGACTGCTGTGCGATTATCTGCTGTTGACAGACTTTCGCACTGGTTGCCCTAAGAACCAGATCAACGAGGTAGTCGTACTCTCTTACATTGAATTTGGACATACTCGAAAGTCCGATCACCTGAGCAGCCGTCAGAAAGACGCGGTCCATCTTTATGCGCCTGTGGCGTGGCAGCATGCGCTCTTCTTCAAAGATGGTCTCGAGATGGAGTTTTACCTTATCATCGAATGGACTTGAGTTTAGAACTGAGTGCCAGGTGCTCTCCGCGTTTCGAAAAAGCCAGCCCAATGATCCAAGCCTCTGCCAACCAAACGATTGATCTAGAACACTTGCGCATGCAGCATCCTGTGTAAAGTTCTCCTTGCATTTGCTTGTTCTCGTCCAGGCGTCATCGGTAACATCCCATGCGGTTGCTAAGAAGTCGCGGAACTCTTTCGTGTGAACACCGGGATTTTTTCCGCTTAATCGCGCCCAAGCTATGGCCATGATCGTCACGAAAGCCACAGACCACACATTGAAGTTTCCGTGTAGCTGAACTTTGCCTTCGTTCTCCGCCAGTCGCTCGGCGCGCTCGAGAGCATACCCAAGTTCATTATCTTTGGTGACAAGTATCGCATTGATCTGTTCTTCAAGAGCCTCGATTGCATCCTGCAATTCTTTGCGCGCATAGCGCCGCTTGGATGGCCTCCTTTCCCAGATCCCCGCATGTCGATACAATGATGCAAGTGGGAAACTGGCGATGTCGGCTTTGAGCTTATCAAGCGCTGACAAGAGCGGTCCTACACCCGCTTTCACCTGATCTCGGCGATGCGCTTGCTCCTGTTTTTCGATGCGCGCGTACTCCAACGCGAATGGCAGCCAAAAACATCGAAGTTCGAAGTACGGGTTGAAGTTTGCACCAACGACCATCTGCATCGGTAATCGACGCGGCCGGTCCACCAAACCCTTGCATCCAATCTTTTTATATGAAGCCGCCGTGAGGCCGCGTTTTGTGAGCGCCTTGGCGATCAAGCGGTCCAGTTCATCGCCGACTGGCGGCACAAAGGGATTGCAATCGCCTGAGCGGCCGCTCGGCCAGAGACTCGCGCGTGCTTCCCAGAATTGCATGAGACCGCCCCGCAACGCCGAGCAATCGGCTTGCGCATCATGACCGATTTGTCAAGTTCGGACTCATGCATTTCGCAAATGAAGTCCGCAGGTGTCGACTCGTTGGCCTCATGCCTTTGTCTTCGCGCAACCATGGAGGCACAGGTGAAACCACAGACACCTCGAGAAAAGGGGCATTCCGAACCCGAGACGACCGTCGCGACCTTGTCTGCACCGCTGGCGCCCTTGTCTTATTCGGTTGCTGACTTTTGTGCGGCAACGGGACTGTCGCGGTCTCATGTCTATCAATACCTCGCCCAGGGAACCCTGGTGAGTCGTTACAGCGGCCGGCGCCGTATAATCCTAGTTGCTGATGCAAACGCGTTTCTCTGTGCGCTGCCCGACAATGCTCGTTCTGACGATCGAAAGGAGCGTTGAAATGGCTACTCGGCCGCCCACTGCTCTCAACGAACATCACCCTGATCTACAGCAATTCCGAGGTTCACTGACTAGATACAAAGACGAATGGATACTGCTGACACCAGGTTCAATGTACGTGATGAACCAGTACGAGGCGTGGTGGTTGCTCGATCTGATCAAAGCGATGCAGCTCGATTTACCCGTGCGGGGCATGTACACTCAGATCTGGCGTCTCGAATGCAGCGCTGACGGCAGGGCAACGGTGACGTGTGCGGATGGTGATTATAGGGTTTGCTGGCGACAGGATGTGATGACTGATTTCCCGTCGCCCGGCATCGAGGTCTGGGTTGAGGATCTGGTCCTGCACCTCCCCAACGAGCATTGACAGTTCTTGTAGACCGGTCAGTCCGCTTCCAATGCGAGAAGCGCGTAGGTCTCGCGGCATGTCGGTGGGAGCTAGAAGCCCATGATGAATCGTGGTCGCTTGAGAGGCGACCACACCGCGAGGGTTAGGGCCTTCTCGCACCGGAACTCCCAATCGCGGCTTGCGGTCCACAATCGGCGGCGAAGCTTCTTCGCGGCACGCCGAAGGTCACATTGGGCGATCCACGAAAACATCGGAGCGCCATGGTCTCAGGCGTTCCATGATCCGCATCTGAAGCCCGGCAGAACGATCCCAACGTGCTGTCCGGGTCGATCCGGCGCTGGTCGCCTCAGATGCACCGGCCTTGGCGTGCGTCTAAGCGCTTCGCCCTTCGTCATCATCTGCACCGACCCCGACCGGGAGGGGCAGGTGATCGGGCAGCAGGCGCGTCTTCCCACCTGATCTCTGATCGTCGTGACTGAAGCAGGTCCAACCCCAACAGAATTGGCGTCAATGAGCAGAGTCGTCAAAGCGAAAACGTACACCGCCGATCCCCTCGCCGCCGAACGGATGAGGTTGCGCGCCTACGCATGCGAACGTGAAAGCCGCGGCTGTCCGGCGTTACCTTGCAACCCTAAAAATTCGCGGGAGATCGGCATTCAGCAGATCTCAGATGAGACGAACATTTCTTACAACATCCTGCGGCGCCTCTCGAGGGAACTGAATGCGATCCATCAAACATCAGTGATTGCTGCGCTCCCGCCGAAGCAGGCAGAGGCTTTGGCGGCCATCAGACGAATTTACGCGAACCGCACCGTTCCGGTGACGCGATACGGCAACATGGCACTCGAGCAGGTGTCGAGAGAGACGTCGATCACCGTTGGAGCCCTCAAAAGTCCAGGGGTTCGGGCTGCGCTTGCAGAACTGCGTCAGCGGAATGGCGACGACGTCATCACGCCCCTGACGATCACCGAGGAGATCCGGCGTATTTCCGCCCTGGCGGACGCTCTACGCGCCTCTGGCGAGCCGCTGCCCTGGCGGCATAGCCATGCGACCCCGAACTACGCCGAAATCGCGCGCCGCACGGGCGTCGACTGCGAGCGTTTGAAGAACAAAGCGATCAAGGCGAAGTGCCAGCGACTTTTCCAAGGCATCGCGCCCGAAGCACGCGAAAGCAAGTCCGACGAGCAGACCCGCCTCGCAGCTTTCGTCGACGTCGCAGTCGGTGCTGGCAATAAGGTTCCCGTGACCTGCAAGGGCCTTGCTTGGGAAAAGATCGCTCACACCGTCGCCATTCCCGCCCACCGCTTGAGGCTCCGTCATCTGAGATCTGAGATCGACCGCTGGAAGGCGCGCTGCCTACCAGATCTCGTCGCAAAGTCTGAAGTGGAAGCCCCCCGGGAAACATCATGATGGTTGAAGGATCCGTCCATGACGGCCCAATCCTTGGCGAGTGCGAACAGGTCGACGATGTCGACTTGCTAGGCGACAGCGCTGTAGAGAGGCTTGTGGGTGGGTCGAGGACATCGCCCCAGCCCGGTCGGAAAAGGGGCGTGACTTACAAGACGCCGGACGAACTGAAATGCGCGCTGGAGACATTGCTTCGTGAACTTCGCGGCAGCAATGCCGCGCTGCCTGTCCTGCGGCACGTGTCGTCGCATCAGAAGCTTTTCAGCCATCTCGATTTGGTAAGCTTGGCGTTCTGGATTGGCCATCCCACAGCCGGTGATCTGGCCAAGTCGCCATGTCGGGCGATCCTGGAAAGCGCCATCGAAAGCCTTGGCTTCGCCGCCCCGAAGGCGAGCACCGCGACCATCGCGTGCCTGCGCGACGAAGCACACCGGGCATTGATCAGAAATCCTGCGGTCGATCTGCTGACCGAAATCGATGTCTTGCAAAAGTTGATGCGGCTATCCGACGACGAT
The DNA here is from genome assembly GCA_964245015.1 of uncultured Beijerinckiaceae bacterium. Lineage (GTDB taxonomy): Bacteria > Pseudomonadota > Alphaproteobacteria > Rhizobiales > Beijerinckiaceae > RH-AL1. The sequence goes on along the minus strand of CAXTMA010000103.1, from coordinate 2,678 downwards.
CCGCTGTGTCCGCTCGTCCAGCCCCGAGACATTCTGAAAACGCTGATCGTACCGCGCCTTGCGAGGATCGACGATCCTCTGGAACGAGCGCGCATCGAAGCGGGGTGGAGCGCACTGGGCGATCTGGTCCACGAAATGGTCGCAACCGGCGTTCCGCCGTCGACCTTCGCCGATTGTCTACAGGTGTTGGTCGATGCGCGTGGCTTGTCGCTTCCGAAACTCGCTGAGGAAGCGGGAACGCATGTCCGCAACCTTCGGCGGTTACTTTCGGGTACGCCGCCGCGGGCGGACATAAAGGATCTTGTCCAAAGGTTGGAGCAGGCCCTTGGGGCAGTCCCAGACACTCTGTTGAGCCTTGTCGAGGCGCCACGTCTGCGTTTGGCAACCGATGATGTCTACAATGATGAAATTCGCCTGCTTCTCAAAGTGGCTGGCTGCGACGCGTCTTTCCTCCCGGCAGATTGGCCTGACCTCGATGAAAACAGTCGCGTCGAGATTGTCGAGTGGGTTCGCCACACCATCATCGGTGCGACGCCCTCGCGGCGCCTCGCTAGGTACCGATTCGGCAAGGACGGTGCGCACACCGATCGCAGTTGTGAGAAACAACTCTTGTCACCGATCATGGCGGCAGAGGTTGCGACCCTGATCGAGTTCAAGACGGCTCCGTTGCCAACCACGCTCGCATTCCCGCGCCAAAAGCGTGCGCGAGGGAATGGATTCCGCGTTACGCACGGCGGCAAATGGCGCGCCACAACTGCGCGCCATGCTTCGGGTTACATCCGGCGCACGGTGGCGGCGGTTGACCAACTCACCGGCGGGCGAGCATGGCACGGAGGTCAAGGGCTAGGTTTTCTCGTGCACCCCGGGCTTCAACTTGCGGTGTCAGAACATATCGCGAAGCAACGCTTTTCGGAAATGGAAATGGCTGACGCGTTTCGCCAACTCAACTATCCGAAGCCGAAGGACGAACTAGTCTTTGCTCAAAGTGATGCGCTGCGACTTGAAACATTGATGGGGCTCTTCAGCCCGGTCACAGGATTTTTCTTCCATCAGCCACCTGCTCTCGCGCCCATTCCGGGTCTGGTGGACGCAGCCTGGGTCGACTTGGCGCGACGCGAATGGCAAATGATTATAAAGAACAGCTTGGTGGAACTGCGGAGCTTGGCCGACACTCTCGCCGATGAAGCGAAGACGATCCGTGATACGTGGCTTCCAATTCTGCCGATTCTCGAAATGGATTGCCCTCTTCTGCCTGTGCTCAAGGCAATCGACCGCATGGAAGATGATCGCCCGGACGGTCGTGGCATGTTGCGCACCATGGCTCATCACGATCGCTCGCACCTTCTCATGAGCATGTTGGTGCACGGCAAGCTCAGGCGGGCCAACTATTCGAAACTGACGTGGCGCGCGGATAACACCGGCAACCTGAGATGGAACAGGTGCAAGCGCCATTGGTCACTCGTGATTGCGCAATCCGATATGAAGAATGCGGGGAGCGGAGCGCTACCCGACGATGGCGCCGATCTCACACTGGTTCTCGACCCCAATGATCCGCGGCTTTATAAATCGATCGAACGCTGGATCGGAACGGTCGATCCGGCCACGGGCATCGTTGATCAGACCGGCTCATCACGCAGGCTCATGCGTGGGGCGAATTCGGACTTCCTTTTCCCTGGGAAAAGGTCAAATCGCGGCCTCAACGAGCAGTCCATCTCCAAAGTTGTCATGAATTTCAGCGCGCGCTACCTTGTAGGTTGTCCATGGCATCAAGATGGCATCGACGGTGTACTGCCGTTTGGGACGCATGCCATCCGAGACATCGTAGCAACTCACTATCTCAAGACAACCGGTTCAATCGAGGAAGCGGCGCGTGCTCTGTTCGACGTCCCAGAAACCCTGAAACTCCACTATGCTCGCTTCACGAGCGAGGAAAGATCGAAGCGCTCCAATGCGATCATGCGAAATACGACGCAACAGCGGTTCGCCTGAGTTCCGCGTCGCGCCGAGTGCACGTTTTGATCAGCTCTTCAGGTGCGGACAAATGTGCACCGATCTCGCCGTTCTCATCAATTCTACATGTCGCAGCGGAAGGGATGCTCAACATGGCCGACGAGTTCAGCCGCGAGTGCGTGGCCAGCGCGAAGGTGTAAGCGGAAAGCGGTCACGTGATCGATGTTCTATCCGATCTGTTCATTTCACGGGTGCGTCCAAAGCTACATTCGCTTCGACTATGGATTGGAGTGCGCCCCTGGAGGTGGACACGGATGATCCGCTGATTTGACCGGGAGGGCTGGGCTTTCACAGGATGGAAGCCATGGCACGCCACCGAACCCACAGTATCGAGTTCAAACGCCAGATCGCCCAGGAGTTCATCGCCGGCGAGACCCTTCATGCATTGGCCAAGCGACACGACCTGTCGCGCAACCTGATCCGCATCTAGGTCAGCAAGCTCGAAGCCGGTGCGTTCGACGACGACGCCCACGCGGCCGACATGCTGGAAGTCTACGAGGTCAAGATCGCCGCCCTGGAGCGCTTGGTCGGGCGGCAAGCCCTGGAGATCGAGTTCCTAAAGGGGGCCTTGAAAAGCGCACCGCGGCCGAGAAGCGCGCCCACGTCCGTCACGGTCGGCCCGGCAGCCTGTCCCTCGCGCATAGGAGAGGGCCTGAAAGGTCTTGAGG
>CAXTMA010000102.1:0-13065 GCA_964245015.1 uncultured Beijerinckiaceae bacterium | reverse complement strand
ATGATGGACTGCTCGCTGGGCGAGGCGGCGCTGCGCGACCTGGGCGCGGCGGCGCGCGGCGCCGGGGCGCGGCGGCTGGTGGTGCTGTTCTCGCCCTTCGAGCGCCGCGCCTTCGGGCAGGCGGCGGGGCGCGGCTTCGATGGCTGGCTGGTCAAGCCGGTGCGCCGCCGGACCCTGCTCGCCCTGCTGGGATCCACGCTCGGGACGCCGCTCGCATCAACTCCGGGACCGGCGGCCGCCGCCCCGCCCGAGCCGATCCCGGCCGGCCGGCTCGCCGTGCTGCTCGCCGAAGACAACGAGATCAACGCCCTGCTCGCGATGCGTCACCTCGGCCGGCTCGGCGCTCGCGCCGTCCACGCGCCCGACGGTCTGGCCGCCCTCGCCCTGGCGGAAGCGGCGATGGACGCCGGCGCGCCTTTCCCGGCGGTGGTGCTGGACCTGCGCATGCCCGGCCTCGGCGGCCTGGAGGTGGCGCGGCGGCTGCGCCTGGCCGAAGCCGCGCGGGGCCTGCCCCGGTCCCGCCTCGTCGTCCTCAGCGCCGACCTCGTGGGCGCCGGGGTGCAGGCGGAGGCCCAGCTTCCGACCGGGCAGTCCGGCGTTGACGCCTTTGTCGGCAAGCCCGTCACCTTCGCCCAGCTCGCCGGCTCGCTCGCTCCGGTCCTCGAACGGGCCGAGCCGGAAGCGACGACGGTCGGGTAAGGCGATCAAGAACGGTTGAGAACGCGCGCATCCCTCCTCGTGCCGCGTACAGGGAGGGGGAAGCGGGGAGAGATCGCGGGGAAAGTCCGCGCGAGCGTCACGTTCGACCGCCCAGGGCTACAATCCCAGCGCCTCGAAGCGACGCGCCGGATTGCCGGAGAACACGCCCAGGATGGCGAAGCGGATCGCCTCCCTGCGGGCGGGGTCGCTGATCTTGGCGCCTTCGAGGTCGGTGACGTAGAACACGTCGGCCGCCCGCTCGCCGAAGGTCGCGATATGAGCCGAGGCGATGTTGATGCTGAGCTGCGACAGGATCGTGGTGAGCTGGAACAGCAGCCCGCGGCGGTCGAGGCCGGCCACCTCGATGACCGAGAAGCGGCTCGACAGCGTGTTGTCGATCGACACCTCCGGCTCGATGTGGAAGGCGTCGCTCGGGCTCGGCTCCGACAGGCGCCTCGCGGCGATGACCTCGGCCAGCCGGATCTCGCCGATCAGCGTGCGCTCGATGGCCAGCGCGATGCGTCCGGCGCGCCGTAACTCGTCCTCGTCGCGGTTGAAGGCGCGGGTGACGTAGATCATGTCGAGCGCCAGCCCGTCGATGGTGGTGAAGACCTGGGCGTCGACGATGTCGGCTGCGGCGGCGGCGCAGGCGCCGGCGATGATCGACAGCAGCCGGGGATGGTCGGGCGCGATCACCGTTAGCTCGGTGACCCCGCGCGACGCCTCGGTGGCGTAGTCGACGACCGGCCCCGGCGTTTCCACTTCCGACATGTTGAGGATGCCGGCGTGCCGGACCTTGTGGGGCAGATCGACCTTGAGCCAGTATGGCGCCTGATGGCGGGCGGCATAGGCGGCGAAGTCGTGGTCCGACCACTTCGGCAAGGCGGCGCGCAACTCCTCGCGGACGATGGACAGCTGGCGCTCGCGCGCCACCGTGGACGGCTCGCCGCCGATGAGGTGCCCGGTTTCCCGGTACAGCGTGCGCAGAAGCTCGGCCTTCCACCCGTTCCACACGCCGGGGCCGACCGCGCGGATGTCGCAGATGGTCAGCACGAACAGCATGTTGAGGCGATCGAGGTCGCCCACGATCGCGGCAAAGGTCTCGATGGTGCGCCGATCGGCCAGGTCGCGCCGCTGCGCCGTGTCCGACATCACGAGGTGCTGCTCGATCAGCCAGGCGACCCCATCGGTCTGCTCCGCATCGAGGCCGAAGCGCGGGCACAGCTTGCGGGCGACGGCGACGCCGGCTTGGCTGTGGTCCTCCGTGCGGCCCTTGGCGATGTCGTGCAGGAACAGGGCGACGTAGAGCACGGTGCGGTCGCGGATGGTGGGCAGCAGCTCCTGCGCCAGCGGGTGCTCGATGGCGCTGCGTCCGCTCTCGATGTCGGCGAGGATGCCGATCGCGCGGATAAGGTGCTCGTCCACCGTGTACGAATGGTACATGTTGAACTGCATCAGGGCGACGATGCGGCCGAACTCGGGGATGAAGCGGCCGAGCACGCCGGCCTGGTTCATCAGGCGCAGAACCACCGCCGGCGAATTGCGCGAGGTGAGCACGCGAAGGAACAGCCGGTTGGCTTCCGGGTCGGCGCGCATCGCCGCGTCGATCTTGATGAGGGAAAGCGTGACGAGACGCATGGCGTCGGGATGGATGGCGAGGCCGCTCTCGTCGGCGGTGGCGAACAGGCGGATCAGGTTGACGGGATCGCGGGCGAAGGTGGCCGGGTCGGCGAAGGTGATGCGGGCGTTCTCGACCACGAAATCCTTGTTGGTCGGCAGCTCCCGGCGCCGCCAGATGCGGCCAAAGAAGCGGTCGAGCATGGGGGAAGGCTTGGCTTGGCGCTCTTCAAGGGCCGCGCAGACGATGGCGGTGAGGTCGCCGACCTCTTTGGCGACCAGGAAGTAGTGCTTCATGAAGCGCTCGACGCCGTGCAGCCCGGCCCGCCCGATGTAGCCCAGGCGTTCGGCCAGCACCCGCTGCAGGTCGAACGACAGGCGCTCCTCCGCCCGTCCCGTCTCGAAGTGCAGGTGGCAGCGCACGTGCCACAGGAATTCCTCGCAGCGGCGGAACAGCCGGTATTCCTTGCGCGAGAACAGCCCGGCCTGCACCAGTTCGCAGGCATCGCGCACGCGGTACACGTATTTGGCGATCCAGAAGAGGGTGTTGAGGTCGCGCAGGCCGCCCTTGCCGTCCTTGACGTTGGGCTCGACGAGATAGCGCGAACGCCCGGCGCGGATGATGCGGGCGTCCCGCTCGGCGAGCTTGGCGGCGACGAACTCGGCCGACGTGGCGGTGACGATCTCCCGATCGAAGCGCTCGCGCAGCTCGGCGAACAGGGTGGCGTCGCCCAGGACCAGCCGGGCTTCCAGCAGCGCGGTGCGGATCGTCATGTCCTCGCGGGCGTAGGTCAGGCAGTCGGCGATCGAGCGGGTGGCATGGCCGACAGCCTGCTTGAGGTCCCAAAGGATGTAGAGCATGGCCTCGACGACCTGCCGCGCCCACGCGTCGTCCATGGACTGCAGCAGGAACAGCAGGTCGATGTCGGATCCCGGCGCCAGCGTGCCGCGCCCGTAGCCGCCGACGGCGGCGATCACCAGGCGCGGGCTGCCGTTGGATCGGTCATCGGACCGGCCACCCTCCGGCATCGGGTGGAGGTGGCGCACGACGTATTCGTGGATCGCCTGGATGAGTTCGTCCTGCACCAGCGACAGGTGCCGCGCGCAGCGCATGCCGTCGCCGCCGTCCTCGAGGTCGCGCTGGATCAAGGCGCGGGCCGCGTTGAGCGCGTCCCGGAACACCGACACGATGGCGAAATGCGTCGCCTCGCCGCTCGCCCGCAGAGCCGCCGTCCGGCGCAGGATCCCGACCCGGTCGAAGTAGATCGCGAGGGTGAAGCGCAGGCGCGGACCGCGGCGCTGGCGGTGCGAGGCGACCCGCCTGGAGCTGCCGCTCATGACGGCCCGCTTGGCGGCCCAGCTGGCGGCCCGATCACGCCCGCGCGTCCCCGCCCCGGGCGGCCGTCCGTCGCGTGGCGACCTTGGCCTCGATCGCGTCCCACACCGCCACGGCAAGGTCGGGACCGCCGACGCGCTTGATGGCGCGGATGCCGGTGGGCGAGGTGACGTTGATCTCGGTGAGGAAACCGTCGATGACGTCGATGCCCACGAGGAGCAGCCCGCGGCGCTTCAGTTCGGGCCCGATGGTGTCGCAGATTTCCAGCTCGCGCGGGGTGAACTGCGTCGCCGCCGCCGCGCCGCCGCGCACCATGTTGGAGCGGATGTCGTTGGCGGCCGGCACCCGGTTGATGGCGCCGAGCGGCACCCCGTCGACGAGCACGATGCGCTTGTCGCCGTGGACGATGTTGGCGATGAAGGCCTGCACCACCCACTGTTCGCGCAGGATGGTCGAGAACAGGTCGAACAGCGAGCCGAAGTTGCCGTCGGTTTCCGCGATCTTGAAGACGGAAGCGCCGCCGTGGCCGTGCAGCGGCTTCATCACCACCGCCCCGTGGGTGCGGCGGAAGGCTTCGATCTCGGCCTTGTCGCGGGTGATCAGGGTCGGCGGCATCAGCTGCGGGAAGTCCATCACGAACAGCTTCTCGGGAGCGTTGCGCACGCTGGCTGGATCGTTGACCACCAGCGTCGAGGGCGGCAGCCGCTCCAGGATGTGGGTCGAGGTGATGTAGGCGAGGTCGAAGGGCGGGTCCTGGCGCAGCAGCACCACGTCGCTGTCGGCCAGATCGAGGCTCGCCGCCTCGCCGGCCGTATGATGATCGCCGGCGACGTCGCGGACACGGACCGCGGAGGCCCGCGCCACCGCCCGGCCGTCGCGCAGGCTGAGATCCTCGGGTCGGTAACAGTGCAGGATATGCCCGCGCGCCTGTGCTTCCAGCATCAGGGCGAAGGTGGTGTCGCCTGCGATCGAGATGCGCTCGATCGGGTCCATCTGCACGGCGACCTTCAGCGGCATGCGTCACCTGTGTGGCAGCCGGGCGCGACGTATGCCGCGACCTGCGACGGCAACGGGAGCGCCCATCCCCGGCGGGAACGACGAACGGGCGATCGGGTACCCGACGCTTCAGCGGGCAATTGCGGCATGGCTGGCGGTTCCGGTCACGTGCGCCCCTGATGGCGTGCACATGTGGCGATATGGGGAAGCATTTACCGGAAATGAACGCAATGCCTCTAGGTTAGCAGCCATTGCAGCGAGGCCGTGGCGCGATGGAAGTCCTCTCGATAGAGCGTAGCCTCATCACCAAGCAACTTCTCATGGCCGGGCTGGTTCTGGCGCTCGGCGGCTTCGCCTACGTGTCGGTGGGCGAGGTGGCGACCCTTGCCGGCGCGGGGTCGGGCGATCCCCGTGCGGTTTCCGCCGCGGCGCTGGCGTCGGCGGTGGAAACGGCCGAGCAGCGCGTGGTGATCGCCACGCTCGTCGCAACCCTGCTGATGGCTGCCATCTTCCTTTTCGTCACCCGCTACGCCGTCACCCGCCCCCTTCGGGCGGCGGCGGACGTGGCCAGTCAGCTGGCCGGCGGCAACCACGCCGTCGCGATCGCCGGCGAGGACCGCGAGGACGAGTTCGGCGTGCTGGCGCGCAGCCTGAGGACGCTGCGGGATGCGGCGGCCTTGCGCGACGCGCGCGCCGCTGCCGCCGGCTCAGGCGCCGCCGTGGAGCCCGCCGACGCCAGGGTTCGCCTGATCGGGGAACGCTTCTCGCTGGAACTCGGCGCCCACATCCGGCGGCTCGGGGCCGTGACCAAGCGCCTGAGCGAGGCGGCGGACCGGATGATGGGGGCGGCCCGCCACGCCAACGACGGCTCCGACCAGGCCACCGCCGCTTCGGCCAACGCGGCCGGCGACGTGTCCTCCGTCGCGACCGCCTCCGAGCAGCTGCTCGACTCCATCGAGGAGATCAGCCGGCAGGTCGTGCAGTCCACCAACGTGGTGCGCGCCGCCGTGGAGCGCGCCGTGGAAACCAACGCCGGCATGGGCCGCTTGTCGGCCGCCGCCCAGAAGGTCGGCGACGTGGTCAGCCTGATTTCGCGCATCGCCGCGCAAACCAACCTGCTGGCGCTGAACGCCACCATCGAGGCGGCGCGGGCCGGCGAGGCCGGGCGCGGCTTCGCGGTGGTGGCGCAGGAGGTGAAGACCTTGGCGACCCAGACGGCCAAGGCGACCCAGGACATCACCGGCCAGATCGCCGACATGCAGGAAGCCACCGATCTTTCGGTCGAGGCGATCGACAAGATCCAGACCAAGATTGCCGAGGTCGAGCACATTTCCACCATCATCGCCTCCGCCGTGCACGAGCAGGGAGCGGCGACCCAGGAGATCGCCCGCAACGTCCGCTCGGCCGCCGCCGGCACCACCTCGATGTCGAGCCATATGGAGAACGTCGTGCGCTCGGTGGCCGAAACCTCGACCAGCGCCGCCTCGGTCTCGACGCTGGCCCGCGAGCTCGACGAGATCGCCACGGGGATGACGGAGATGGTCAGCACCTTCGGGCAGACGCTGCGGGCGGCCTGATACCAGGTCGATCCCCGTCGCGCAGCGGGGGAAGGGAACCACCGATCGGCCGTGGAGTGACGCCACTTCTTCGGAATGAACGGATCGGCTGTGTGGAAAGCCCTCAGCCCTTCGCGGGATCGGACCGGCCCGGAGACCAGGGCCCGGGCGGCGCGGCGGGCGGCTCCTCCGCCACCTGCTGGCGCAGGGAGATGCGGTCGCGGTTCGAGACGCCGAGCAGTTCGGCGATGCGCCACACCACGTTCTCCTCGAACTCGCTGATGTTGCCGTCGGCGAAGACCACCTCCCACATCATGGTGATGATCTTGTGGCGCCCCTCGTCGTCGAGGCTTCGCTTCAGCACGTTGGTGAAGTGGAAGAAATCGACCGCCTCGCGGTCGCTTTCCTCGGCCTTGGCGATGAGGCGGGCCGTGGCCGCCTTGTCCAGGCCGAAGCGCTGCTCGATGATGGCGCGCAGGCGCGTGCTCTCGGCAGGCCCGATCCGGCCGTCGACATTGGCGACGTGGACCAGCAGGGCGGCGGTGGCGAGACGGGTGTCGTCGGCCGCGAAGTCGGCGGATCCGCCGTCGGGCGCGCTGCTCACGTCGGCGATGAAGTTGCACAGCGCCTCGAACATCGTTCCCCGCTCGCGCCTACCGGATCGGCAGGCAGGTGAAGTAGCCTTCGGGGCGATGGAAATCGCGCCGCATCTCGCTGATATAGCGCTTGCAGCTGCGGTCGCTAGGGAAGCAAAGCTTCTCGTCGCGCCAGTCCAGTACGATGGGGCCGCCTTCGCCGAGGTAGTGCGAATAGCCGCCGGTGAAGTGCCCGAGCCAGACGGCCGGGAAGGCCTTCACGACAGGGCTCTCGCAGGCCACGCCCTCGCTCGGCAGGTCCACCGCGGGAGCGGTCCCCGACAGGACGCCGAGGTCGGCCGCGCCGGCGCCCGACGCGAGCGCGAACAGCGCCACGGCCAGCGCGAAACTCCCGCGCACGGGGATTACAGGCCGAGGAACGACAGGAGGCCGCCGCTCGACTTCCCGCCTCCGTCGGCCACGGCGGCGTAGGGCGCCTGACCGGGCGGCGTGCCGGTGACGGTGATGGTGGCGCCTTCCGCCTTGACGAGGTTGAACAGCTTGGTCGCATTCTGCGGCGCCAGGCGGATGCAGCCGTGCGAGGCGGGATGGCCGAGGTGGCGCACCTCGTTGGTGCCGTGGATGGCGAAGCCGTAGTAGAAGAAGATGGCGTGCGGCATCGGCGCATTGTCGTACTTGCGGGAATGATAAACTTCCGCGAGCCGCTCGGGCTGGAAGGTGCCGGTCGGCGTCACGTAGCCGGCGCGGGCGGTCGACACGGGCCAGTCGTAGGTGCCGGAAGCGGACTCGACGTGCATGCGCTGCGTGGCCAGATCAATGGTGACGTTGGCGGCGAAGGCCGGCGTCGCCAGCACCGAAATGACCGCCAAGCCCGACAGGACCTTGCCAGGCCGCATCTGGCCGAACCGCACGTTGCTCATGTTGATCCCCTCGGATGTGCCGCCCCCGCGGCCGCCAGACGGCTTATTCCCGTTTTTTCATGCCCGAAGCTGCCGCGTAAACGAGAGAAGGCCGCGGCGCCCGATTTCTCCGGTCGCCGCGGCCTTCCTGCCACATCAGTTGCCTGCCACATCAGTTGCCTGCCACATCGGTTGCAGGTGAAGACCGACGCGAAGAAGCGCCGTTCCGCTTCGGAAGTGCGTCCGGCTACTGTCCCCGGATCTGCGACAGGGAGGGTATGCCGTAGGCGGTGCCAGCGTCCGGGGTGGCGGCGTAGGGCTGCGCCCCATAGCTGTAGGCGGCGGCGCGACGGACGGCGCGCGGCTGGGCGGAGGCGTACTGGTCATCGGCCGCCTCGTAGTTCGGGGTGACGCTCCTGCGGCGGGCTATTGTTACAGGTTACAATCGATTCAGCTCTGCTGAGGGGGGAACGCCATTCGTACGGATTCAAGCTGCAGACAGCCCCGACTCACGGATGATTCACCCCCGCGGACGGGCGATTGTGGCTGCAATTAGGCATAAGGTGGCTTAAGGGTTGCTGTGGAGTCTTGGATCGGCAAAACCAGACTGGCACTCGCGTATCGGGGTAGAGCATGCAAAAATCATTAGTCGTGGGCTTAACTTTACTCGTGTCCTTGGCCGCCGGTCCAAGTCATGCGACCGTAAACGTGTCGATCGACCTTTCCCGACAGCGCATGCACGTGCAGGGTAGTGGGGGGAGCTACGATTGGCCTGTCTCGACGGCACGCAGCGGGTACGTGACTCCCCGCGGCGTCTACAGGGCCCAGCGATTGATGAAGGTCTATTATTCGAAGAAATACGATAACGCCCCGATGCCGAACGCGATCTTTTACTCCGGTGGGTACGCGATCCATGGCACCAGCGCTGTATCCCATCTCGGAACTCCAGCATCCCACGGTTGCGTCCGCTTGGCGCCCGGCAACGCGGCCCGACTCTACGAGATGGTCCGGGCGGAGGGCGCGCTGATCTCGATCAGCGGCACCCCCCCGATGTCGCAGCGCTACTACGCGCGGGCGGGCGAGCGGTACACCGCTCCGAGCGTCCAGCGCGCGGGATCCGGTGATCAGAACGCTCAGCCCGGTGGTTACTACACTGTTCCCAGCGGGTACGGTGGTGGGTTTGGATACTCGCCTTACATATACGGCTCAGGTGCGGATCCGTTCTGAGGACAATCTGCTCTGCGGGATGGGGTTGGAGTCAGAGCTCCAGCCACTTCTTGGCGGTTCCGAGCGGCCACTGGTTGCCTTTCAATGTGCAGGTCGGCGCCACTCCCAGTGCATCCATCCGCACCCGCGCGGCCCTGCATCCGCAACCAGCGCACTTGGCGATTTCGCCGGTCAACATGTATCGCATCCTGAACGCCTGGACGCTCTCGCGCGTGAGGCGGCGATGCCACTTCCTATCGCCCTGCTTCGCCAGGCAACCGGCCGAGGCCAACCTCGTCACTTCATTGTAGGAAATCCCGAGGAAACGGCTAAAGCATCGGACCCTAAACCGGGTCCGGTCCGATGCTCTAGGCTGTTATACCGCATCGGATTAATCCGAAAACCGCTGCGCACTTTTCGGTCCGATGCTCTAACCTCGAGAACGGACAAGAAGGGAGGCGCACCCTCCGCACTTCCTGCCTGAACGAGAGGAGCCGCCGCCGGGTCGCATCATCGTCGGCGGCGAGCAAGCCCTCGACGATGGAACTTGCCGAACTCCGTTCCCGCAATTCGACCGGCAACCGGCCATCCTTCGCGGCGGCCAAGACCTCCGCCCAAGGCAGGCCGAGGAAGCCGAGCCTATCGACGACATCCCGAAGCGGTGCCATGCCCTCTCCATGGCGAACAGCGCGTCCGGCGATCGCCGCCTTGAGGTCTTCGACGGATCTCCTTGAGATATTCGGGACGAGGTAGACGACCTCGGCGCCGGCGGCAGCTTTCCTCAAGAGACCGCACGAAACCAGTCCTTCCGGATCGTCGACGCCGACGAGCCTCTTGACCTCCGCGACCGTGCACGCGTCGGCGCAGGCTTCGGCGGTTTCCCGCATCCGCACCCATTCGACGACCACCGGCGAAAAGCGGTCGTCGGCTCGCTTCACCCCCAGGTGGCCGCCGGTGTAGAGACGGTGCACCGCCTTCGGATGGATCTTGAGCTCGGCGGCAGCGATCGTGCACGTGATCCAGTCCCGGTTGTCGTTCAACCATCCTCTTCGCAACGGCGTCGCCGCCTTGGACATTTCCAGTTCGAGGCCGGCCTTCAGGACCGGCTTGCTCGTTCCTGAAGCGCCGAACCGTCTTCGACTATCCTTCGACGTCCTGGATGAGCGCGTTGGCGAGCATCACGGTGAACTCGAAGAGGTCTCCGCCAGGACAGCCGGTGAACGGTGCCGCCACGCGCGACACGGCGCGTCGCCACCGTCCGGATCGACGAAACCGACCGCCACATCGAGCGCATCGGGATCGGAACATGGGTCGAGCGGCTGGGGATGTTCCCTCAGGTCGGCTCCGCAGCGCTCGCAATGGCAAGGGCCCAGGGTCAACTGCCATCCCAAAGAACGCCCGCAATCGGGCGAGGGACATTTCGAGAGTAGGCGTTCGCGGCTCTGCGGGCAGAACCCCAAGGGTCGCAGATCCCAAAGCGCGCGATGGTGGGGCGCGATCACGAGCGAACGGGGCGAACAGCGCCGCGCGATGCCGAAGAACGTCGAGCGGACCGGCGTTCCGAAGAAATCGACGTATCTGTTGAGGTTCGTCGACCCGACGGACGGGTAGGCTCGCCCCTTGATCTCCTCCGTCGTCGCGCGGAACAACGTCGCCAAAGGCATGGCGGCTTCCATGTTCGAAGCATCGGATCGAGTGCAGATCCTTCTTCTGTATGCCGAGGCAGTGAAACACATCTTCGACGCGGTCCACGCCATGAAGATCGAGATTGCGCGTGATGAACCCGAACATCGACTCGTCGGGTTCCGGAGGGCGGCTCCAACGCAATGACTTCCCGGAAGAAGTCTCCATCATCAACGGCCGGGATCCAGGCTGAAGAGCTTGTGTTGAACCTTCCGGATGACCTTCAGGTCGCGCGCTTCGGCGGTCCACGGGTCTCGGTCGGTGATCCCGAGCGGGATGGCCCACGATCTCGTGGCGTCCCGGAGGCCGTCGCGCTCGATGCGCGGCGCGTTCCTGCCGATCGCATAGGTGGCGGCGTGCCGGAGCAGCCGGCTGGCCATCCCATCACCCCCGCGCTCACGTCGTAGACGCACGACATCCAGTCGCCCTGCGTCGGCTCCGAAGAACAATCAAAGAGGCCGTGCTTCACCATGGCGATGTTGAGCGCCTGGACGAAGCCCGCGAACATCTCCCTTTCCTTGCCGACGGCGATGTCGAGCGGCGTCAGGAAGACGGGCACGTCGCACCGGCTGGTGAACTGCGCGTTGAGTTCGTGGTTCACGAGGTTGCGTGCTCTGTCCACGCCCACGATCGCGATCGGGCACACGCCGGCCCGCGCCAGGTTCTTCAGCGCTTCCGTGACTTCCCAGGCCGTCCGCCCCGCCTTGTCGGAGCGCACCAGATGGTGCATCTCGTCGATGACGAGCAATTCGACACGGGCCATCCTCAAGGCGCATGCGACGGCGTGCATCAGTTGCGGATCGCGCAGTCCTTCGAACGGGTCGCCCTACGACGCGCGCGTCCCGACGCGACGAGAGGGCGGCGACGATCTTGTCGGGAAGGTCGTCGGCTCCAAGCGCGTTGAAGATGTCCGTCGCCAGCTGCTTGACTGTCGCCTTGCTCTCCAGGGTTCACGTGCAGCACGGGATGATGGTCTCCGGCTGGCCGCTCCTTCAGCCAGATCCGTTCCTTGTAGTCCTTGATGATGGTGCTCTTGCCGGACTGCGACCGCCCGAGCACGGGAAGGATGCTCTGCGGCTCGCCGACGCTGCCCCGACCGGTCTGCCGAAGCAATCTGAGCTTGGACTGGAGGTGGAGCAGGCGCGGATGGGGTATGCAGAACTTCTTGAAGGCGATCTCCGCGTCCGCCTTCCTGGCCAGGACGGTCCGGGAACTCCTATCCAATGTGACGTCAGTCGTCGTCGCTCCTGACGCCCTGGACCCAGGACAGCTTCGCGACGTCCACGTCGCGGAAGAGCCTGGGACCAGCGTCGGTATTAGCGCCGGCTCCCGCCACTTCGCCATTCGCCGGCTCGGATGCGGGCGGCGGCAACGCCGGGGTCGCTGCCGGACGGGCGAGCGCGGGCTGCCGCTTCCCGGCGCCCCCACGTCGGAAACCCTTCTCCGGGATGCCTCCGTCTTGACGCCCCCGGGAAACCTCGATGTCGCACGGACCCGATCCGAACACCGAAGGCCGCACGTCCCCGAACGCGACCGAGCCGCCGGTGAGGGAGACCGGCTCGGGTGGATGCAGGATGCGCCGCTGCTTCCTGACGACGGCGTATTTCGCATCGCCGATGTTGGACTCGATCTCGACCCTCAGCTTGTTGCGCGCGGCCCGCTTCTCCTCGTCGCTGAAGAAGGCCAAGTTCTCGGCCTTGGCGTAGCGGAGCACGGCCTCGTGCGTGGCCCAGCTCAAGCGCTCGGTCCCGAGATACCGTCGCTCGATGCAAGGTAGTTCGACGTACCTGCTCGTCACGTGGTTCCAGACGTGCACGCTGCCGAAGTCGGCCGGCGAACACTTGAATTTGATGTCTGCGGTGGCGCTGACGGACCTGCGTCGCCTGATCGGCGTCAACGAAGCGAGCTGGACAAGGAGCGACGAGACCTCGTCCGGATCATGGAAGCGGAGATTGCGGTGGCGCACGCCCTCGCGTGTCAGCACGTCCTGCTCGACCCTGCCGCTCGACGCCCTCAGAAGCGACAGGTTCCGGATGAAGCGACGGCCGTGCTTGCGCTTCGACTCATCCCACGCGCGCGCCGGGGCCATCTCAGCGTGCCGTGCGGCTCCATTTGGTATGGTTTCGGCGACGAACATCCGCAAGGCTCGCACGTAATCGGCGAGCGAGACGCAGGCATCCTCCGACGGGTCGGGTTCGAACTTCCGCATGAGGCAAGCGGGCAGTGGCACGCTCCAACGGAACTTGTTGGCCGTCGCGTCTTGCAATGTCTTGATGACCCTCTCCACGAGCGCCTTGCAATCGGGGTTCTTGATCGGAGCCCACGCGATCGACATGCCGCAGTCCTCGGCGGCGTCCTGGAAGCTGACAGCCAAAGCGATCAAGAGCAAACTCGCACTGCACCAAACGCCTGAGTCAATGCATTAGCACTACTTTGGCAGGTTGGCATTGACGGCGTCGGCCAGGAGCTTTTCACAA
>CAXTMA010000101.1:0-13069 GCA_964245015.1 uncultured Beijerinckiaceae bacterium | reverse complement strand
GCGCCCAGGCCGAAGCCGAGATCCGCTGTTTCCGCTAGAGCATCGGACCGAAAAGCGCGCCGCGGTTTCCGGACAAATCCGATGCGGCACAGCGACTTAGAGCACCGGATCCGATTTCGGGTCCGGTGCTCTAGAGCATCGGACCGAAAAGTGCGCAGCGGTTTCCGGACAAATCCGGCGCGGCACAATAGGTTGGAGCATCGGACCGGATCAGGGCCGATGCTCCAAGGTCAGGGATCGGCCTTCTCCCTGCGGCAAAGGGTTTTGAGATAGGCGCCATCGCGCAGGCTTTCGCGCAGGCCGCCGCGGGCGATGATCTCCTGCCAGCCGTTGTTGCAGCCGAGTTCGTTGTCGACGTGCACGGTGCGCGTCACGATGGCGTTGGTTTCGTCGCATTGCGGCGCCTGCGTCGTGGCGAGGCAGATGAGGACGATGGCCTGAAAACCGTTCATGGGCCCTCAATCATTTCTTGCAGTCGAGGAGCTGCTTTTCCTCGACCGAGAAGACGTCGCCCTCCTTCACGGCGAGGTTCTTCACGGTGCAGGTGCGTCCCTTGGCATCGGTGAAGCGCATGTCGTAGCTGCCGGTCGACACGCCGGTGATCTTCAGGCGCTCGTCGTGGTCGACCGTGCCGTCCTTGTCGTTCTTGGCCTGATCGGGCCCGAAATCGGTGGTGCCGGCCGGGGCCAACTGCAGCCTGGTGATGGTGTTGTCGGTGAGGTTCCACAGCCGCGTCGCCTTGGCGGCGGCGGCCGGCCCGGACACAGTTGAGGCAAACAGCGCGAGAAGAAGAACTGTTCCGATGGCTGGAACGGACATGAACGCTTCCTTAGGGTGAGGGCTCGCAGATCGTGCCGAGATCGCGAAGGAGGTCGCGCAGTTCGGCATTGGCTTCGGTGCGAAGTTCTCGCGGCACGTCCGGATCGTGCCCTTTGACGGGCTGGAAAAGGTCCTGCGGAATGCCCAGCGGGTCGCGTCGCTCGTCCTGCTCGGCGACCATGGCGAGGTGGGATGCGGCGGACGTCCCGATCCAGTCGTCCCAGCTCAACTCCGCCCTCGTGAAGGCGCCCGCTTTCCAGCGGTCAAGGATCATGTCGAAAAGCCTGCGCGCGTCCAACGCGAACTTATCGTCGCGCCCAAGCGTCGTGGCGAACCAGTCTGGATCGGACAACCAGAACAGATAGGCGGCGGTCGCCTTGTCGCATTCCGGCTGCATCACGACCCAGTCGAGGACCGCTTCGGCGAAGTCCCAGTTGAGGAGCTGGGTAACGTCGTGCCAAGTGTCGGGAGTTTTCCCCTCCGGCCATCGGATCATGCGAGTTGACTGTTCGTCGTACATCGCGATGGTCACCAGTTGATCGCTACAACTGCGCCTGAATGCGTTTGCCGATCTCGTAGGCGCGGCGCTCCAGCAGGCTCGGCGTTTCGCAGACGTAGGAGAGCGCCTGCTTGCGCTCCTTGAAGATGCGCTGGTCCCAGGCGAAATCGCGGTTGGCCTCGGTGGCGGCGACGCCGGTGGACCCCTGCACGTCGCTCATCGCCTCGCTGATCTTGTCGGACTCGGCGCGCATGCGCTCGGCCAAACGCTCCTGGCCTTGGGCATAGCGCATGATGCCCTGCAGGATCTCGCCGCGGCTGCCGTTGATGACGTCCAGCGTGCCCACGAACAGTTCGGTCAGCTTCTTCGCCTTGTCGGCGCCGGCCCGGCTGGCGAAATCGGCGATCAGGGGATCGACCTCGTCGAGGGGCAGACGGCGCGAGGCGAGTTTCTGGGCGAGGTTGGCGACCTCGTTGTCCCCCTCCCAGCCGCTTCCCTGGGCAAGGTCGGGACCGGACCAGATGGTGCCGGCGCTGATGGTCTGCACCCTGCGTTGCGCGCAGGGCCACTGCGCCGGCTTCTCCGGCTGCGCGCTGGCGTAGGAGGTGGTCGTGCCCGAGGTTTCGCCGGCCTTGGGCAGCACCGTGCCGGTGTCGGCCTTGGAGCCGGGCGCGCGGGCCGGCTCCGCCCCGCTGGTCTGGGCCCCGATCTCGCCGGACGGCTGCTGCTGCAGCGTGGGCACGGCACCGGCGCCGCCGGGCACCTGCGCCCAAGCTGACGAGATCATGGCGGACGAGATCGCGGCGCAGGCGACCAGGGCCGAGGTGACCACGGCGGCGCCGAGGGCCGCCGGAACGAGAACGGACGCGAGGCTACGCAACGATCGGCACTCCAGGGACATCAGTCGCCCGGCCCGCCGCGCCGGGCCAGCATGCCGCGTCCGGGGTCGTAGGCGATCGCCGAGGCGGCGAAGGACACGACCGTGACGCCGACCACCACCGCGCAGGACAAGGGCTCGAACTGCAGGTAAAGGGCGAAGCGCACGAGTTCCACCGCATGGGTGAACGGGTTGATCTGGCAGATCCAATACAGGGTTTCGGACGCCTCGCGCATCTTCCAAAGAGGATAGAGAGCCGAGGACGCGAAGAACATCGGGAAGATCACGAAGTTCATCACGCTGGCGAAGTTCTCCAGCTGCCGGATCTGCGAGGAGATGAGAAGCCCGATCGAGCCCAGCATCATGCCCGAGATGATGAGGGCCGGCAGGGCGGCGAGGAAGCCGAGCGGCGGGATGAAGATGTCCCAGAACGAGGCGATGGCGAAGAAGACGTAGACCTGGACGACCGAGACGATGACGCCGGCGAGCAGCTTGGCGAGCAGCAGCGCCCAGCGCGGGAACGGGCTCGTCAGCAGGACCCGCATCGAGCCGACCTCGCGGTCGTAGACCATCGACAGGGAGGACTGCATGCCGGCGAAGAGCTGGATCATCACGGCCAGCCCCGGCGCGACGTATTCCTCGTAAAGGACGTAGGTGTCGTAGGGCGCGATGATGGACACGCCCAGCGTCGAGCGGAAGCCGGCGGCGAAGATGAACAGCCAGATCAGCGGCCGCACCAGGGCGCTGAGGAAGCGCTCCTTCTGATGCACGAACTTGAGCAACTCGCGCCGGGTGATGCCGGCGAAGCAGATCCAGTAGCCGGCCGCCCCCGTGCTGCGGGCGACCCCCGCTTGCGGGCTGCGAACCTGGTCGGCGGTGAAGTCGCTCATCGCACAAGCTCCGCGCGGGTCGTATCCTGCGTGAGGGCGCGAAAGGCGTCGGCGAGGCTCGCCCCCTCGGCGCGAGCCGAGATCTCGGCCGAGCGCCCCTGCGTGAGGATCTTGCCGGCGTGCAGCACATAGACGCTGTCGCCCGCCTCGATCTCGTCGAAGATGTGGGTCGCCCACAGCACGCTCAAGCCCTCCTCGCGCACCAGCGCGCGCACGATGCGCACGATGTCGGAGCGCGAGGCGAGGTCGAGGCCGACGGTGGCCTCGTCGAGCAGCAGCAGGCGCGGCCCGTGCACCAGCGAGCGGGCGATCTCGATGCGCCGGGACTGGCCGCCCGAAAGCGTGCGCACCTTGTCCTTGGCTCGGTCGGCGAGGCCGACGCGGTGCAGCAGGGCCTCGATGCGCTCGCGCGCCGCCCGCCCGGCCATGCCGTGCAGCGAAGCGTGGTAGGCGAGGTTCTGCCGCACGCTGAGGTCGGAATCGAGCGTCGGCTTCTGGAACACCACGCCCATTTCGGCGAGCGCGGCGGACGGCTCGCGCGTCAGGTCGCGGCCGAAGACGCGGATCTGCCCGTCGCGGTTGTTGTAGAGCCGGGTCACGAGGGCGAACAGCGTTGTCTTGCCGGCGCCGTTGGGCCCGAGAAGGGCGGTGAAGCCGCCGCGCTCGACGCGCATCGTGACGTGGTCGAGCGCGCGGCGCGCACCGAAGCGGTGCGTCACGTCGGCGATGTCGAGGGCTGGGCTGTCGTGCATCATGCCGGCTTCAACGCGCAACTCCCAAGCCGGCTCCCAACGGCGTGGTCCCTCCGGCTCAATTGGGCGAAATGGCGACGCCCCAGGGATAGGCGCCGACCGGCACGGCCCGGATCGGCCTGAGGCTGGCGACGTCGATCACCGACACGTCGTTGGAAATGCCGTTGGTTGTCAGCAGGTATTTCTGGTCGGGCGTGAAGGCCATCTGCCAGACGCGCTGGCCGACGAGCAGGTACTTCTCGACCTCAAAGGTCTGCTGGTTGACCACGGCGACGCGGTTGGCCGGTCCCAGCGCCACGAAGGCGGTCTTGCCGTCGGGCGTCAGACGGATGCCCACCGGCTGGACCGCCTCCGCATCGATGGACGGAACGGCGAAGGAGATCTTCTTGAGGATCTGATGCGTCTTGGTGTCGATCACGTTGACCTTGCCGCCGACCTCGGACGACACCCACAGCTTGCTGCCGTCGCCGTTGAAGACGGCGACGCGCGGGCGCGAGTCGACCAGCACGTTGGCGACGATCCTGGCGCTCGCCGTGTCGATGAAGCTCGCCATGTTGGTGGTTTCGGAGGTGTTGACCAGCGTCTTGCCGTCGGGGCTGATGCCCTCGCCCTCCGGCTCGACGCCGACGGGAATCTCCGCCGTCGCCTTGTTGGCGGGGATGTCGATCACGGTGACCTGGTTGTCGTCCTCGTTGGACACGTAGAGCGTCTTGCCGTCGGGCGAGAGGGCGAAGGTTTCGGGGTCGGGACCCGATGGCAGGGTGCGGATCATCTGCATGGTCTTGAGGTCGTAGACCTGGATGATGTCGTCGTCGGACGCGCAGACGTACAGCTCCTTGCCGTCCGGGCTGATGATGATGCCGCGCGGGCGCCGGCCGACATCGGCCGTCCTGACCACCTTCCAGGTCGCGGTGTCGATGACGCTGACGGTGTTGTCCTTCTCGTTGGTGACGTAGGCCATGTAGGCCGAGGCGGGCGCGGCGCCGACGAGCAGGGTTGCGGCGACCCCCGCGAGCACGATCGAGCGGAGCGGCGAGCAGGTCACGATTTGCCTCCCGAGGGGATCTTGCAGCCGGTTTCCGGCTTGTCGAAGCCGAGCGTGTCGAGCGGGCTGACGGGGTGGAGGAAGCCCGGCTCGGGCGCCACCGAGACCAGCATCCTGGGCTGCACCAGCAGCACGGGCTGGCGCAGCTGCCGGTCCCACGGCCGCATCGACACCGGCACCCCCTTGAAGGCGGCGATGTCGAAGTCGGGCCGCAGGATGTAGTCGGCGACCACGGCGGGATCGCCGGACTTGGTGCGGGTGGCCGCCTCGCCCACCGCGCGGATCGCCGTCCAGGCTTGGTAGTCGAGCGGGCGCATCGGACGCTTGTTGGCGCGCACGAAGCGGCTCTGCAACTGCGCCGAGCCCCAGGCGTCAAGCACGCGCGACCAGGTGGCGGGAACCAGCCCCTGCGTGCCGGCGACGAGCTTGGGCTCGGAGGTATGGTACTGCACGTAGTCGCCGAAGTTCCCGGCCTCGTCCGCGACCACGATCATGTCGGCATCGACGCCACGGGTGAACACCAGCGCGTCGGCGCGCGTCGGCCCGTCGGCGCGCTCGCGGGCGAGGTTGCCGAAGGTCCAGGGCTTGTCGCCGGTGAGCTTGAGGCCGAACTTCTTCACCGAGCGGCGCACGGCGGTGGCGTAAAGCTGGTCGGCCGGCTCCTTGCCGACCACAAGGAACACGTTGCGCCATTTCTGCGCGGCGATGAACTGCATCAGCGCGTCGGTGAGCATCGAGCGCGAGGGCGCGAAATGGTCGATGTTGGCCCGGCAGTCGGCGTTGCGAAGGCTGTCGTCCTCGGCCAGGATGTTGAACAAGGTCGCCGGCTTGCCCTTCAAGGCATCGGCGACGGCGAGCAGGTCGGTGGCCGGCAGGTCGGCGATGATGAGCCCCTCGCCCTTGGCGACGAGCGCCTCGGCCGCTTCCACCGCCGACTGCCCGCGGTTGAGGATCACCGTGTCGAGCTGGAAGTCCTGGCCGGTGAGGCGCCCGGTGGTTTCCATGTCGCGCAGGGCGATCCTGGCACCGGCGATGCCGACGTCGGCGGGATTGTCGTCGTAATCGTAGATCGGCGGCGCCGGACGGCGCAGCCCGAGATAGGCGATCTT
This sequence comes from uncultured Beijerinckiaceae bacterium, assembly GCA_964245015.1. GTDB lineage: Bacteria > Pseudomonadota > Alphaproteobacteria > Rhizobiales > Beijerinckiaceae > RH-AL1. The sequence continues at coordinate 7,078 of CAXTMA010000101.1, read as the reverse complement.
CACGACCTGGGGTGCGGCAGGGGGTCGGGATGAGGACGCCTGCGGCGGCGCGACAACCGTCTGGGCCTGCGCCGTCGAGCCCGACACGCTGGGACCGGCCGCAAGACCAATGACCGCAAGATCAATGACCGCAAGATCAATGACGGCAAGACAAGCGGCCGAAACAGAAGTCACGGCGGCGAAAAGCGTCGCCCGCGCCAGCCGGGTGCCAGACGTCAACTGCGTTCCCTTAGCGTTTCCCGTGTCGGCGTTTGCCGCTGCCTTGGTGGGCGCGGCGGCGTCGTTTGCCGACTTTCAACGACGCTAGCAGGGTGGTATGGCGCCAGCAAGCGCGGAGCCGTAAGCCGCTCGTCAGAGCGGGCCTCGCGAAAGGCGCGGGAACGCGCGCAGCTTGGGGAGAAGGGCCGATGACACCGTCAGCATCCGCCAACCGCTTCGCCTTCCGGCTCGCCGCCGGGCTCACCTTGGGGCTGACCCTCGCCGCCCCGCTCGCCGGCACGGCGCGGGCGGAGGGTTTGAAGGCGGTGGTCTTCGACATCGAGCCGGTGGAACTCGCGCTGACGCCGGCACTCAAGGCCAAGCTCAAGACGGAAACCGAGTTGCTGCGCCAGCTCGTCGGTGCCAAGGGCTACACCGTGGTGGACACGGCGCCGCAGGCCAAGAAGATCGCCGACAGCCTGCCGCTGTCGCAGTGCAACGGCTGCGACCAGGACATCGCCAAGGCGCTCGGCGCCGACATCGAGGTCGCCACCGCCCTGCAAAGCGTGTCGGCGGCGACCTTCAACCTGTCGGGATCGGTGAAGGACGTCAAAACCGACCGGGTGCTGCGCCAGGGCGTGGTCGACGTGCGCGGCGAAGACCCCAACGTATGGGCGCACGGGGTCAAGTTCCTGGTCAAGGAGCGGCTGTTCGACCAGCCGCTGCCGGCCGAAACCGGCAAGGCAAGGTGACCGGAGCCGCGGACGCCGCCGCTCATCACCTGCGTGAAGTTCACTTGCGTGAAGTTCACTTGCGTGAAGTGCCCTACGGGTCGGACCTTTACCGGCTCGTCCTGCTGTTCCGCGACGCGCAGCTGCGCCGGCCGCTCGGGCTCGTTCTCGATGCCGGCGACGTCGCCGGCGAGGACGCGCAGCTTCATTTCGCCGTCCTGGGCGGCGAGGCCGGCTCGGCGGTCTGCGCAGCGGTGACGCTGAAGCCGCTCCCGCGCGAACGGGATGCGCCGCCGCGGGCGAAGTTGCGGCAGATGGCGGTCGCGCCGGCCTGTCGGGGCAGCGGCCTGGGGCGCCGCCTCGTGCGCTTCGCCGAGACCGCCGCCGTCCGGCGCGGCATCGGCGAGATCGAGCTGGCGTCGCGGGCGACGGCGGTCGGCTTCTACCGGGCGCTCGGTTACCGCGAAACCGGCGCACCCCACGTCGAGATCGGCCTGCCGCACGTCACCATGCGCCGCCGCCTCGCCGATTGAGCGTGCTCCTTTCGCCGGACAGGACGCCGGTCCGGCCGCGGGCGCTGATCGATCGAACTCACGTGACGACGCTCGGCCGCTCGCGCCCGGTGCGGGTGCGGATGCCGGCGATCTCGTCGGCGGCGGCGATCAACCCGGCCAGCACGGCCTGGGTGTCGCCATCCTGCCTGGCCGGGTCCGGCTCGTACCGCTCGATGTAGACGCGCAGCGTCGCCCCGGCCGTGCCGGTGCCCGACAGGCGGTAGACGATGCGCGCGCCGTCGGCGAACATCACGCGCACGCCCTGCCCGGTCGTGGTCGAGCCGTCGACGGGGTCGGTGTAGCCGAAGTCGTCGGCCCGTTCGATCTTCGACCCGGCGAAGCTCAAACCCGGCAGCGAGCCCAGGCTGTCGCGCAGGGCGGCCATCAGCCTGTCGGCGGCGGCGCTCTCCACCTCCTCATAGTCGTGGCGGGTGTAGTAGTTGCGGCCGTAGGTTCGCCAGTGCTCGGCGACGATCGCCTTGACCGACTGCCTGCGGGCGGCGATCACGTTGAGCCACAGCAGCACGGCCCACAGCCCGTCCTTCTCGCGCACATGGCTGGAGCCGGTGCCGGCGCTTTCCTCGCCGCACAAGGTGGCGAGCCCGGCATCGAGAAGGGTGCCGAAGAACTTCCAGCCGGTCGGCGTCTCAAAGGCGCCGACCCCGAGCTTGGCCGCGACGCGGTCGGCGGCGGCGGACGTGGGCATGGAGCGGGCGATGCCGGCGATCCCGCCGGCGTAGCCCGGCGCGAGGTGGGCGTTGGCGGCGAGCAGGGCGAGCGAATCCGACGGCGTCACGAACTGCCCGCGGCCGATGATGAGGTTGCGGTCGCCGTCGCCGTCAGACGCCGCCCCGAGGTCGGGGGCGCCGTCCGACATCATCAGGTCGAACAGGTCCTTGGAATGAACGAGGTTGGGGTCGGGATGGCCGCCGCCGAAATCGGGGGAGGGCACGGCGTTGACGATGCTGCCGGCCGGCGCCCCGAGGTCGTCGACAAGGATCGCCTGCGCGTAGGGGCCGGTGACGGCGTGCATCGCGTCGAAGCGCAGGGTCAGGCCGCCGGCGATGGCCGAGCGGATCAGCGCGAAGTCGAACAGCGTGCGCATCAGCGCGTGGTAGTCGGCGACGGGGTCGATCACCTCCACGACCATCGCGCCCAGCCTCGTCTCGCCGAACTGGTCGAGGTCGGGGGCGGGCGCATCCAGCGTCCTGAAATGCGTGATCGTCCGGGTGCGGGCGTGGATGGCATCGGTGATCGCCTCCGGCGCCGGGCCGCCGTTGCCGATGTTGTACTTGATGCCGAAATCGCCGTGCGGGCCGCCGGGGTTGTGCGAAGCCGACAGGATCAGGCCGCCGAAGGCGCGGCGCGCCCGGATCACGCAGGACGCCGCCGGCGTCGACAACAGGCCGCCCCGGCCGACCAGCACCCGGCCGACGCCGTTGGCCGCCGCCATGCGCAGGATGATCGCGATCGCTTCGCGGTTGAAGTAGCGGCCGTCGCCGCCCAGCACCAGCGTCTGCCCGGCCACACCACCCGCGCCGCCGTCGGGCTCGGCCAGCGCATCGAAGATCGATTGCACGAAGTTCTCGACGTAGTGCGGCGCCTGGAACACCGGCACCTTCTTGCGCAGGCCGGAGGTGCCGGGCTTCTGGCCGGGGATGGGCTGAGTCTCGACCGTTCTCGCATCCATGGCTTCCGCCTCGCTCCACCGCTCGCGCAACCGCGGTCTGCAAGCGGCGTTCCGCCCTTCTTGCCCGTTCGCCGGGTGATCGCGATGTTTGTGAGCCGTCTCGATCTCAGGTAGCATCAGCAAGTGATCCGGCGAACTGAGGTGATCCCATGCCGAAGATCGTTCCGCATCGCGTTTCATTTTCAGAAATCCCAAGCCATCCTTTGCTCGTAGGTTTTCTCGAAGAGGAAGGTTTCGTCCCGGACAGGAATGGCGACTATCGATTCCACATCGAATGCGAAGATTTTCTTGTTTTCCCAAACTGTCTTCGCGAGCATCGGGTCATGAAGATTTTGACCGACAAGCACATGTTCGAATTCGATGCGGAACAAAATAGAGTGACGCTGCCAACAAGTCTGTTTATTGCACATTGCCTTAAAAGATCCGCTTATGCCGATTCTCCAATCGATTCCTATCTAGCCGGCCTCATTTAGATACTTGATGAAACAAGTCAAAGTTTTGAAGAAAGGAACGCAGAAGAGCCAGAACAACTGCGCAAACTGCAGGGCTTCATACAAAGACTGCAAGCCGCGATGCGCGACGCTCTCGACAGCGCAAAACTATATGCAGCGGCGCCATACGTTCACGACGACTGGGCGAAACTCTATTCAGTCGATGAGTCAACGAGAAACTAAAGCACCGGATCGAGAGGTGCGCAGCGCTTTCCGGATGAATTCGATGCGGCACAGTAGGTTCAGAGCATCGGATCGGACCCGATTTAAGGGTCCGGTGCTCTAAGGCTTCATGAAAAGAATGTTGCGCCCCACCCTCGCGCTGCTGTTCTCAACGTCGCGGGTGACCCGACCATTTGCGGGAAGACGCGCAACGAGCGTCGTTTCCGCCGTGGGATTTTCCTGTAACAACAGCGCTGCCTCCGTCGAAAGGAGCACGCTTTCTGTGGAGAACCGTTCATGAGCCTTCGCACCCTGGCCGCCCTGGCCCTCCTCTGCGCCGCCTCGCCCGTGCTGGCGGCCGAGCGGCCCTACACGCCCGCCGCCTTGGCGGCGGCGCAGGAGGCCGGCAAGCCGGTGGTGGTGCACGTCACCGCGCCGTGGTGCTCGACGTGCCAGGCGCAGAAGCCGATCGTGGCCGCCCTGCTCGCCGATCCCAGATACAGCGACGTCACCGTGCTCGACATCGACTTCGATTCGCAGAAGGCGCTGTTGCGCAAGCTCGGCGTGCGCGCCCAGAGCACCTTCATCGCCTTCCACGGCCGCAAGGAAACCGCCTGCTCCAGCGGCGACACCAATCCCGCGTCCGTCGAAAAGCTGTTCCGCAAGGCCGTCTGAGCCATCGCTTCCGAGGCGCGGCGGATCAAGGATGTCCGCCGCGACAAGGGGAGGGCGTCGGTCCGCGCGTCGTCACAAGCGTCGTCACCTGCGTTTCGTGACACGCCCGCCGTGATCCGGCATGCGCCCCTGCCCGCCTGCAAACGAGAGCGCGCCCATGATCTTCTTTGCCTTCGTCGCCGGCCTCCTGTCCATCCTGTCGCCCTGCGTGCTGCCGCTGCTGCCGATCGTTCTCGGCACGGCCGTGTCCGAGCACCGCTTCGGGCCGGTGGCGCTGGGTGCCGGCGTGGCGCTGTCCTACGCGGCGATCGGCATCTTCGTGCAAACGATCGGCTTCGCGATCGGGATCGACGGCGACGTGTTCGGGCGGGCGGCGGCCGTGATGCTGCTGCTGGTTGGCGTGGTGCTGCTGGTGCCGGTGCTGCAGATGCGGATGGCCACGGCGGCGGGGCCGGTCGGCGCCTTCGCCCAGCAGCGCTTCGGCGGCTTCGACGCGTCGGGTCTGCCGGGGCAGTTCGGCGTCGGGCTGCTGCTGGGCGCGGTGTGGTCGCCCTGCGGCGGGCCGACGCTCGGCGCCGCCATTCTGCTCGCCTCGCAATCCCAGCACCTGTGGCTGGCGAGCCTGGTGATGCTGGGCTATGGGCTCGGCGCCGGCCTGCCGATGATGGGGCTCGGCGTCCTGTCGCGGGAAACGCTGATGCGCTGGAAGGGCGGCCTGCTCACCACCGGCAGGGCGATGAAGTCGCTGATGGGGGTGCTGCTGATCGCGCTGGGGGCGCTGATGCTGTCGGGCTACGACAAGTCGATCGAGGGCAAGCTCGTCGCCGCCTCGCCGGCGTGGCTGACTACGCTCACCACGCGGTTCTAGAGAACAAGACGGATCCCATAACCCTCGGGATCAGGGCTTGGCGTCGGCCGGCTCGGGCTTGGTCTGACCGGCCTGATCCTCGCGGGCATCGGCGACGATCTTCTTGAACTGCGGCAGGTCGAGCGGGCTGACCGTGATGAAGGGCCCGATGAGGTAGACCGGCGTGCCCTTGATCTGCAGCGCATCCGCTTCCTGGATGTTGCGCTTCAGGAGCGCCACGATCTCGCCGTCGTGCTCGTCGAGGTCGCGGTTGAGGCGGGTGATGTCGACGCCGGCCGCCACCGCCGCCCGGCTGATGTCGGCATCGCCGGCCGGATGCCCGGGCATCCGCATCAGCGCCTTGTGCATGTCGGCGTACTTGCCCTGCAGGTTGGCGGCGATCGCCACCTTGGCGGCGGCCAGCGAGGTTTTCGACAGGATCGGCCAGTCCTTGTAGATGATCCTGACCTTGGGATCGTCGTCGACCAGGGCCGCGAGGTCGGCCTCGCTGCGCTTGCAATAGGCGCAATTGTAATCAACGAAGGCGACGATGGTGACGTCGCCGTCGGGATTGCCGACGGAAGGCGAGGCGGCGTCGTGGAGCAGCGCGTCCTTGAGGCTGAGAACAGGCGGCCGCTCCGCCGCGATCGCCTTGGCCTTGTGGTCGATGGCGCCGGCCGGAACCGCGGACACGAGCGCAGCCAGCAGAATGGAAGATCCGACGATCCATGCGCGCGCGGCATGAGGCACGGCCCGGCGACCCGCGGCCCGGAAACCCGCGGCTTGGCACGGCGAGCGGACGGACGGGAAGTGGCGTTCGCGGGTCGGGGCGCGCTTCATCGAAGGAATTATGCGACCGCCTCTTCCGAAACGCAACTCGGCTGTCCGTAATGGGCGAGGTATCGCTCGTCGATCTCGGCCATCGGCATGACCGCGAACACGTCGGTGGTCCGGAACTGCCGGTCAAGGACGACGTCGCTGCTGAACTTCGCGCCGGCGCGGAGATAGGCCTTGATGAGGGGCGGCAGGGCGAGCAGGTCGCGTCGGGAATCGACGGCCTCCCTGGCCAGCGGCTGGAACGCCACCGCCCGATGCGGCAGCGACGCGACCTGCCAGCGGGGCTCGGCCGCCGCGTGATGGCCGAGGAAGCTGAGGGCGCGGCGGTTGGCGTCGAGGTCGAGGCCGGGCAGGCTGGCGCAGCCGATCAGCGCCTCGATGCGATGGTGGCGGGCATACAGCCACAGGCCGCGCCACAGCAGCTCGATGACGCGCTTGCCGCGATAGGCCGGATGCACGCAGGACCGCCCGAGTTCCAGGAAGCGGACGAGGGGATGGCGGGCGAGCAGCGGCGCGAGGTCGAACTCGCCCTGCGAATAGAAGCCGCCGTGGCGGGCGGCGACCTCGCGGCGCAGCAGCCGGTAGGTTCCCACCACCTTCGGCCCGGCCACCTCCGGCGCGGCGGCATCCACGATGATGAGGTGGTCGCAGATGGCATCGAAGGGGCACAGGTCGCGCAGGCTGCCGGCGGCGGCGGCGTCGGCCACCGCGCCGCCTTCGCGATAGAACACGCCGAAACGCAGCCGCTGCGCCCGCGCCACCTCGCACGGCCCGGCGGCGAGCCGGATCTCGAACGGGCCGGCCCGCTCCCGCAGGATCCCGCCCGATCCCGGCGCGGCGGGCGCCGCACGCGAGGCCGCATCCCGCAGGACATCGCCCGCACGGTCCAAGGC
>CAXTMA010000100.1:0-13081 GCA_964245015.1 uncultured Beijerinckiaceae bacterium | reverse complement strand
GGCAGGGCACAGGCAGCGCTTGACCGGGTCAAACGGCAGGCTACGCCAACAGTGGCACTCGATGCGGAGCGCGTCGCTCGCTTCGGCCGGCTGATGTGTGAGCGGATGGACAGCGGCGACGTCAACGCCCGACGGGCATACATTGCCTCGGTCATCGGCCGCATCGAGGTGCACGACGAGGTGGTGCGCATCATCGGCGAGCGCGAGACCCTGCAAAACGCCGTAGCGGGCGGCGCCGGCCGGGGCGGGAATGTTAGTGGTTTTGTACGCAGATGGCGCGCCCGAAGAGATTCGAACTCCTGACCCCTAGATTCGTAGTCTAGTGCTCTATCCAGCTGAGCTACGGGCGCCACGTTTCGAGCATGCGGCGCATCGTACAAAACAGACCGCCATGCCGTGCGGTGTCCTGTAACGGTTCAGCCGGATGGTGGCAAGCCGCGTGACGCCCGGGAAGCGCCGCCCCGGTGGTGCGGACATGTCAACCGACCCGTTGCGAGGGGATCGGGGAAAAGCCGATGCGAGGCGGCATCTTCCATTCCGCCGATGTTTGACGTCATCTTCGCAAGACCAACGGCTCGGCAAAGAGCGCCGGCGTGAGGATCTGGCAAGACGAAGCGCCGCTTCGTCTGCCGGCCTCGAGGTTAGCACGTCACTCAACCTTGCTCGCGCCAGAGCGCGCGGCGAGGACGTCAGTGACGGTCGGCCCTGGTTTGCTGGGCCATGCCCTGCCTTCCGCCGCCGCGCGGTTCGGTTGCCATCCGCGCGGTGATCGAGAACAGGGCGGGAGATCTGCGGGCCGCGGGCGATCACCCGGTTGCATCGTCGCGGCGGCCTTTCGAGGCCAAGGTGGACGCGGGTTTCCTTGGCGATGCCACGAGCGATTTCACGGAGTCTACGGCCTGGTAAACGTGGTCGGGGCGCCAGGACCACGGCGGAGAAGCGCAGGCGCCGCGGTTTGGCGCAGGACCCGCCGTGGCGGAGGAGACGTCGGGAGACGTTGGATGCTCGGTGCTTGACCCTGCCCGGAAAGCCGGGCGCGTCATTGGTGCCACCTCCATAACAATCCCCTCACCGGCGCGGGCTCGCAGCAGAACCTCGGGCTGGCCACCGCCGGCGTCCTGGCCCCGGACGGCATCTACACGATCATTTCGCTGTCGCGCAGCGGCGACACGCGCGGGCAGCCCTGGTACGACGAGTGCACCTGCATCGCGACGAGCGGGGGCTCGCCGACGAGCGGGCAGCTGTCGCAGGGACTGAGCAAGGGGCTGGCTCTCGGGCCGAGCTAGCGGGCGATCAGAGGGAGGTGTTCGGAAACACATCCGCCTCTCAGGTTTCGACGTGGCCAAGCCACATCGTAGGGATAGCTGCTGTCGCTCATGCCGTCCGATCCCTTCATGGTCATTTCCAGATGGAGAATGACCGATCCGGCCGCGTCCCTGATTTCGAACAAGCCGCTGCGGAAAACGTGCAGCGAAAGACCTCGCAGAACCTTCTTGGTGTGGACGGAATCATCCTCGACCGCCATCTCGCCGCGGTCGATAGAGTAGGTTGTGACGATGAACGGTTCCGTGAACGTGCATCGAATCGCGTCGGCCCTTGCCGCCCATGCCGCGCCGCACGAAAACGCGGCGACGAGGATCAGGCGCCGCATTGCCCAACGGCCGGCAACGCGTGTTTCGCGCGCAAGCGCCCGAGCTCGCCTACGACATCCCGCATAGTAAAGGTCGGATGCTCCCGGCACACATGGATCGTCATGCCATCGAGCACGCATGACGACAAGAGCACGCCCCTACCTAGCGCGCTGCGAGATGACAGATCGCTTTGGATCGGGTCGAGGACTTCATTCGCCAGGGCCGAGCGACCAAGCGCGAGATAAGCGCCACACGGCACATCGAGCGCTACATCGAGCTCGACGGCGCCGGCCGGCATTGTCGAAAGGCATAAGGCGACCATGAGGAGCATGACACGCATAACGTGCTCGCTACCTCGACATCGCCTATCGATCAAGTCGTAGGGGTCGGCAGACATGGCCGAAACCCTGAAAAGCTACCTCATCAACATCGGCTTCAAGGTCGACCAAAACGCAGTGGTGAAGAAGCCGGCGCGTGTCGGGAGAATCATGATGCGGGATGTTGTCCCGCCTTGCCGCCCGCTCGCCGGCCGGATCTGGACAGCCTGTGCCATCCTTGCGAGGACGCTTCCACGGATGGCCGTCGCCACGACCCTCATCGTGCTCGCCGTCACGTCCCTCAACTACGTCGCGCTGTCGACGCCCAAGAATTACGCCTAACGCGACCTCGATCCATCGGTCGCCGCCTGCAGCGAGGGCTTCGACACGGGATGGTCGATCCTGGCCGATGTCGGCCGACCCTTCATCGGACGGACGATGCAGGCCAACGACGGCGGCTGGGCCGACCCGAGCGACGACGAGCTTGCGGTCGTGGCCGCGCATCCCGAATGGCGGCAAAGGTTCCGCTGCGCCCTGCAGCACCATGTCGTGCCGGCAACCGCAACCTGGATTATTTCCGCGGCGTCCTGGAGTTCGACGAAGGCGGCAACCCTTACGCGCTGGTGTCCGCAGACGCCGGGTCGAGCGCGGTCGAGATCGACTCATCGATGCTGCAGCACGCCATGGAGCGCGAAATGCACGCCCGTCGGATGGCCGCCTCGCAGGTGATGCCTGTCCCGTCGCAGCTCGACGTTCTCAAACGACACCTGTCGACGGGTTCGAACTTCGTGTTCGTCCACGGCTGGCACCACGACGCGCGGAGCGGGGACAACAACGTCGCCGGCCTCCGCCTCTACGCCGCGCATGTCGCCCACTTCCATCCAGCAGCGCTGCCCGATCGACCCGGCGATCTGCGACATGAAGGTGACCGCGATCTGCGTGGGATGGCGCGGCGCCCGCGTCGACGAGCCGGGGCTGAAGCGGCTTCTCGGCGAGACCCTCGGCGGCTCGATCGGCCCCTTGTCGGCCGGCACGACGCTGGCCGACGCGGCGATCGCCTGCCCGCCCCCCAACCGCTGGCTGAGCCGGGCGCGGGCCGCGCAGAAGGATCAATACGGGCTGTTCTGGCAAAGCGACGTCCTGGCGCCGCCGGTGCCGGGCGCGGCCGGCCAGGGCAAGCCGGCGGCGCGCTTCTTCCACGGCCTGCAGCTCACCGGCATGGCGCCGATCACCCGCGCCAACGACCCGCTCTGGAAGATGCGGGCGTTCGACAACGAACTTTCGCGCCACGACAGCTATCGCCTGACCTCGTTCATCTGCGCCATCGATCAGCTCGTCCTTGACGACAGCACCGGCGCCCCCGCGCCGAGTCCGGACGCGACGGACGATCCCGATCACCCGATGGTCACTCCGACGCCGTGACGGGTGCAAGCGGTGGGACCAGGCGCTGAGGCCAGTCGGTGACCCCGCCGCTCGCCCATCCGGCGGAGCGGCGACGTCGCCTCGATCCGGACATCCCGACGACGCTGGACGGACGGTCTGACGACGGGCATGTACCGCCGTCGCCGGGATGGACGCCGGCCGCGCGATCCCCGATGCAGGACGGCATGGAAGAGGACGAACTGGTCGCCCGCATCCTGGCGAGCCTCAGCGATCACGAGGAAACGGCACGGCTCGTCGCACAGCTGGATGAGGCGAGGCGGCGGCGGCGCGTCCGTCCGCTGATGATCCGCATGGTCCTGTATGCCGTGGCGGTGGCGGGCGGCATCCTTCTCGGCATCGCCGTCGCCCGGCAGATCGGCTTGTAAGCGTGGCTTGTCACCACAACTTGCCACCATCGACGGCGCCGGCCAAAGAAAGGCACTGCGGTGCGGCCATCGCGCCGGCGGGTGGGAAGGGAACGCAGATGAAGCACGGCGCGCGCAACGACATCCCCGCCGAGGTGGTGGCGATCAAGACCGGCGGCGTGATGGCGCAGGTGACGGTGAAGCTGCGGGGAACGGACTACCACATGTCGTCGGTGATGACGCTCGATTCGCTTGCCGAGCTCGGTCTCGCGCAGGGTGAGACCGTTCACGTCGTGGCCAAGGCGGTCAACGTGCTGCTGGTCAAGCCCTGAACCTCGTCGGTCCCTCCTCCTTGCCGACGGGAAACCGGCTCAGGTGTCGACGATCGTTGCGATATCGATCGGGGCGCCGTAGCCGGGCGGCAGCGCCATGTAGTCGGCCGACCGCATCTCGTTGAGGCGCGATACCGTGCGCTGGAATTCGAACGCTTCGCGCCCTTCCGTCGCCAGCAACAGCCGCGCCGGCTCCGCCGCCGCCGAGGCGAACAGCTTGGTGCGCGCTTCGTAGAAGGCATCGATCATCAGGATGAAGCGCTTGGCCTCGTTGCGCTGCGCGGCCTGCAGGATCGGGATGTCGTCGACGATCACGGTGCGGAAGGTGCGGGCGATGGCGAGGAAGTCCTGCGCCCCGAGCGGTTTTCCGCAAAGGTCCTGGAAGGGAAAACGGGCCACCGAGCCGCGGGCCTGCGGAACGGCGACGCTGCGCCCCAGCAGCTTGATGGAGGCGGGGGCGCCGGTTTCGCGCCCGCTCAGCGAGGCGAAGGTCGCGGTGAGCGCGGCGTGCGCCGCCGCATCCGCCGGAACGTGGAATGTCGGCCGGCCGGCGAGCTTGGCCAAGCGGTAGTCCGCCTCCGAGTCGAGGCAGACCACGGCCATGTGCTGCGCCATCAGCTCGATCGAGGGCAGGAACAATTGGCGGTTGAGGCCGCCGAGGTAGAGGTTCTTGGGCTCGACGTTGGAGGTCGCCACCACCACCGTGCCGCGGGTGAACAGGACCTTGAACAGGCGCCCCAGGATCATCGCGTCGGCGATGTCGGTGATGGTGACCTCGTCGAAGCAGAGCAGCGAGGCCGTCTGCGCGATCGCGGCGGCGACGGGCTCGATGGGGTCCTCGCCCTTGACCTCGCCGCGCTTGAGCGCTTGCCGGTACTTGAAGATGTCGGCGTGCACGCCGGCCATGAAGGCGTGGAAGTGCACGCGACGCTTTCGGGAAACCGCCGCCTGCTCGAAGAACAGGTCCATCAGCATGCTCTTGCCGCGCCCAGGAGCCAGCCCAGCGCGGACGACTTGCGCACCGGCGCGTAGCCTTCGAGCGACTGGCCGAGGGCGTCGAGCAGGCCGACGACCTGCTCCTGCGCCGGGTCGCGCGTCAGGGCGCCGCTGCGCACCCTGACTTCATATTGGCTGCGAACCGACATCGGCGGCTAAACGCTCCGTTAACCAGCGCTGGCTTAGCAATCGGGCAGCGGGCGCGGCAAGGCTCGGCGCCGTGCGGGTGTGCTGTTCTTGCACGGGTTCTGCGGCAGTTGCGATTGCGCCAAGTCCTTGCCTTGTTTGGGCCAAACCAGCCGGCAAGATGGCCCGCAACGATTTGGGATGTTGAGGGCGGAATGCGGATCTGGACGACGGCTTCCTTCGTTGCGCTCACGCTTCTGTCCACAGCAGCCCTCTCCGATGCCGCCCTGGTCAAGGCTCCCCCCGCCGCCGTCGCGGAGGGTGCCCTCGCTCCCGTTGTCCCCGTTGTGGTGTTCGGCCAGGATGCGCGGCGTCTTCCCGACGCCTTCGCCGCCGAGCACGACCTTCCCCGGGCGGAGGTGGTGCGGGCCCACGAGGCGTCGGGGTTGATCCAGTGCGGCAACGCCCACGGGGCCGGCCAGCTCACCTTGACCGATGATGTGGTGACAACCGCGGCGCACGTCTTCTTCGACGAGGACGGCCTGCCCCGCTCGTCGTCCTGCTCCTTCGTCCTGACGGTGAACGGGGCGGAGGTGAAGGTGCCGATCAATACCGCCAGCATCGTCGCCGGCTCGACCAAGCCCTACGACGAGGCCGTCACCAGCGACTGGGCGGTGGCCCGGCTGACCCACGCCGTCACCGGCGTCAAGCCCTACGGGATCGCCAGCGACATCCACCCCGACGAGGCCGTGACCTTCGTGGCGCGCGGCCATATCGACTGGGGCGAGGCGAAGAAGCTGTCGATGCAGGCGTGCACCCTGCACGACAGGCTGTCGGTCGGCAGCAAAGGAACGCGGGAATTCGCCTTCGACTGCGACACGGGCGACGGCGCGTCGGGAGGCGCGCTGATGTTTGATGCCGGCATGTCGCGGATCGGCGCCATCCTGGTCGGTTGGCGCTCGAACCGACCGTTCCGGGCGATGCCGTACTCGGCCATGCACTACAACTTCGCCGTCACGGTGGAAGGCGCCTTCCGCCAAGCCGTCTACGCCGCGACGGGCAAGCTGGTGTCGCAGAAATAGGCTTCGGCCAACCAGGTGATCTCCCGATGAGATGCATCGGTTTCCCTCGCTTCGTCCGTCCACGCCCCGTCATGGCGCCCGGGCTCGCCCTTGCCCTGGCCGGCTGCGTCGGCTCGCCACCCGGTCCGGCGGCGCTTGCGGTGTCAGCCCCGGCGCGAGCCGTCGCCGATACGGCGGTGGCAGGGCCGGCGGCGGATGAAGGGATCAAGCGTCCGGCAACGCCGGATGCGCGCTTCGCCGCCCTTTACCAGCCGATCAGCACCGACAGGTTCGAGGTCCCCGGCGTGCCCGCATCGGTGGTGCGCAAGGGCTTCGAGCGCAGGGAGGTCGCCTATGCCAGCAAGGAACCCCCCGGCACGATCGTGGTGGATGCCAAGGCGCACTACCTTTACCTCGTCGAAGCGGACGGCCGGGCGATGCGCTACGGCGTCGGCGTCGGCAAGCAGGGCTTCTCCTGGTCGGGCGAAGCGGTCATCAAGACCAAGCAGGAGTGGCCGGACTGGTATCCGCCCAAGGAGATGGTCGAGCGCCACCCCGAACTGAAGCCGCAGCTCGACAAGCTGCAAAGCGGCATGGGGGTCGCCGGCGGCTACCGCAACCCGCTGGGCGCCCGCGCCATGTACCTTTGGCAGGGCAACAAGGACACCTACTTCCGCATCCATGGCACGCTGGAGCCGCACTCGATCGGCACCAACGCGTCGTCGGGGTGCATCCGGATGATCAACCAGGATGCGATCGACCTTTACGGGCGCGTCCGCGAGGGGACGCGCGTGGTCGTGCTGTGACGCTTGCCGCCCGAGATCAGGTGGCGGCCTTGAACACCGTGACGCCGAGCAGCAGCACCACCACCGCGATGATGAGGAAGACGAAGAACAGGATGCGCGAGATGCCGCTGGCCGCCGAGGAGATGCCGGTGAAGCCGAGCGCGCCGGCGATGATCGAGATCACGAAGGCGATGATGGCGTATTTCAGGAGTGACATGGGCGTGCGTCCGCGCTGAAGCTTCGAGCGAAGGTCCCATACCCCCGTCGAGAGTGGCGTCTTAATGCCTCGCTCTACCCCAGCGTTCCAGCCGTCGCGACGGTTGCGGCAAGTGCCCAACAGCCAAATAGGATAAGGCCGGCGTCGCGGTTCGAACGAAACAGCCGCAGCGCCGACTCCGGAACGACTTCGCTCCGCTTCAGCCCTGCGACCTGCCAGACAAGGTGCGCCGCGAAGCCGACCACGCCGGCCTGCGCGAAAACGCCGGCAAGCGGCGGCGGCGCGGCGAGGACGAGCGCGCCCTCGCTCAGCAGAACCGAGCCGGCGTAGAACAAGGCGACGGCAAGCGTGACATGCGAGCCGAAGAGCCGGGCGGTCGACCTGATGCCGGCGGCGGGATCGTCGCGCGCATCCTGCAACGCGTAGATCGTGTCATAGCCGATCGTCCAAAGCACCGCCGCCGCGTAGACGCAAAGGGCGGCCGGCGCCAGCGAGGCGAACCGCGCGCTCCAGCCGACCAGACCGCCCCAGGCGAAGGCCAGCCCCAGCACGAGCTGCGGCCAGGAGGTGACGCGTTTCATGAAGGGGTAGACGGCGACCACCGCCAGCGAAGCGATGCCGAGCCCGATCGTGAAGGGGTTGAAGCGGGTCACCACGGCGAAGCCGGCCAGGGCCTGCGCCACCAGGAACACCCGCGCCGCCGCCACGCTCACCCGGCCCGAGGCGACCGGGCGGTGGCGGGTGCGCTCGACCTTGGCGTCGAGGTCGCGGTCGACGATGTCGTTGTAGGTCGAGCCCGAGCCGCGCATGACGATCGCGCCGACGAGGAACAGCGCGAGTTGGGCGATGTCGGGCGGCCGGTGCGCCGCCAAGCTCGCCAGCGCGCTCGCCCACCAGCACGGCAGCACCAGCAGCCAATAGCCGATCGGCCTGTCGAGCCGGGCGAGTTGGAGGAATGGTACGGCCGAGCGGGGCGCCAGCCGGAACAGGAGCTGGCGCCGGACCGAATCGGGAAGCGCCGGGCCGGCGTCCTCGGTCATGCCCTCGGCCGCGGCGCCTTGCCGGGAGCCGAGCGGTGGCGACGGTTCAGAGCGGCCCGGCCGGCAGCTTCTGCGCCTGAACGCCGAGGCTGGCGCTGGAGGCGGCCTGCTGCTGCTGCTTCTTGGCCTGTTCGGCGAAGTTGCAGGCCTGGGTGGCGAAGGCCGCGGACTTGGCGTCGGCCGCCTTCAGGTTGTTCACGGCATCATCGGGAACGTTGCACCAGTTCTTGTTGGCTTCGAGGTATTTGAGCAGCTCGCCCTCGGCCTTCACCAGACCGCGCAAAACCGGGCAGGAGGCGACGGGATCGAGCTTGCCCTTGCTCGACTTGGCCAGCACGTTGAGCTTGTCGACGAAGGTTTGACGCTTGCCCGACAATCCGGCCACGTCGCTGTTGCAGTCGCCGGCCCAGGCCCTGTCCAGGCGTGCGGCGTCCAAGCCCGCGGCGCCCGTCAGGAGCAGCGAGAGCAGCAACGCGCGAGCGGCCGAACGGGCGGTCCGGGACGAATGGATGGAAGACGGATTCGCCGAAAACATGAAACGAGACCCCCTCTGCTCGCAGGCTCACCGGCCGGACGATGTCATCGATTTGGTTAACGAAACCCTGCCGGGTGCTCCGGCCCTCGTCGTCACGCTCAGGTTGGATGGGAAAAGCGTCGCCGCCCGGCGGCTTGGCATGTTAAGGCCCGCGCCATGGCGCTCTACGACTTCTCCGCCCCTCGTCTTTACGTCCCCGCCGACCTCGACCCCGACGCCGTATTGGTCCTCGATGGCCCCCGGCGAAACTATCTTTGCAATGTACTCAGGCTGAAAGAAGGCAGCGACGTCCTTGTCTTCAACGGGCGCGACGGGGAATGGCGGGCCCGGCTCGTCGCCGGCGGCGGGCGCAAGCAGGTCCAACTGGCGGCGGCGGAGCGGGTGCGGGCGCAAACAACGGCGGGCGACCTGCACTACCTGTTCGCACCGCTCAAGCATGCCCGTCTCGACTACATGGTGCAGAAGGCGGTGGAGATGGGCGCGGGGGCGCTGCGCCCGGTCGTCACCCGGCGCACGCAGGTCGCCCGCCTCAACGCCGAGCGCATGGCGGCCAATGCGATCGAGGCGGCCGAACAGTGCGGCCTGCTTGTTCTGCCGAGCCTACGCGAGCCGGTGCCCCTCGATGCCGCCCTTGCCGGCTGGGACGCCGACCGCGCCCTCGTCTTCTGCGACGAGGAGGCCGGGCCGGCCGATCCGGGCCGCCAGTTGCGGAGCCTCGCGCGGGGCACGCCCTGCGCGGTGCTGATCGGGCCGGAGGGCGGGTTCGACCCGGCCGAGCGGGCGGCCCTGCTGGCGATGCCGCAGGCCGTGCGCGTCTCGCTGGGGCCGCGCATCCTGCGCGCCGACACGGCGGCGGTGGCGGCTTTGGCGCTGGTGCAGGCCGCGATCGGCGATTGGACGGACCCGCATCGTTGAAGCTTGGCCCGGGCCGCCACGATCGGCCGACGTCGGGCGACCATGTTCTCGCCCTTTTGTGCCATCACGGTTAACGGGCCGAGATGTGAAGGGTCGAGATGATTGACGTTCCCGCCCGCAAGCCCCGCGCCCGCAAGCTGCACGGCCACAGGTCGATCGGCTCGCTGGCGTTGATCGCGGGGCTCGCGGGATCGACGTTCACGGGAGCGAGCGCGCAGGATCGCGGCATCGACGGACGGGCGGGCGGCAGCCGCTGCGCGCTCTACGGGCCCGGCTTCGCGGATCTCGGCGACGGCACCTGCGCCCGGATCATCGGCGAAGAGGGTGGCGGAAGCGGGCACGTCCGGGTCGACCTCGGCAGCCGCGCGAGCCCAGCCGATGCGAGGACCTGGTCGATGGGCACGACGGCCAATGCCGCCCTGCGCACGGACGGGCTCGGCATGCTGCCCGGCGCGGCCGATGCGCAACACCTGCGCGTGCAAGGCGGCGCCTACGGGCGGTAAGCACCGCCGGCGGCGGGGCGACTCGATCCCTGCGGCGAGGCGCCAAGGCAAGGCGCCGAGGCAACGCATCGGCTCTTGGATCCGGTCCGAATCCCTGACGTATCCTTCCCCGTCGGACTCGACCCGGAACCGCCGCACGCTTTTCCGTCCGATGCCTTAGGGCTTCGGCGGGGACGCATCCGGCGCGCCCTGCAGCTTCGGCACCGTCGGTTCGGCGGTCTGCTTCTTGTCCGGCACCGCTTCCGTTCCCAGCAGGTGGGCGCTCGCCGTGAAGCGCTCGTCGGCGACATGGCCGAACACCTTCAGCTCCTGGCCGCCCTGCGGCACGAACAGGGCGCGCATCACCCGGTCGTCGCTGCAGGTGATCTCGCCGAGCCGGACGAGGCCGACATCGCCCGAGATGTTGGAGCCATCGCAGGTTGCCCCGCCGGCAAGCTTCAGCTCGAACTGCGCGCCGGCCTTGCCGGCCACCAGGGTGCCGGAAAACGTCTCGCGGCTGTTGCCCAATTCGCCGGAAAAGATCCAAACGTCGGGTTGCGCCTCCTCGCCATCGGGCTTGAACGGGGCCGGCGCCGCGGCGAGACCGGGTGGCGAAACCGGCTTCTCGGGTTCGGAAGCCTGCTGCGCCCACGCCACCGTGCTCCCGAGCCCGACGACGGCGAGCACCGCGGCGAAGCGCCGAGCCGGTCGCCTCACGACCACTCGCCTCACAACCATGGGCGATCCGCCGCCATTCTGGCCTCGAACATTTCGACGTCGCCGCTTTTTTCCAGGGTCAGCCCGATCTCGTCGAGGCCGTTCAGCAGGCAATGCTTGCGGAACGGGTCGACGTCGAACTCAAGGGTGCCGCCGTCCGGCCCGCGGATGGTCTGCTCGTCGAGGTCGATCGTCAGCGTCGCGTTGGCTCCGCGCTCGGCATCGTCCATCAGCCGATCGAGATCTTCCCTGGCGACCACGATCGGCAGGATGCCGTTCTTGAAGCAGTTGTTGAAGAAGATGTCGGCGAAGCTCGTCGAGATGACGCAGCGGATGCCGAAATCGAGCAGGGCCCAGGGCGCGTGCTCGCGCGACGAGCCGCAGCCGAAGTTGTCCTCGACCACCAGGATCTGCGCCCGGCGGTAGGCCGGCTTGTTCAGCACGAAATCGGGGTTCTCCGACCCGTCCTCGCGGTAGCGGTGCGGGGAGAACAGCCCCTTGCCCAAGCCGGTCCGCTCGATGGTCTTGAGGAAACGCGCCGGGATGATCTGGTCGGTGTCGACGTTGGCGATCTTGAGCGGCGCCGCCACGCCGGTCAGGCTGGTGAATTTATCCATCGGACATCTCTACAGAGGCCGGGAGCGGGACGCAAAGCGGCCGGTCGGCGCGGGGCCTTCGAGCGTCAGCCGCGACGGCGCAACCTGACGTAGAGGGCTCCCGCGCCGCCGTGGCTGCGGCCGGCCTCCTCGTAGCCGACCACCAGCGGCCGGAACTCCGGCATGTCGAGCCACATCGGCACCGACCGCTTGAGAACGCCGATGCCGTCATGGCCTTCGAAGGCCAGGGATGGGCGGCCGCCCTTGCCGGTCACGACCAGCACGATCCTGAGCCCATCGCGCTGCGCGCCCATCAGGAAGCGACGCAGCGCCGATAGGGCCTGGTCGCGGGTGAAGCCGTGCAGGTCGATGACGGCGTCGGCGGTCATCCGCCCGCGCGACAGCCGCTGCTTCAGCTTGCGCTCCAGCGGTGCCAGCGGGGGAAGGTTCGTGGACGCAGGCCGCAGGAGAGCGGCGGGCGGATCGGCGGCGGGCGGCGGCGCGACCGGGAGCGCCGCAGGCGCGGCAACCGATGAGGGTACGAGCGCGGGCAGCGAACTGCCGGGCCGACGCGCCACGCCGGCCGCCACCAGAAGCCACAGCTCGATCTCCTCCTCGCTGAGGCGGCGCAGGCGTCCGCGCCGCCGGGTTGCCTCCTCGCTCACCTCTGCGCCCCTCGCCTTGCACCCTGCGCGACACCGTCCGGCCGGTCGCGATCCGGCGCTTCCTTGGGCCCCGGCGCTTCCTTGGGCCCCGGCGCTTCCTTGGGCCAGAGTACAAACAGCGTGCCGGGATGGCGGATCGCGCCGGCGCGGGCGGCGGCATCGGCGCCGGTGCCGAAGAAGATGTCGGCGCGCGCCGGGCCGAGAATGGCGGAGCCGGTGTCCTGGGCCACCATCAGCCTGCGCAGCGGGGTCGACTCGCCATCCCGCCCAGGCAGGTCGACGGCGAGGTAGAAGGGCAGGCCGTAGGACCAGACCGAACGGTCGATGGCCAGCGAGCGCAGCGGGGTCAGGCTGACGCCGGCCGCTCCGACGGGTCCGGCCTCGGGCGGCAACGAGTCGTCGAAGCGGAAGAAGATGTAGGATCGGTTGCGCCGCATCAGCGCCGTGCCGGCCTCGTCCGGCCCCTGCCCGTTGGCGCGGATCCAGCCGCGCAGCTCGGCCATCCCCATCCGCTCGGGCGGAATACCGAGCGTGGTGACGAGCACCTTGCCGATCGAGGTATAAGGATAGCCGTTGCGCGCGGCATAGGCGATCCGGCGCATCCGGCCATCCGGCATGGCGATGCGCGCCGAGCCCTGCACGGCGACGAAGAAGGCGTCCACCGGCTCGCGCAGCCAGACCAGCGCGGGGGCCGCCGCGCCCAACGCGCCCGCCTCGATGCCGGCCCGGTCTGGCACCGGCGCCGGCGTGCCGTCCGGCCGGCGGTAGGTGGCAGATCCAGCCGCCGGCCCGCCCACGGTCAGGCCGGCCGGCGGTGCGAGCAGCGGCGTCGCGAAGGCGGAGGTGCGGATGGGCGCTCCTTCGACGACCGGCTCGTAA
>CAXTMA010000099.1:0-13183 GCA_964245015.1 uncultured Beijerinckiaceae bacterium | reverse complement strand
CAAGGCATCCCGGCGCAAGGCATCCCGGCGCAAGGCATCCTAGCCCAAGGCGTCGCGGGCGGATAGCATAAGGGTGGCACAGGCGATGCTGGCAGGACGCGGGCGGGCCCGAGCTTGCCATGCAACGGAGCCTGAGAAACCCGCATGACCAGCCGCATCATCGCCGTCGCGCCTTTCGACCTCGTGGTGTTCGGCGGCACCGGCGACCTCGCCTACCGCAAGCTGTTCCCTTCGCTGTTCCTGCGCGACGTTGCCGGCGCCTTCACCGATCCCGTCCGCATCATCGGCGTGTCGCGCAAGGATTATTCCGTCGAGCGCTTCTGCGAGACCGTCGCCGATGCTCTCAGGACCTACGTGCCGGCCGAGGATCTCGAAGGGCCGGCGCTGCCGCGCTTCCTCGACCGGTTGCGCTTCGCCCGCGTCGACGTGCGCGGCGAGGCGGGGTGGGCCGAGCTGAAGGCCCTGATCGCCGACGGTCGCGACCGCGTGCGCGCCTTCTACCTCGCCACGGCGCCGGAGCTGTTTGGCCCGATCACCCACAAGCTCGCCGAACACGGGATGCTGACCGCGCAGACGAGGGTCGTGCTGGAGAAGCCGATCGGCAAGGACCTCGCCTCCGCCCAGGCGATCAACTCCGGCGTCGGCGCCGTGCTGGACGAGGATCGCCTGTACCGCATCGACCATTACCTCGGCAAGGAAACGGTGCAGAACCTGATGGCGCTGCGCTTCGCCAACCTCCTGTTCGAGCCGATCTGGAACAAGGCGCACGTCGACCACGTCCAGATCACGGTGGCGGAAACCGTCGGCGTCGAAGGGCGCGGCGCGTATTACGACACCGCCGGCGCCCTGCGCGACATGCTGCAGAACCACATCCTGCAGCTGCTCTGCCTCGTGGCGATGGAGCCGCCGGCCGCGATGGAGGCCAATGCGCTGCGCGACGAGAAGCTGAAGGTGCTGCGCGCCCTCAAGCCGATCGACGACAGCAACGTGCGCTCCCTGACCGTGCGCGGCCAGTACAAGGCCGGCGCCATCGACGGCAAATCCGTGCCGGGCTACCTCGACGAGCTGGACGGCACGAGGGAAAGCGCGACCGAAACCTTTGTCGCCCTCAAGGCCGAGGTGCAGACGTGGCGCTGGGCCGGCGTGCCCTTCTATCTCAGGACGGGCAAGCGGCTGCCGACCCGGCATTCGGAGATCGTGATCCACTTCCGCGCCGTGCCGCTGTCGATCTTCGGGCCAGCGGCCAGCCTCGTCAACAACCAGCTCATCATCCGCCTGCAGCCCGACGACGGCGTGCAGCTCAACCTGATGATCAAGGATCCGGGGCCGGGCGGCATGCGCTTCCGCGAGGAATCGCTCAACCTCAGCTTCAAGGACGCCTTCAAGGGCCGCAACCCCGACGCCTACGAGCGCCTGCTGATGGACGTGATCCGCGGCAACCAGAGCCTGTTCATGCGCCGCGACGAGGTCGAGGCGGCGTGGATGTGGGCCGACCCGATCCTGGACGCGTGGTCGCGCATCATCCAGCCTCCGCAGGGCTACACGGCCGGGGCCTGGGGGCCGTCGGCGTCGGTCGCCCTGATCGAGCGCGACGGGCGCACCTGGCACGAGGCGCCATCGCTGTGAGGCACGCCTCCGTTATCCGGAGTAACGTCTCAGGCTGTAGTCTGGCACTCTTGGCGCCGGACCGGTAGGTCAAGATGGTTTGACCGAGAGCGTAGCACGAATGGTCTCTGCTGTTATGGTGGCTAACCACTAGATATTGCGATTGTGAGTGCTTCGGCCATAGGACAAGAAGCATGGTTCGGATCAGCAGTTCCATCCGACGAATCTTAGAAGCCGTAACCGGTTCGCGTCCACGCGCACAGCGAAACTGGACCGAGATCTGCCGCGATTGCGTCCGCGGGAATCTGCAATCTTTGCATCGAGTTCTGGCCGAGAGCGGCTACCCCCATGAAATGCTGGAGATGCGGGATGCGGAAGGTGCTCTGAAGGCGGCGCAATCGATCGGGCGGGAATCGGGTTTTACACCTGTCTTACTTGTACCCGACGACTGGAGCCTCTTCGAAACAGCGATCTTCACTGACGCCGTCGAGCGAGCCGGAACGGCAATTGCTTCCATTGGCAGGACCGATGCGGATGTAATGCAGTACGCAATCAATCATCTCAAATCTCTTTACTCAGGAGCAGAGGTCCTGCCGCAATTCGATCCAAAGAACATTGTACTCACAACAGTCCCTGATGAGTTCTCGAAGACGATGCGAGCAACTCACCCTTCAGAATTCGCTCCGGGCGAGCTTTGGTATTCAGAAGTCGCTCTCGTCCGTGTCCCAACTTCCCGAAACTGGGAATTGCCATTGATTTTTGATTTGTCGGATAACATGGGTGTTTATGGATCATTAGAGCTTGCGTCAGTGTGTAAATATTGGCGGTGCAAATATGGAATGGAGATCGTTGCGCTAGAAACTTTGGGCATAGAATTCTTCTTGAGGCAGAAATCGATGTCCATCTTCGATGCAGCCAATCTACGATGGGAAATGCATTTAATGGGCACAACAAGGGATGATGAGCCTTTCAATCAAGAATGGGTCAATGGTGAGATTCAGAGAGTCTTGTCGAGCGACTATGTTTTTCTTGACTTAAGTGGTGTCTAAGAAGTGTCTCAAGTCGTCAGGAACCCCGGCGTCGGGTATCCAGGAGCCACGACGCCATCCAGGGCACTCCTGCGAAAACACAGGAGGCGAAACTGGAGTTGGAAGTGATAGACTTCGAAATGAAACATCGTCCTATCTGGCGCTGCCGGTGAGCGGCACGCAGAGGTAGCTAACCTTGATCTCCGGCTGGGGATGGATCGCCACCGCTTTGGCGGCGGACTCTCGGCACGCCTCCATGGACAGGAAGTGCCCGACGTCGAGCGAGGTGATCCCGGTCGGCCCGGCGCCGCCGCCGACCTGGGCGAGAAGAACAAGAACGACGATCTGGGCCAACGAGCGCCTCCGCCTCCGCGGCTGATGTCGACCGGCAACGCGCGTCGGCGCGATCCGATCGTCCGCCGCAGGGTCGCAGCGTAGGTTTCGCGGCGCGACTGCGTTGACAAGCGGCGGCGGAGTTACACCCGCGTTCATCAAGCGGATGTATTCTCCGTGGCGCGACGGCCCGAATCGATCCGTTCGGCCAGCCGTCTTCAGGCCTGTGAGTCCGGCCCATGGCGTTTGAGCTTGCCCTCGGTCTTGTTGCCCTGACGCGCTTCGGCTACGGCCCGCGCGGGGACGGCGATGCCGCCGTAGCCGGCGCCGACCCGCGCGGCTTCCTGCGCGCGGAACTCGCTCAGCCGGGCATCGCCCTGCTCGGCGGGCCGGCCCTGCCGAGCACCCGCACGGCCGCGCAGCTGTTCTTCAAGGATCAGGCCGAGCGCAGGGCCGAGCGGGAGCGCGCCGCCGCCTCCGTGGAGCGAAGCCGGCAATCGGCCGAGCTTGTTCGCCTGTCGCCGGTGTTCGCCCGGGCCGAGGCGATGGCCGTGCCGGCGGCAGGAGCGCCCCTCACCGTCACGCCGGCGAGCCCGATGCCGGCCAGCCCGACGCCGGTCAAGCCCGCGCCCTCGCCCGAGGCGACCGTGTTCCGCGACGAGGCGCTTGCCCGCATCCGCCGGGCGGTCGAGGCCCGCGCCGGCTTCGCCGAGCGGCTCGTCGCCTTCTGGTCCAACCATTTCTGCGTGTCGGCCAACAAGGGCGGCATCGCGCGCGTCACCTGCGGCGCCTTTGAGCGCGAAGCGATCCGCCCGCACGTCCTCGGCCGCTTCAGCGACATGCTGCTGGCCGTCGAAAGCCATCCGGCGATGCTGCACTTCCTCGACAACGCCCAGTCGGTCGGGCCGGCCTCGAAGGCCGGCAACAACGGCCGGCGCGGCCTCAACGAGAACCTCGGCCGCGAGATCATGGAGCTGCACGCGCTCGGCGTCGGCGGCGGCTACACCCAGGGCGACGTCACCAACCTCGCCCGCATCCTCACCGGCTGGACCTTTGTCGGGCCGCAGGGGATGCTGGGCGAGCCCGGCGCCTTCACCTTCAATGCCAACGCCCACGAGCCGGGGCCGATCGCCTTGCTCGATGCCACCTATCCCGAGGATGGGGTCGCGCAGGGGCGGGCGGCGCTTCTCGCCATCGCCCGCCGGCCGGAAACGGCGCGCTTCATATCCGCCAAGTTCGCCCGCCATTTCCTCGGCGACGCACCGCCGCGCACGCTCACCGACCGGCTCGCCAAGGTGTTCCACGACACCGACGGCGACCTCCGCCAGCTCGCCCTCGCGCTCGTCGACGCGCCGGAGTCCTGGGACCGCAGGCCGGTGCGCATGCGCTCCCCCTACGAGTTCGTGGTCGGCGCCCACCGCCTGCTGCAGCGGCTGCCCGAGGAGCCCGGCGCGGTGCTGGGACCTCTCAACCTGATGGGCATGCCCTTGTGGACGCCGCCCGGCCCCAACGGCTTCTCCGACTCGACCGCCGCCTGGGCCACCCCGGAAGGCATGAAGCTGCGCCTCGACTACTGCGCGCAGCTCGGCCAACGCTTGCGCGAGCCGCCCAACCCCAGCGACCTGCTGGAAGCCCTGTGCGGCGGCGCCCCCTCGCCCGAAACGCGGACCGCCGTCGCCCACGCTGAATCCCGCCAGCAGGGCTTGGCCCTGCTCCTGATGTCGCCCGAAATGCAGCGGAGCTGAGAACGCCATGGGTTCGCACCGCATCCTCCCGCATCCGTTCGTCCCGCACCTGTCCCGGCGCGGTGTTCTTGCCGCCGGCGGAACCCTGTTCGGCTCGGCGATGCTGCCGAAGATCGCCTCCGCCGCCGGTGCGCGCGACCCCCGCCTGATCGTGCTGGTGCTCCACGGCGCGCTGGACGGCCTCGCCGCCGTCGGCCCGGTCGGCGATCCCGATTACGCCTCGCTTCACGGCTCCCTGGCGATGGAGCGCGGCGGCGCCCATCCCGGTCTGCCGCTCGATGGCTTCTTCCTGCTCAATCCCGGCATGGCGAACTTCGCCCGGCTTTACCGCGCCGGACAGGCGAGCGTGGTGCACGCCGTCGCCACCAACTACCGCGAGCGCTCGCACTTCGACGGGCAGGACGTGCTGGAAAGCGGGATGGCCGCGCCGGGCTTCACCGAATCGGGCTGGCTCAACCGAGCCGTCGCGGCGATCCCGGCCGGCGAGCGGGTCGCGAAGTTCGGCGGTGCCGTCGGCGGGCTGGCGGTCGGGGCGGCGACCCCGATCATCCTGCGCGGGCGCGCCCCCGTGCTGGGCTGGGCGCCGGAAACCCTGCCGACGGCTGGCGAAGACCTCGCCCGCCGGGTGCTCGCCCTGTACGGCGAAACGGATCCCCTGCTCAATCTGGCGATGCACGAGGGGCTCGACGTCGACCGCATCGCCAAGAACGGCTCCAGGAGCGGGGGCGAGTCGACTGCCGCCAAGCCGGAGACGATGAAGCCGAAGGGCGGCCCCGGCTCACCGTCCGGCATGCGGGTCGCGGCGGAGGGCGCCGCCAGGCTGCTCGCCGCGCCCGACGGCCCGCGCGTCGCCGCCCTGGTGTTCGACGGCTGGGACACCCATGCCGGCGAGGGCGGCGCCACCGGGCGCCTGATGCAGCTCCTGGGCGGACTCGACGAGGCCTTCGCCGCCTTCGAAACCGGACTTGGTCCGGCATGGCGCGACACGGCGGTGGTGGCGATCACCGAATTCGGCCGCACCGTTCACGTCAACGGCACCAACGGCACCGACCACGGCACCGGCACGGTGGCCTTCCTCGCCGGCGGCATGGTGCGCGGCGGTCGCGTCATCGCCGACTGGCCGGGCCTGAAAGCGGCGCAGCTCTACGAGAATCGCGACCTCAGGCCGACGACCGACCTCCGGGCCGTGCTGAAGGGCCTGCTCGCCGAGCAGTTCGGCCTGTCGCCGGCCGTGCTGGGCACGGCCGTGTTCCCCGGCACCCTCGCGGTCAAGCCGATGCGCGACCTGATCGCCGCCTGAACGGCTTGCCATCGATGGCCAGAGCATCGGACCGAAAAGTGCGCAGCGGTTTTCGGATCAATCCGATGCTCTAGTCGGCGAGGCGGATGGACTTGATGACCAGGGCGGCGCGGTCGTCCGTCGACCCCGACTCCTGTTGCATCACGAACGCCGTCTCCTTGTTCAGGGCGAAGTTGAGGAACTGCACGTCGACCGGCTTGCCGGCAAGGGTCGCGCCGTAAAGCACGGCCGAGTTGAAAGGCAGCGGGGCCGCAGCGGGCTTGTCCGTCGGCTTGGTGGCCGTGTCACTCTTCGCCGGCGGGCCGGGGGGAGGCGCCATGGTGATCGGCGGCGGTTGGTTGATCAGGGCCATGGAGGGAATCGAGGACGGGGCCGGGGCAGCGGCTTGCGGCTTGATCAGCGTGCCCAGGCCGTTGTTGCCGGCCGCCTTGTGCGGCACCTTGGCATTGGGATCGAAGGTGACGCCGAAGGCCACCATGCGCTGCGTCGCCGCCTTCTGCCAGCCGGCAAGGTCGGCCTTGCTGCGCTTCACCACCGCGGTGACGATGACGGACGTGCGGTCGGGGGCGCGCAGCTCCAGGCCCGAATCGACCGGCGTCATCGTCCAATCGTCGGGCACGTCGAACATCACGAGCGGCTTGGCTTCGGGAAGCTTGATCGTCCTGGCCGAGGTCGCGCCCGGCAGGGCGACGAGCAGGATCGAGGCTGCGATGCCAGCGGCCGCGGTCCGGGCGGTCGCGATTGGAACGTCGGTCGATCGGGATGTGTGCCGCCGTCCGGCGGCGGGATGAAAGCGCATGGAAACCTCCCGGTTCGTCTGGGCGCGCGGGCGCATGATCTGGGAGCCGGCTATGGCCAAAAGAAGTCGAACTCCCGGCATCCGTCAGATCAGATCCTCGATCCGGATCGGCAGGCGGCGGATGCGTCGGCCGGTGGCGGCATGGACGGCATTGGCGATCGCCGCGTTGACGCCGATGATCGCGATCTCGCCGATGCCCTTCACCCCGGCCGGGTTCACCTCGCGGTCGTCGTCGGCGACGAAGACCGCCTCCACGCTGGGCACGTCGGCGGCCGTGGCGACGAGGTAGTCGGCGAGGTCGGCGTTGGTGTAGGCTCCGCTCGCTGGGTCGATGTCGCTGGCTTCCAGCAGCGCCGACCCCACGCCCCAGATCATGCCGCCGATGAGCTGGCTGTGGGCGGTTAGCGGGTTGAGGATTCGTCCGCCGGCGAAGGCGCCGACGAGGCGGCTCACCCGGATCTCGCGGGTGCGGGCGTGCACGCGCACTTCGGCGAACTGCGCCCCGAAGGCGGCGGCGATCCGCCCGCCGCCGAGCTGGCTGAGCTGGGTGTGCCCGGCGGCGAGCTTGGCCGGGGCATCGGGCGCGGAGCCGTCGGGCAGGTGGGTGACGGTGACGCTCGCAACGCCTTCCCTTCCACCGCGCCCGTCCCCGCTTCGTTTGGCCAGCAGTTCGCCGCAGGCCTGGTCGAGCGCGTTGATGAGCGAGGTCGTGGTGGACGAGCCGCCCGAGATGCCGGCCGGCGGCAGGTCGCTGTCGCCGAGCTTCACGGCGACGCGATCGATCGGCATGCCGAGCGCCTCGCTCGCCCGACCCGCGAGCAGGGTTGTGATGCCGTTGCCGATTTCGTGCTGGGCCGTTTCCACCAGGGTGCCGCCGCCGGCGGTGAGGCTGACGCGGATCGCCGCGGGGGCGATCTTGGTCGGCCGCACCGAACTGGCGCAGCCGGCGCCGACCAGCCAATCGCCGTCGCGGCGGCCGCCGGGCGCGGCGCCCGCCGCCTCGGCCCAACCGAAGCGCCGGGCCGCCTCGTCGAAGCAGCGCATCAGCGGGCGCGTGGTGTAGCGGTGCCCCGTCACCGGGTCGGTCGCCGTGTCGTTGCGCCGCCTGAACTCGATGGGGTCGAGCTTCAGCTTGGCCGCCAGCTCGTCCATCGCGCATTCCAGCGCGAACAGGTAGGGCACTTCCGGCGGGGCGCGCATCGGACCCGGCGTGTTGCGGTCGACCCGTCCGATCCGCTCCTGCGTCACCACGTTGGGGCAGGCATACAGGCCGCCGGAAACGTCGGTGCCCTGCATGGCGAAGGTGTCGAAGCGGGACGTGGCGACGGTGGCGGTATGCGACAGGGCCGTGAGGCGTCCCCCCGCGTCGGCGGCGAGCGTGATCGCGTGGCGGCTTTCCGGTCGGTGGGTCGCGATCGTGAAGCCCTCGGCGCGGGTCGGCGCCAGTTGCACCGGCCGCTTCAGCAGCTTGGCGGCCAGGGCAACCAGGGCGGTGTGCTGCGAGAGGTCGAGGCGCGACCCGAAATGGCCGCCGACGAGGCGGGACACCACGCGCACCCTGTCGGCGGGGATGCCGAGTTGTTGGGCGAGACCGTTCTGCAGACCGCACACGAAGCGGGACGGCTCGTGCACCGTGAGGTGCTCGCCTTCCCAGGCGCAGGTGGTGGCGAAGAGTTCCAGCGGATTGTGGTGCTGGACGGGCGTCTCGTAGGTCGCCTCGACGGTGGCGGCGGCGCCGGCGAGACCGGCGGCGAGGTCGCCGACCCGCCCATCCTTGTGCGCCGGCTTGACAACGGCGAGCGGCTGATCGCGGTCGGTCCTGGCGAGCCGGAAGGTCCCGGCCTCGGCCTGCAGCGTCACCGCTACGGCCGCCGCACCGGCCGCCGCCGCCACACCGGTGTCGGCCACCACCAGGGCGACGATCTGGCCGGGATAGGCAACGGTCGCCGAGGCCAGCGGTCGCCATGTCGAATTGGCGTAGCCGCCGCTCATCGCATGCCCGACCGGACGCACCGCCTCGCCGAACGTGCTCCCCTCGAAGGGCGTGTCGTGCGTCACGACGGCGAGCACGCCGGGCATCGCCCGCGCGGTCGCGAGGTCGAGCGAGAGCAGCCGGCCCTTGGTCGGCGCCCGCACCAGCGCCGCATAAGCCATGCCCGGCAGAAGCGTGTCGGACTCGTAGCGGGCCTGCCCCGTGACCTTGAGGGGACCTTCGACGCGGGTGCGCGGCGGACCGAAGCCTGGATCATGTGTCATGTCCGGCCCAACGCACCGGCCCGCCTGCGGACGCGTGCCGCGACGATCAAAGCATCGCGATCCCGATCACCTCAGAAGCGCACGGTGCTCAGCAACAGGCTGGTTTCGCTCGCCACGATGCCCTCCACGGCCCGGATCTGGTCGAGCGCCGCGCCGAAGGCGGCGAGGTCGGGCGTTTCCAGTTCCGCGACGAGGTCCCAGCGCCCGTTGGTGCTGTGCGCCGCCTTGACCGCCGCGATCCCGCGCAGCGCCGCGAGCACGGTGCCCGACCGGCCGCCGGCGATCTCGATGGTGGTGACGGCGCGGACGCGGGCGCCCTCGTCGCCGCCCTCGACGCGCACGGTGAAGCCGAGCAGCGTGCCTTCCGCCTGCAGCCGCTCGATGCGGTTCTGGACGGTGCCGCGCGACACCTTGAGCGCCTTGGCCAGCGTCGCCGTCGGCGCGCGGGCGTTCTCGCGAAGCAGGGCGATCAGGCGGCGGTCGAGATCATCCACGCAAGCCTGTCCCGGCATCCTTCATTGGCGGATCGTCAATCAGCGTTGCCGATCTGCGAAACCATACCGCGATTTCGCGCAGGTCGCGTGCTTCTCGCTGGCGGCACTTTCCGTCACCTTGCGCCGGCTTACAGGGGGAAAAGTATGGCGCCGCTGTTCCTGATGGTCGATCCCGCTCATTTCGCCGTCACCTATGCCATTAATCCGTGGATGTCGCCGGCGCTGTGGCAGGCCGATCGCGAGGGCCTGTTCGCCGCCGCCCGCATCGCCTCGGGCAACCTCGCCGACGCGCTGCGCTTGGCGGGGGCGGAGATCGAGATGGTCGCCGGCGTACCCGGGGCGCCCGACCTGGTGTTTCCCGCCAACGCCGCCGTGGTGCTCGACGGCCGCGTCCTGCTGGCGCGCTTCCTGTGTCCCGAGCGCCAAGTCGAGGAGCCGGTGTTCCAGCGCGCCTTCGCCGACCTGCGCGCGCGGGGCCTCGCCGGCGAGGTGGCGACCCTGCCCGACGGCGCGGTGCAGGAAGGCGCCGGCGACGCGATCTGGGACGCGACGCGCTCGCTGTTCTGGGCCGGCCACGGCCAACGGTCCAACCGCGCGGGGGTCGAGGCCGTGGCCGCCTTCTTCGGCCGCGAAACCGTCGCCCTGGAACTGGCTACGCCGAAGTTCTACCACCTCGACACCTGCTTCTGCGTGCTGCCGGGCGGCGAGGTCCTGTTCTATCCCCCGGCCTTTACCCCGCAATCGCAGCGCGCGATCCGCGAGCGCGTCGCGCCCTCCCTGCTGATCGAAGCCTCCGACGAGGATGCCGCCCGCTTCTGCGTCAACGCCGTCGCCCTGGATCGCACGGTCATCATGGCCACCGCCGCTTCCCGGCTCCGCGCGCTCCTGGCCGAGCGCGGCTACCGCGTGATCGACGTCGACCTCGCCCCCTTCATCCTGTCGGGCGGCGGCGCCTACTGCATGACGCTCCGCCTCGACCGCGGCGGAGAGACCCGCGCGGCCGAGCTGTTCACGGAGGCCGCGCAATGAGCGGAACGCTTCTGCACTCCTCGCCCCGCGTCGCGCCCGGCACGGCCGACTTCATCGCCGCCGAAAACCTCTACGGCGCCAAGAATTACAAGCCCCTCGACGTGGTTCTGACGCGCGGGCAGGGCGCCTACGTTTGGGATGTCGAGGGCCGCCGCTACCTCGATTGCCTCAGCGCTTATTCCGCCGTGAACCAGGGGCACTGCCATCCCAGGATCCGGGACGCGCTGGTCAACCAGGCCGGCACCCTGACGCTGACGTCGCGCGCCTTCCGCAACGACCAGCTCGCCCCCTTCTACGAGGACCTGTGCCGCCTCACGCGCTCGCACAAGGTGCTGCTGATGAACTCCGGCGCCGAGGCGGTGGAGACCGCGCTCAAGGTGGCGCGCAAGTGGGGCTATCAGGTCAAGGGCGTGCCGGCCGACCGGGCCGAGATCGTGGTGTGCGCCGACAACTTCCACGGCCGCACGTTGGCGGTGGTCGGCTTCTCCACCGATCCGGCCTCGCGCGACGGCTTCGGCCCCTTCGCGCCGGGCTTCGTCACCGTGCCCTACGGCGACGCCGTGGCGCTGGAGCGTGCGATCACCCCCGACACGGTGGCCTTCCTCGCCGAGCCGATCCAGGGCGAGGCCGGCGTGGTGATCCCGCCCGACGGCTATCTCCGCCGCGCCCGCGCCCTGTGCACGGCCAACAACGTCGTCATGATCCTCGATGAGATCCAGACCGGGCTCGGGCGCACCGGCCGCCTCCTCGCCGAGGAGCACGAGGGCGTGGAGGCCGACCTGACCCTGGTCGGCAAGGCGCTGGGGGGCGGCTACTACCCGATCTCCGCCGTGCTTTCCAACAGCGAAGTGTTGGGCGTGCTCAAGCCCGGCGAGCACGGCTCGACCTTCGGCGGAAACCCGCTCGCCTGCGCGGTCGGCCGCGCCTCGCTGAAGGTGCTGGTCGAGGAAGGTTTGATCGAGAACTCGGCCGCGGTCGGGGCGCGCCTGCTCGCCAACCTCCAGGCGGTGGCCGGTGCCAGCGTGAGGGAGATTCGCGGGCGCGGGCTGATGATCGCGGTGGAACTGCACCCCGACGCCGGCGGCGCCCGGCCGGTCTGCGAACGGCTGCAGGCGCGCGGCCTTCTCGCCAAGGAAACGCACGAGCACACGATCCGCATCGCCCCGCCGCTGATCATCGGCGAGAGCGAGGCGGACTGGATCGCCGATCAGTTCGAGGCGGTGCTCTGAAAAAGCATCCGACCAGTGGCTAGGGGAAGCGCTCAAGGCCATCCCAGTCGGATCGGGTTGGTTGGCTTGAGCGCGGGTCGCGAAGTCCTGCTTCGGCGAGCGTCAAATTCCAGCGGCCATAATTGCAAGGGGCGCAGGTGACGATCATGTTGTCCGGTTCGCATGTGCCGCCTCGGGCATGCGGGACAAGATGGTCGTATTGCAGCCACATCGCTTGGAAGGCGGCGTGCTGCCTAACCATTCGTGTTCCCCCAGGAGATGACGCTCGGATACGCCACACGCATGCGCTTCCGCGTTTCCTGGCGGATGAGCGGTATGCCGCAGAAGCGACAAGTGTATCCGTCGCGCTTTATGAGCGCGCGCTTCTCGGTCATGGATGGCATTCGCTTGACCGCGCGCTCTGCCTGCGGAAGGGAGGGTAGATCGACATCCTGGAAGAGCGGCCTGCTCCAGGGACCGTCTTTACCCCAGAGAGAATTAGTCCAGTCGCGGATCAAGGAGAGATCAGCTTGTCGGATGAGCGCGGCCGCCGTCGCCTCATCGGATCGCAAGTGTGCTGAAACCGCTTGGTTGGGATGCTGCGCGGCTTCAAAGATTTCCGGGATCGGATCGCGCAGACAGGACTTCAAATCAGTCATGCCGTTCAGACCTTTTGGCTGCGCGAGCTTGACGCTTGCTACCCCGCCAGCGTGTCATACCGGATCTTGCCGCGCTTCGCCGTCAGCTTGTTCAGCGCCGCCACGTAGGCCCGCGCCGAGGCGACCAGCGTGTCGGGGTCGGCGCCGCGGGCGGACACCTGGGCGTCGCCCTCGCTCAGGCGCACGGTGACCTCGGCCTGGGCGTCGGTGCCCTGGGTCACGGCGTGGACCTGGTAGAGGTCGAGCACGGCATCGTGCGGCACCAGGGTGACGATGGCGTTGAAGATCGCGTCCACCGGGCCGTTGCCCTGGGCCTTGAAGCTCTTCGCCGTCCCATCGACGTCGAGGGTGATATCAGCCGTTTGCGGACCGAGCGTGCCGGCGTGCACCTCCAGGCTCACAACCTTGATGCGCTCGTGGGCATGGCCGATCTCGTCGTCGACGAGCGCCTCGATGTCCTCGTCGTAGACGATCCGCTTGCGGTCGGCCAACGCCTTGAAGCGCACGAAGGCATCCTGGAAGGCGTTCTCGCCCAGCACGTAGCCGAGCGCGCGGAGCTTGTCCTTGAAGGCGGCGCGTCCCGAATGCTTGCCCATCACCAGCGAGGACTTGGCCACGCCGACCGACTCCGGCGTCATGATCTCGTAGGTCAGCGCGTTCTTCAGCACCCCATCCTGGTGGATGCCGCTCTCGTGGGCGAAGGCGTTGCGGCCGACGATCGCCTTGT
>CAXTMA010000098.1:0-13237 GCA_964245015.1 uncultured Beijerinckiaceae bacterium | reverse complement strand
CGCGACGCCGTGTCGAAGATGGTGCGCGTCGCCGACCTCACCCGCAACGCCTTCATGGCCGGGGACCTCAGCACGGTGATGAGTCCGCGCACGGTGATCACCTGGGCCGAGAACGCCGAGATCTTCGGCGACATCGGCTTCGCCTTCCGCTTGACCTTTCTCAACAAGTGCGACGAGCTGGAACGGACGCTGGTGGCCGAGTTCTACCAGCGCTGCTTCGGCCAAGAGCTGCCGGAAAGCGCCGTCAACGTCGTGATGAGCTGATGGCGCCGCCGGCCGACGTCCGCCCAGGCGCCAATGCGCGACCGGCGTCCAAGGCCGACGCGCCGCAGGATGGCTTCAAGCGGGCGGTGGCCGGTTGCATGCGGGCGATGGCCGGCACGGCCGACCTTGAAGTCACCTATGCGCCCGAACGCCCCAGCCTGATCCGCACGGGCGAGGGGGCGAAAGCGCGCCTGCCTGAGCCCAGCCGCAAGCTCGATCCGCGCGATACCGCGATCGTGCGCGGGCATGCCGACGCGATGGCGTTGCGCATGGCTTGCCACAGCGTGGACATCCATCGCCGCCTGCTGCCGCAGTCGCAGGCGGCGCGCGCCTGCTTCGATGCGGTGGAACAGGCGCGAGTCGAGGCGATCGGGGCGCGACGCATGCCCGGCGTCGCCAACAACCTCGCCGCCATGCTGGACGACCGGCTGATCCGCGCCCGCCTGTCCGAGGTGACGCAGCGCGCCGACGCGCCGCTCGAAGAGGCGCTGTCGCTGCTGGTGCGCGAGCGTTTGACCGGCGCCAAACCGCCCAAGGGCGGCGAAGCGGTCGTCAATGCCTGGCGATCCTGGATCGAGGAGCGCATCGGCCGCGATCTCGACAGGCTCACTTCGAAGATCGACGACCAGCGCGCTTTTGCTCAGTCCGTACAGAGGCTTCTGGCCGCCCTCGAGATGGGGGAAGAGTCGGCTTCCGAGAACGATGCCGAGGACGACGACAAGCCCGACGAAGCCGACAGCGATGCCGACCAGGACGAAGAGCGCCAAGGCGACGCCGACCGGTCCGACGACGGCCGGCAGAGCCAGAAGGCGGAAGCGTCCACCGAGGAGATGGACGAGGCCGCGATGGACTCTTCCGAGGCTCCGACCGGCGACACGGACGAGGAAGCGGACACGTCCGACGCCGAACAAGCCTCCGACGCCCGCCGCGCCCCGGCCGGACGCCCGATCGAAGCGCGCGGGCCGGATTACAAGGTGTTCAACCGGACGACCGACGAGACGATCGCCGCCGAGAACCTTTGCGATCCCGACGAGTTGGCGCGGTTGCGCGCCTATCTCGACAAGCAGTTGCAGAACCTGTCCTCGGTGGTGGCGCGGCTCGCCAATCGCTTGCAGCGCCGCTTGATGGCGCAGCAGAACCGATCGTGGGAGTTCGACCTCGAGGAAGGACTGCTCGACCCGACCCGCCTGCCGCGCATCATCATCGATCCGCAGCAGCCGCTCTCGTTCAAACGGGAAAAGGACACCGACTTCCGCGACACGGTGGTGACGCTGCTGCTCGATAACTCCGGCTCGATGCGTGGGCGTCCGATCACGGTGGCGGCGACCTGCGCCGACATACTGGCGCGCACGCTGGAACGCTGCGGCGTGAAGGTCGAGATCCTGGGCTTCACCACGCGGGCCTGGAAAGGCGGCCAAGCCCGCGAAAGCTGGCTGCAGGCCGGCAAGCCCGCCACGCCCGGCCGGCTCAACGATCTGCGCCACATCATCTACAAATCGGCGGATGCGCCATGGCGCCGCGCCCGAAAGAACCTCGGGCTGATGATGCGCGAGGGGCTGCTGAAGGAGAACATCGACGGCGAGGCGCTGGATTGGGCTCACAAGCGCCTGCTCGCCCGCCCGGAGCAACGCCGCATCCTGATGATGATCTCCGACGGCGCGCCGGTCGACGACTCCACACTGTCGGTCAATTCCGGCAACTACCTGGAGCGGCATCTGCGATACGTCATCGAGGAGATCGAAACGCGCTCTCCGGTGGAACTGATCGCCATCGGCATCGGTCACGACGTGACGCGGTATTATCGCCGCGCCGTGACGATCGTGGATGCGGAAGAGCTTGGCGGCGCGATGACCGAGAAACTCGCCGAGTTGTTCCGGGAAACGGCTGGCGCGTCCGCCGACGGTAAGCGACCTAGCAAACGCGCGCTGCACTGAACGTCGCGCCGGTCGAGTGAGCTTGGCGTCGATCGATTGGTGTCAGCCGAAGCGCACAGGGGTCCGTCGCTCAGCCGGAGAACTCGACCATCGCATGCCTTTCTGTCAGGGCGAGACGAAGCTTCTCCAAGGCGCGGCTCTCGATCTGACGAACCCGTTCCTTCGAGATGCCGAGCTGCACGCCCAGTTCTTCGAGGGTGATCGCTTCTTCCTTGAGGCGGCGCTCGCGAAGGATGTTGTATTCGCGCTCGGACAGAAGGGTCAGGGCGTCCTTCAACCAGCCCAGCCGGCGATCCGTATCGATCGAGCTGCCGACCGTCTCATCGGGCAGCGGCTGCTTATCCACCAGCATCTCGATGCGCTCGGAGGAGCCAGCCATGCTGTCGGCGTCGCCGATCGGCGCGTTGAGCGAAACGTCGGGACCCGACAGCCGGGTGTCCATCATCTCGACATCAGCGCGGGCGACACCCAGCACCTTGGCGATCTCGCCGAGCAACACGGAGTTG
Source organism: uncultured Beijerinckiaceae bacterium (assembly GCA_964245015.1). Taxonomy (GTDB): domain Bacteria; phylum Pseudomonadota; class Alphaproteobacteria; order Rhizobiales; family Beijerinckiaceae; genus RH-AL1. The sequence continues at coordinate 10,533 of CAXTMA010000098.1, read as the reverse complement.
CCGCGCGGCTCACCGCCGACGCTGAGCTTGGCGCGCAGCCGGCGCAGGTTGAAGAACAACGCCTTCTGCGCCGAGGACGTGCCGCCGCGAACGATCGACCAGTTGCGCAGGATATAATCCTGGATGGAGGCGCGGATCCACCAGGTCGCGTAGGTCGAGAAGCGGACCTCGCGTTCGGGATCAAAGCGGGCGGCCGCTTCCAGCAAGCCGACGTGGCCCTCCTGGATCAGGTCGGCGACAGGAAGTCCGTAATGCCGGAAGCGCACGGCGATCGAAATGACGAGACGCATGTGCGCTTCGGCTAGTTCGTGCAGCGCGTCCTCGTCGCCGTGTTCCTTCCACCTCACGGCAAGATCATGCTCGTTGTCGCGCTCAAGAAAGGGAGCGGCCATCGCCGTCCTGACGAGCTGCTGTCCGACGCCGACCAGTTGGCCCATGAGATTGACCGTCCCCACCCCGTTGCGACAGCGATGGCACACCACCGATGCGAGGCGTGAACAGCTTCCCCCGCGCATCGGTTCCGCTGCGCGGCGGACCGTTCGAGGGATCGCATCATTCGGTGACGAGCTTGTAGCGCTCGCCCGGCTGCAGCGGCGCGGCGCTTTCGAGACCGTTGAGCAGCTCGAAGGTTTCCAAAGGCTTGTCGGTGGCGACCATCCGGCTCGACAGCGAGCCGGCGCTGTCGCCAGCCTTTGCCGTCACCACCGAGATGCGCAGCGGCTTGATCTTGTCGGCTTCGGCCGGCCCGATCCGGCGGAACGAATCGAAGGCGGCGCGGAAGGTCTTCTCGTGGACGAGGTCGAGGGCATGGGTGGCGAAGATGATGCGGTAGATCGTGTCACCATTGCCGATCGCGGCGATACGGAAATTCCACTCGCCCGAGCGGGCGATGGCGATCACCGCCGGCAGGCCGTTGATCTCGACCGTTTCGATCGAGCTGTCGAGGAGGCCGTCGATCCAGCCGGACTTCACATAGGCTTCGAGGGCGGTGTTGTCGGGCTTGGCCACGCTGTCGAGCCGCAGCGCTTCAATACCGCCTTCCTTGACGCCGAGCACGGCCTGGGTGGTGTTCTCCAGCACGAAGCCGTCGGGCGCGGTGAAGGCGAAGCCGAGCCGGGGCTGGAGGAAGCGGCGGCCGCGGATCGTGCCTTCCATCGGATCGTCGCCGAAGGCCAAACCATCGATGGTTTGGAGGTAGGCGTCGCGGTCGCGGCTGCCGATGTCGGGAGCGCCGATGCCGCGCGCCACCTTGATGGCGGCAGCGATGCGGTCGGGCGTCGAGGGATGGGTGGCGAGGATGTCGGGCTTGGCGGCGCTGGCCTGGCCGATCAGCGCCGCCTTGAGCGCGCTGGAGCGCCCGAGCGCGGCCAGGAAGCGGCTGGCGCCATAGGGGTCGTAGCCGGCCTTGGCGATCGTCTGGATGCCGCGCTGGTCGGCCTGCAGCTCCTGAAGGCGCGAGAAGCCGGCGATGGACAGCTTGCCCAGCGCCTCGATCTGGTCGCCGCGCTGCTTGTTCTGGACGAGGTGGGCGACCTTGCTGACCACCGCCGCCCGACGCTCCTCTTCCTCGCGGGCGATGGCGTGGCGCTCGGTGATGTGGGCGATCTCGTGGGCCATCACCGCCGCAACTTCCGAGCCGTCGTTGGCCAGCGCGAGCAGGCCCCTGGTGACGAAAATGTCGCCCGAGGGGAGCGCGAAGGCGTTGACGATGGGCGTGTTGAGGATCGTGACCTTGTAGCTGCGTCCGGCCAGTTCATCGGTGGCGGCGAACTTGGCCAGCACGCCGTTGAGGTAGCGCTCGATGCCGGCGTTTCTGTAGGCGCCGCCGAACAGCGACACCATGCGCTTGTGCTCGGCCGAGGAGGTCGACTCGGTGATGACCTTGGGCGCGGCCGGCGCCTCGATCCGGGGAGCGGTGACGATGCCTTGTTCGCCCAGGGTCGAGCAGCCGGCGAGGAGCATACCGGCGAGAAGACCGGCTCCGCGAACAACGGACCGCCGGGGCAGCCGTCTGCGGCGCGGGCCGGCGGGGGCGAACGGGCTGGCCTTCACGCTCACCCCGGACCGGCCGCGTCAGCCGCCGGCAGCACTTCCAGCGCGTCGGGGCTGCCAACTTCGAGTCGCGGCCCGAAGCGCAGGTCGAGCAGCCCGCGCACCCGCACGGTGTGGCCGATCAGGGAGGAAAGATCCACGCCTTGGTCCTTGAACGACTTGGCGGCGCGAGGCGGGATCGAAACGGAAAGGAAGTCACGTCCGGTTCGATCGCGCGCCGCGAACCGCAGCTCCGTGCGATAAGGGCCGGCGGCGACCTCCGTCAAGCGCCCCTGAGCGACAACCGTCGTCCCCGAACGCTCGGCGAAGCTTGAACCGTCATCGGGGGCGAGCACGGCATAGTACGCATCCTCCCAAAGGCCGAGCCGGGCGGCGCGGGCCGCGACCTCGGCCGCGAGCAGACGGTCGCGGCAGGGGTGGGCGGCCGGCTCGGCGAGGTAACGTCCGAGTCCGGCGTCGAGTGCCGCCTGGGCGAGGCTCAGCCCGCTCGGCAGGAACGCCAGCGCCGGCAGCCGGCCCCAGCGGTCCGGCTTGCCGTCGACGAGGTTGAACGACACCGGCTGTGCCGCGACGAGACGAGCAAGCTGCGCCCGCGCCATCTCCGCCCGGTCGGGCTGGTCGGGCGTCCCCTCGGCGGGATCGAGGCCGACGAGGCGAAGCAGGCGACCATCGGCGAGCCGCAGCTCAAGGCGGCCCTCGACGACGGCCGCGGTCGTGCTGTCGCCGCCGCGACCCGAGCAGGCCGCAATTTGGGAGGCGAGGGTTTTATGGGCTTCCTGGGCGACCGACGCCGGACCGTTCGCCGAGCAGGCGAACAGCAGGACGGCCGTCGCGCGCCCAACGGCAGCACCGGCCGGCGTTCCGCGCTGCCGCAAGCCCTCGCTCCTTCCGGTTGCGAACGAGCGGCAGGGCGCCCGTCGCCGGTCGATCTCGTCCGCTCGCGCGGCGCGGCACAGCATCAAGCTTTATCCACGTCAGGCATCGGGCACCCTGCCCCGCCCTCGCTTGGTTTCGCCGCGCCGCACCTTGCTGTCGACGCGCCGACGCTTGGCCGCCAGGGTTGGGCGCGTCTTGACCCGGAACTTCGGCCGCTCGGCGGCGGCGGCGATCAGGGCGAGCAGCCGGGCGATCGCGTCCTCGCGATTGCGCTCCTGGCTGCGGTGGCTCTGGGCGAAGATCACCAGCACCCCTTCGGCGGTCATCCGCCGCCCGGCGAGGCCGGCCAGCCGGCGCTTGGTGAAGGCATCCAGCGACGGCGAGCCGGCGACGTCGAAGCGCAGGTGGACGGCCGACTCCACCTTGTTCACGTTCTGCCCGCCCGGACCACCGGCGCGGGCAAAGGTGACGGACACTTCGCCCTCGTCGATGGCAAGCGTCGGCGTCACGGGAATGAGCGGCATCGTCTTTCGTCCTTCAACAAACCCCGGCTTCCGCCAATCCGACCCGCCCCGTTCAACTCTTGCCCGCCTCGTTGAGACGCTGGGCGACGCCCTCTATGCGCTCGGAGGCGGACGCGATCGCGCCGGCCACCTCGGCCGCCAGCGCATCACGCATCGCCTCGCCCTGCGAGCGGGTCGCCCTGATGTCAGCGAGGTCGGCTTCCAGCTCGGCGATGCGCTGCCTCGCTTCGTGCAGCTCGTCGGCGACGGTGATCGCCGTCATCACGACGAGGCGGGTGTCGCCGATCTCGCCGAAACCCTTGCGCAGGCCCGCGAGCGTCTGCTCGACGTGGCGGGCGAGAGCCTGCAGGTGCGCCTCCTCGCCCTCCCCGCAGGCCATGCGGTAGCTGCGCCCGGCGATCACCACCGCCACCGTTGTCATGACGGGCGGCCACCGTCGAGGCCGCTTCCGTCGGCGGCCAGGATTTGACGCAACGCGACGCCGGCCGTGCGCAGGCGCGTCGCCACCTCACCGGCGGCTTGCTCCAGGATTTGCGCGCGGGTCAGCGCGGCATCGAGGTCGTCGGCGAGGCGGCCGCGATCATCCTCCATCGCCGCCAGCGCCTCCTCGACGTCGCGCCGCTCGGCCCCGGCGCGATCAAGCCGAGCGGTTGCCGCTTCCAGCAGGTCGAGCGCTCCCGACAGACGCTTCAGCGCGGCGTCTAGATCGGCGTGGCGCGGGATGAAACGGCTGGGGGACAACGGGCGTCGGTGGCAGGAGGAAAGGGCGAAGGGCATTTGCGTCGAGCCGGCCTGAAGCGTCAACGCGCAGACCGGCCCCAAGGGCAAGCCGATGCGAGAAGCCGGACGCTTCTCCCCGGAACCGTCTCCGATGCACTCCGCGCCGTCCGCATGGGCGCTGCGGCCATACAAATGACAGCTCCGGGCCCGCGTTGACAGAGGAGGTCGACCTGCTAGTTAGATCGCCTCACTTTGCGCTTCGACTGACCGGGATCACGACCCGGAGGCATGATCCGTCGGATATTTCGTTGTGCAATCCCCATATCGGGTGGAGACCGAGGGCCGCCGAGGCGCGCATCGTGCAAGCGGCATGCAAGGCAGCATACTAGGCGCCAGCCGGCGCAGGAGATATCGGAAATGGCCGTGCGGGTTGCGATCAACGGGTTCGGACGCATCGGACGCAACGTCCTGCGCGCCATCGCGGAGTCCGGCCGCAGCGACATCGAGGTCGTCGCCATCAACGATCTCGGGCCGGTCGAAACCAACGCCCACCTGCTGCGCTACGACTCCGTGCACGGCCGCTTTCCCGGTCAGGTGAAGGTGGAGGGCGACACCATCGACGTCGGCGGCGGCCCGATCAAGGTCACCGCGATCCGCAACCCGGCCGAACTGCCCCACCGCGACCTCGGCGTCGAGATCGCGCTGGAATGCACCGGCATCTTCACCGCTCGGGACAAGGCATCGGCCCACCTCCAGGCCGGCGCCAAGCGGGTGCTCGTCTCGGCGCCGGGCGACAAGGCCGACCTGACGGTGGTCTTCGGGGTCAATCACCACAAGCTCACGGGCGACCACGTCGTGGTGTCCAATGGCTCCTGCACGACCAACTGCTTGGCGCCGGTGGCCAAGGTGCTCAACGACGCCATCGGCATCGATCATGGCTTCATGACCACGATCCACTCCTACACCGGCGACCAGCCGACGCTCGACACCATGCATAAGGATCTTTACCGGGGCCGCGCCGCCGCCCTCTCGATGATCCCGACCACGACCGGCGCCGCCAAGGCGGTGGGCCTCGTGTTGCCGGAACTCGCCGGCAAGCTCGACGGCACCGCCATCCGGGTGCCGACCCCCAACGTGTCCGTGGTGGACTTCAAGTTCGTCGCCAAGCGCAACACCGATGTTGCCGAGGTCAGGGACGCGGTGCGCCGCGCCGCCAACGGCGAACTCAACGGCATCCTCGGCTTCACCGACGACAAGAACGTTTCGATCGATTTCAATCACGATCCCCATTCGTCCATCTTCGCAATGGATCAGGTGAAGGTGCTCGAAGGCCGGTTCGTGCGCGTGCTGTCGTGGTACGACAACGAATGGGGCTTCTCCAACCGCATGGCCGACACGGCCGTGGCGATGGGGAAGGTGCTGTAGCATGGCGGGCGGAGCAATGATCCAGGCCCTGGATCAGCTCGGCGACCTGCACGGCAAGCGCGTGCTGGTGCGCGTCGACCTCAACGTGCCGATGTCGAAGGGTGTCGTGTCCGACCTCACCCGCATCACCCGCGTGGTCCCCACGATCCGGGAACTTGCGGAAAAGGGTGGCAGAGTGGTGCTGCTCGCCCACTTCGGCCGCCCCAAGAACACCTTCGAGGCGAAAAGCTCGCTGGAGCCGCTGGCGGTCGCACTTGAGCGGGAACTCGGCCGCACCGTCACCTTCGTCGACGACTGCATCGGGCCGCACGCCGAGGCCGCCGTCGCTGCCCTCGGCGATGGCGACGTCGCCCTGCTGGAGAACACCCGCTTCCATTCCGGCGAGACGGCCAACGAGCCGGCTTTCGTCGCGGCCTTGGCGAAGCTCGGCGACGTCTACGTCAACGACGCCTTCTCGGCGGCGCACCGCGCCCATGCCTCCACGGAGGGCCTCGCCCACGTGCTGCCGGCCTATGCCGGGCGCACCATGCAGGCCGAGATCGACGCCTTGACGCAAGCCCTTGAGGCGCCCGAGCGCCCGCTGGCGGCGGTGGTCGGCGGCGCCAAGGTGTCGACCAAGCTCGACCTGCTCGGCAATCTGGTGGCGCGCGTCGACATGCTCGTCATCGGCGGCGGCATGGCCAACACCTTCCTCTTCGCGCAGGGCGTCGGGGTCGGCACTTCGCTTTGCGAGAAGGAGATGGCCGACACGGCCCGAAACATCATCGTCCAGGCGGATCGGGCCGGCTGCCAACTGGTGCTCCCGGTCGATGCCGTCGTGGCCGCTCGCTTCGAGGCCGGGGCGCCGGACGAAACGGTGGCGATCGACGCGGTGCCGGCTGACAGGATGATCCTCGACGTCGGTCCGCTCACCGTCGCCCGCGTCGAGGCTCTGCTGCAGGACGTCCGCACGCTGGTGTGGAACGGTCCCGTCGGCGCCTTCGAGATCGCGCCCTTCGATCGCGGCACGGTGCGGGTGGCGCAGGCCGCCGCCGCGCTGACTGTGGCCGGCCGGCTGAAGACGATCGCAGGGGGCGGCGACACGGTGGCGGCGCTCAACCACGCCGGCGTCGGCTCCGACTTCACCTACCTGTCCACCGCCGGCGGCGCCTTCCTCGAATGGCTCGAAGGCAAGAGCCTGCCCGGCGTCGACGCGCTGCGGGCTGGCCGGGAGTCGGCAGACGATCGTTAACCCTCCCGCGGTTAGGTGCTGGTATTAGCCGCTGAGGATCCGGCCCATGGCCCGCACCATCGTCATCACCTCCCGGCACGATCTCGGCGCCGAACGCGTCAAGGCGCAGATCGCTGCCCGCTTCGCTGCTTTGAAGGACGCCTATATCGACCGGATCGGGGCCGCCGAGCTGATCTGGACCGAGGATGCGGCTCCCTCGAATGTGGATCAGGCGAGCGTCGGCCATGCCTGCGTCGGCCATGCCTGGGCGACGACGCTCGGGCAGAAGGGCACGGCCACGCTCGCCGTCACCGGGCACGATCTCAGGATCGAGATCGTCCTGCCCTTGCTGCTCGCGCCGCTGGCCGGGTTCCTGGAGTCGCTGATCCGGGGCAATGCCGATGCCTTGCATCCGGCGGGTTGACGATCCCTCGTCAGCGGCCCATCGCAGCGGCTTAGCCCTCGCCGCCTCTTCCGGTCCGGCGGCGAACACCTAAGTCTTGTGCCATCCGGAGACCGTCCCGATGTCGCGATCGATTACCATGAGCTTCCCGCACGAGCTGAGCGTGCCGGAGGCCAAGAAGCGGATCAGCGAACGCTTCGACTTGTTGAAGACGCAGTACATCGACAAGGTCGGGCGTGCCGAGCTGGCCTGGGTCGGCGACGTCGCGCATCTGCGCGCCAGCGCCATCGGCCAGACGGCGACGGCGGAGATCGAGGTTCAGCCGGCCAACATCCGCGTCGAGATCCACCTGCCCTGGCTGCTGGCGGCGATGGCCGGCAAGGTGGAAGGGCTCCTCAAGTCCAACGCCAAGGACACGCTGCGCATTGGGACGACCAAGAAGGCTTGACGCTCACGGCGACGCTTTCCCGAGCTGGTCCCCGGCCTGCTCGGGTCGTCAGCCGATCAATCGTCCACGGCGATCATCACATCGGACGCCTTGACGATCGCCATGGCCACCTTGCCCTTCTCCAAACCCAACTCCGCCACCGCCTCATTGGTGATGGAGGCAAACAGCTTTTCGCCCCGACCGATCTCCAGGACGACGTGCGAGGTGGTGGCACCCTTGTGGATCTCCAGCACTGTTCCACGGAGCTTGTTGCGGGCGGAAATCTTCATCGCAGACCTTTCGCATCGATTGGCGCAAGACGGCTTGGCGCAAGACGACTTGGCGCAGGACGGCTTGGCGCAGGACGGGATCGCCGGTTGTCAGTCCCGCTCGCTATCGCATGATACGGGACCGGCGTCTTGCGGCATCCGGCGTGGCTACGCGTCGACGAGCCGGCGATGTCGAGCCGTCAGCTTGATATTCCCGGCGGCAAAACTGATATGTGACCGCGACCCGCGGCAGACTCCCGAAGGCCCATGAACGAGCATAGCGAAGACCACGTGAACAGCCAGGATCACATCGATGGCGCGAACGGAAACGGCGTGCCCGATGGTTCCGGCGCTCGTGCCGCGGCGACCGCCGAACCCGATCCCTTCAAGGTTCTTGAAGCGTTGCAGGCCGAGAACGTCGAGCTGAAGGATCGCTCGCTGCGCACCCTTGCCGACATGGAGAACCTGCGACGGCGGACCGAGCGCGAGGTCACCGACGCCAAAGCCTATGGCGTCACCTCCTTCGCGCGCGACATGCTGACCTTTGCCGACAACCTGCGCCGCGCGCTGGAAGCCGTGCCGCCGGATGCGCGCGAGGCGGCGGATCCCCAGGTGAAAAGCTTCATTCAGGGCATCGAGCTGACCGAGCGGGACTTCCTGTCCCGGCTGGCGCGTTTCGGTGTGAAGAAGCTGGAACCACAGGGCAAGCGCTTCGACCCCAACATGCACGAGGCCCTGTTCGAGGTGCCCGACGAGAGCGTACCGGCGGGAACGGTGATGCAGGTCGTGGAACAAGGCTTCGCGATCGGCGAGCGGGTTCTACGTCCGGCCAAGGTCGGCGTGTCGCGCGGTGGTCCCAAGGCCGATCCACTTAAACCGAACTGAGAAAGCTTGGCCTTGCGCGGACGCGCCGCTTCGAGCCGAGCAACCGCAGGAAGCTCCGCTCAGGCGAGCCTGATCATTTATTGGGCAGACGTTCGAGGAGCGACGCGAAGGCATCGGGCATGGCTTCCTCGGTCGGCGTCTCGTAGGTCGCGCCCATGCCGCCTCGCACGCCGCCGACCGTCGGCTTCGTCGACATCTGATCGACGAGAAGGTCGATGCGCGTCGAGGTCGCGTCGTGGGCAAGCGATACGGCGTGCCCGGCCGCGACCGCCTCGATGGCCTTGACCAGTTCGCTCATCCGCATGCCTTTGGTCAGTACCGGGCAAGGTTGTTCGTCAGGTAGATTGGGATGGCCGGTCAGGATGGCGAGGCGAGCTGCAGGGTCGCGGCCGCGGATATGGCGAGCGAGCTCGCCACCCGACATGCCTGGCATCGTGTAATCGATCAGAACGAGATCGAAGTCGCCATGGTCGTGCAGGGTTTCCAACGCCGCCTCAGGTCCGACCGCAGTCGTCACGAAATGCCCGACTTCTTCCAGTTCGTCGGCGATGACGTGGCGGATCAGGGGGTCGTCATCGACCAGAAGGATTTCGAGATGCGCCATTCTTCACCTCCAAGCGGACGTCTTGGCGTCCGCCTGCTCGCTTGACATGTGAACCACATCGACCTTGCCTGGAGCAGGCCGACCGCCGGTGCCGGCGAGGAAACGTCACCTGGCGGACCTTGCGATACCGCAGACCTCGCGACATCGGAAGCATGGCGAGCCTCGCGTTCGTCCCAAGCCGCCGCAATCAGTGACTATTAATAACAGGTCGTCGCCTTGGATCGTTCCCCTGTTCGGCTAGCCGCGGGGTAGCACATCGTCGGGCTGACGCGGCTCAATCTCCGGCTCCATGACCTTCTTCGACGTCATGATCGCGTCGGGGCCGATCTCGTAGACCAGGGGAACGCCGGTCTGGATCTCAACGGTTGGGATGGTCTTCGCATTGAGGCCGTCCAGCACCATTACGAGCGCGCGCAGGCTGTTGCCGTGAGCGGTGACCAGCACCGACTCGCCGCGCAGCACGCAGGGCAGGATCGCCTGACAGTAATAGGGAAGCACGCGGGCGACCGTATCGCGCAGACTTTCCCCGCCGGGCGGCGGCACGTCATAGGACCGACGCCAGATCCTGACCTGCTCCTCGCCCCACTTCTCGCGTGCCTCATCCTTGTTGAGGCCGGACAGGTCGCCGTAGTCGCGCTCGCGCATCGCCTTGGTGATGATCGGCTTCAAGTCCAGGCCGAGCGCGACCTGTGCCGTCTTCAGCGTTTCCTGCGCCCGTCCGAGATCGGACGCGAAGGCCCGGTCGAAGCGAAGGCCCGCCCTCTTCAGCGCCAGCCCGGCAGCCCTGGCCTCATCGTAGCCGCGCTGCGTCAGGCCGGGGTCCTTCCAGCCGGTGAACAGGTTCTGCAGGTTCCACTCGCTTTGGCCGTGGCGCAGCAGAACAAGGGTGCGGGGCATGCTTCACGTTCCTTCCAGCGCCACCGTCAAAGGCTGGCGGCAAGTGTCTCGAACCGGAGCGACCATCAGCCGGGAGCGCACGGCCGGACTTCAATCGGGCAGGCCGACCACGTCGGCCATGGAAAACAGGCCGGGCTTGCGGCCATGTCCCCACAGCGCGGCCCGCAAGGCCCCGCGGGCGAAGATGGCGCGGTCCTCGGCCCTATGCGCGAGTTCGATGCGCTCGCCATCTCCCGCAAGG
>CAXTMA010000097.1:0-13279 GCA_964245015.1 uncultured Beijerinckiaceae bacterium | reverse complement strand
GCGAACATCACGTCGTAGTCCGCCCAGTCCGCCTCGTTCTCCGGCAGCGGCATCACCGTGGTGATGCGCTCGCCCTGCTCGATCGGCAGCATGTTGACGAGCGCCTTGCCGCGAGCCTGCGGGGCGGCCAGCGGCAGCCGCCACACCTTCTCCTTGTAGACTTGGCCCTTCGAGGAGAAGAAAAGGATGGGCGTGTGCGTCGAGGCCACGAACAGCCGCGACACGAAATCCTCGTCGCGGGTCTGCATCCCCGACCGGCCCTTGCCGCCGCGGCGCTGCGCCCGATAGGTCGAGAGCGGCACGCGCTTCACGTAGCCGCCGTGCGACACGGTGACCACCATGTCCTCGCGGGCGATCAGGTCCTCGTCGTCGACGCCGTCGACGGCATCGAGGAAGGCGGTGCGGCGCGGCGTGCCGTGCTGCGCCTTCACGGCCAGCATCTCGTCCTTGATGATGCCGAACAGCCGCACGCGCGAGCGCAGGATGTCGAGGTAGTCGGCGATCTCGGCCGCGAGCTTGTTCAACGCTTCCGCGATCTCGTCGCGGCCGAGCGCGGTGAGGCGCTGCAGGCGCAGCTCCAGGATGCCGCGCGCCTGCGCCTCCGACAGACGATAGCTGCCGTCCTCGTCCAGCGCGTGGCGGGGGTCGGCGATGAGCGCGATCAGCGGCGCCATGTCCTTGGCCGGCCAGGCGCGATCCATCAGCGCCTCGCGGGCGGCGGCGGCATCGGGCGCCGTGCGGATGAGGCGGATGACCTCGTCGATGTTGGCGACCGCGATGGCGAGGCCGACCTGGAGGTGGGCGGCGTCGCGCGCCTTGCGCAGCTTGAACTTGGTGCGCCGGGTGACGACCTCCTCGCGGAAGTCGATGAAAGCGACGAGAATGTCGCGCAGGTTCAGCAGCAGCGGCCGTCCGCCGTTGAGCGCGATGATGTTGCAGCCGAACGACGACTGCATCGCGGTGAAGCGCCAAAGCTGGTTCAGCACCACGTCGGAGATCGCGTCGCGCTTCAGCTCGATCACGATGCGCATGCCGTCGCGGTCGGATTCGTCGCGCAGGTCGGAGATGCCTTCGAGCCGTTTCTCGCGCACCAGCTCGGCGATCTTCTCGATCAGCGTCGCCTTGTTCACCTGAAACGGGATCTCGGACACGATCAGCGCTTCGCGCTCCTTGCGCAGCGTCTCGACCTCCACCTTGGCCCGCACCATGATCGAGCCCCGCCCGGTGAGGTAGGCCTGGCGAATGCCGACGCGCCCCAGGATCGAGCCGCCGGTGGGGAAGTCGGGGCCCGGCACCAGCGTCACCAGCTCTTCGAGGCTCATGTCCGGCCGGTCGATCAGGGCGATGGTGGCGTCGATGATCTCGCCGAGATTGTGCGGCGGGATGTTGGTGGCCATGCCCACCGCGATGCCGCCGGAGCCGTTGACGAGCAGGTTGGGGAAGCGCGCCGGCAGCACTGTCGGCTCGGACTCGCGACCGTCGTAGTTGGGCTGGAAGTCGACCGTGTCGCTGTCGAGGTCGGCGAGCAGGTCGAGCGCCGAGCGGGCGAGACGCACCTCGGTATAGCGTTCGGCCGCCGGCGGGTCGCCGTCGACCGAACCGAAGTTGCCCTGCCCGTCGATCAGCGGCAGCCGCATCGAGAAGGGCTGCGCCATGCGAACGAGCGCGTCGTAGATGGCGAGGTTGCCGTGCGGATGGTACTTGCCCATCGTGTCGCCGGTGACGCGGGCGGACTTGTTGTAGGCGCGGTCGGGCGTGTAGTTGTTCTCGATCATCGAGTACAGGATGCGGCGGTGCACCGGCTTCAGGCCGTCGCGCACGTCGGGCAGCGCGCGGCTGACGATCACGCTCATCGCGTAGTCGAGATAGCTCCGGCGCATTTCGTCGGAGATGGATACGGGACGGACGTCCGAGCCGGGCGGCAGGTCGTCGGTTTGATCGGCCAAAGTGCTGATTCCGTTATGAAAGGCTGCCGTTCATATAGGCAAAGGGAGCCGCTTTCGCCAGCGAGCACGGCGGTGCTGTTCCCGCCCGTGAGGGTTCAAGACGTCAGCCTGCGGCGGTCAAGACGCCAGCGCCTTTTCCAGCGCCAGCGCGGCGGCGAGAAGAAGCGCATCCTGCCCGACGCGCGCCGCCAGCTGCACCCCGACCGGCAGGCCGTTGGGGCCGAACCCCGCCGGCATGGTGAGGCAGGGTAGCTGAAGCAGGCTCCAGCTGCGATTGAAGGCGGGGTCGCCGGTGGCGTGCAGGCCGCGGGGAGCCTCGCCGGCGGCGGAGGGTGAAAGGATCACGTCGGCGTCGCCGAACACGCCGGCGATGTCGCGCTGCACCTCGCGTACCGTGGCCAGCGCCGCATCATAGGCGCGGGCCGAGGTGCCCCTGCCCTCGTCGAGGTAGTTCTTCATGATGGAGGACAGCTTGGCCTCGTGGTGCCGCCGCTCGTGGGCGAGGGCCTTGTCCATGTCGTAGGCCATCACCAGGCGCTGCAGACGCGGGATCGGCTGCAGCACCGGCGGGGTCGGCAGGTCGGTGATGTGATGGCCTTGCCGCGCCAGTGCCTCGGCGGCACGGTCGAGGGCGCGCACGGCCTCCGGCTCGGCGGCGGCGGGATAGGGCTCGCGCAGCACCGCCACCTTCAGTCCGGCAGGCATGCCTTCGGGGATCAGGCCCGGCCGGCCGGTCAGCTTGGCGACGAAGAAGGCGGCATCGCCGACGTCGCGGGCGAACACGCCGACCGTGTCGAGCCAGTCCGACAGCACCTTGATGCCGAGCCGGGGAATGGTGCCCCACGAGGGCTTGTAGCCGACGACCCCGCAGTAGGCGGCCGGGCGGATCACCGAGCCGGCCGTCTGGGTGCCGATGGCGAGCGGCACGGTGCCGGCGCCAACCGCCGCCGCCGACCCCTGCGAGGAGCCGCCGGGCGTATGGGCGGGATCGTGTGGGTTCACCGTCCTGCCGGGAGCGTAGTAGGCGAATTCCGTGGTGACGGTCTTGCCCAGCACGATCGCGCCGGCCGCGCGGGCGAGCGCCACAACGGCGGCATCAGCCGACGGGCGGTGCCCTTCGTAGATCGGCGAGCCGTAGCTCGTGACGAGGTCGGCGGTATCGATGTTGTCCTTGACGGCGAGCGGGAGGCCGGCGAGCGGAGGCGCCTTGTCGCCGAGCGCGCGCGCCCGGTCGGCGTCGCGCGCGGCCGCCAGCGCCCCGTCGCGGTCGAGCACCACCCAGGCGCCGAGCGTTTCCTCGCGAGCCTCGATCCGGGCGAAACAGTCGCTGATGGCCTGCTCCGCCGTGATCTCGTTGGCTCGCAGTGCCGCAGCCAGCGCGCGGGCCGTGGGACAGGGCGGCAGTTGCTTCATTGAGGAACTCACTGTCGCATCGAGCGAGGCACAACCGGCCATCGATGCCGGCGGGTTCTTTTAAGCGTCCGATGCCGTCGGGTCGACCGCGAAGGCCTCCGACCAACGATGAATCAGCCGGTGAGATCGGCCGTTCGCACCAGCGCGACGCCGGCCGCCGCCATGTCGGCGAGGGCGCGCTTGAGCGATCCGCCGGCGTCGATGGCGCGGGTCGCGTCGAGGACGAGCCGCGTGACGAAGCCGGCGGCGGCGGCGTCCACCGCCGTCCAGCCGACGCAAAAGTCCGTCGCGAGGCCGGCCACCACGACATGAGTGAGGCCGCGCTCGCGCAGGTAGCCGGCGAGGCCGGTCGGGGTCCGGCGGTCGGCTTCGAGGAAGGCGGAATAGCTGTCGAGGTCTGCCCGGTAGCCCTTGCGGATGATCAGCTCGGCCCTGGGCACCTCCAGCGCGTCGGCGAAGGCGGCCCCGCGCGAGCCCTGCAGGCAGTGGTCGGGCCAGAGCACCTGTTCGCGGCCGTCGTCGAGTTCGAGGCTGTCCAGCGGCGCGCGGCCGGGGTGGCGCGAGGCGAAGGAGATGTGGCCGGGCGGATGCCAGTCCTGCGTCAGCACGACATGGGCGAAGCGGGCGGCGAGCGCGTTGATGACGGCGACCACGGCATCGCCATCGGGCACGGCGAGGGCACCGCCGGGCAGGAAGTCGTTCTGCACGTCGACGACGATGAGAACGGCGGCGCTCGTCGTCTGGCTCAGGAGTTGCCCTCGCGCAGCAGGCCGCGCCGCTTGGCGGCGGTGAAGCCGGCGAAGTGGCCGATGGCCGAGTCGATCGAGACGGTGTCCCGCGCGCCGGTCGCCCGCGTCTTCAGCTCCACGGTGCCCGCCGCCAGCCCCTTCGGCCCGACGATGATCTGGGTCGGCAGGCCGATCAGGTCGGCGCGGGCGAACTTCTCGCCCGGCCGCGCCTCGGTATCGTCGTAGAGCACGTCGACGCCGGCCTTGGTGAGTTGGTCGTTGATCTTGAAGCAGGCGGCGTCGGTGGCGCCGTCCCCGACCTTGAGGTTCAGGATCGCGACATCGAAAGGCGCCACCGCCTCGGGCCAGATGATGCCGGCCTCGTCGTGCGAAGCCTCGATGAGGGCGCCGACCAGCCGCGACACGCCGACCCCGTAGGATCCGCACTGCGCAGGGCGGTCGACGCCGTCGGGGCCGGCGATGAGTGCCTTCATCGGCTCGCTGTATTTGGTACCGAAGAAGAACACCTGGCCGACCTCGATGCCGCGGGTGTGGACGCGCTTGTCGGCCGGAGTCTCCCGCTCGAAGCGGGCGGGATCGTGCACGTCCTCGGTCGCCGCGTAGAGCGTGGTCCATTGCTCGACGATCGCCGACAAGTCGGCGCCGTAGTCGACGTCGTCCGGCGGGATCGGCAGGCTGAGCACGTCGCGGTCGACAAAGACGGCCGACTCGCCGGTTTCGGCCAGTACGATGAACTCGTGGCTGAGGTCGCCGCCGATCGGCCCGGTTTCGGCGCGCATCGGGATGGCGGTCAGCCCCATCGCGGCGAAGATGCGGAGATAGGCGACGAACATCCGGTTGTAGGAGAGCCGCCCGGCCGCCTCGTCGACGTCGAAGGAATAGGCGTCCTTCATCAGGAACTCGCGCCCGCGCATCACGCCGAAGCGCGGGCGCTGCTCGTCGCGGAACTTCCATTGGAAATGGTAGAGGTTCTTCGGCAGGTCGCGGTAGGAACGCACGCCCGAGCGCACGATCGCGGTGATCATCTCCTCGTTGGTCGGGCCGTAGAGCATCTCGCGCTTGTGGCGATCGGTGATGCGCAGCATTTCCGGGCCGTAGGCGTCGTAGCGGCCGGACTCGCGCCACAGGTCGGCGAGTTGCAGCGTCGGCATCAGCATCTCGACCGCGCCGGCGCGGTCCATCTCGGCGCGGACGATGGTCTCGACCTTCTTCAGCACGCGGAAGCCCAGCGGCAGCCAGGAGTAGATGCCGGCCGCCTCCTGCCGCACCATCCCCGCGCGCAGCATCAGGCGGTGCGACAGGATTTCCGCTTCCTTGGGGTTGTCGCGCAGGGTCGGCAGGAAGAACTGGCTCAGGCGCATGGTGGCGGGCGGCTCCGGATCGCGACCGGTCTAGCCGAAGGCGGCGCGGGGGGCAAAGGAGAGCGCTACACCTTGGGAAAGGGCGGGACGCGGTCGTTGCGGCCCCAGTCCCCGTCGAAGGGCACGTTGTAGTTCAGCGGATCGATCCGCCGCTGGATGTCGCGGGCACAATCGATGTGGGTCGCGCTGTCGCAATCGAACGCCTTCGTGCCCGTCGCGAGAAAGAGGCTGCCGTCCGCGAAACGCTCTTTGATGACATGCGTGTAGTTCGACGGGATCTCGACCAGCTTGGCATAGGCCGGGCACAGCCAGACCATCCAGCACAGGCCGATTGCCGGACGATTGTAGACCTCGTAGTCATGGTAGAGGTTCAGCTTGAGGGGATGGGCCTCGCACCATTCCGGCTCGAAAGCGGCCGCCATGGCGAGGACGTTGGCGCGGACGACGTCGTAGGTGATGAAGCGCGGGTCGACCGGCCCGTCGCTGTTGCTGTTGATCTCCGCGGAATTGTGGTTGTCCTGTCCCCATGTGATGAGCATCGCCGGCGCGTCGACGTCCTGCTCGTCGGGGCGTTCGAACGCGAACAGTTCCGCCATGCTGCCCATCCCGGGCGCGTAGGCATACTCGCCCTCCTGCGACTCCCGCAGGGACTCGGCGAGGAAGCGAGGCACCTCGGCGGGGTCGGCGGTCAGATCGGCGGTCTTGTCCCCCTCGACGATGCCGTACCAGTGCCGCCCCGGCGTCCGGCTGTGGTGCAGGAAAGCGCGCAGGCGCGCCTCCCTGCTGGCATCTGTCTCGCTCCGGCCCTGCCAAACGGCGGAGAGCCGCATCTTCGTGTCACGTTTCACTGTCGACTCTCCGCTTGGCAGACCCGGAAGAAAGTCTTTCGATACCTTTTTCCATACTCCTTTCGAAGGTAATCGGCTTCCGATTGCCTTTCGACGCACCAGAACAACCGTCGCCCTTTTCCTTCTCTCTTGATGGCATCATTCTGCAGCTTGAGCTGCCGTTCGAGCTTGCTGTAGCCCCTCGTGGTCGGCCGACGCAGGAAGTCGGTCGCGCCCGGACTCTTGATCTCGACCATATCACCTTTCCTGATGTCCGGGATCGGCGACGGCTCGCTCGTCCGCTTGCAGGCGTCGAGAGCGATTCCTTTGTTGTCATCTGCGGCTGCGGCAGGTAGTAGGCCTGCGATCTGATCAGCGGGTTCTGAGGCGTCCTCTTCGGCGTCGGACTGCTCGGATTGACCAGCGCCGCAATCTGCGCCTCGTATTCCTGCCCAGCCGGGCTCGTGTAACCACCGCGATCATTGCGCATCGCCGGACACGCCGGGCCCTCATCATCGTCGGTTTGCGCGCTTGCCCGAGACTCGGACGATGGCAGCGGACCCGGCCACGGGAACGGCGCACCGTCGGGTTCGAGCTGGTCGAACAGTCGCCCATGCTGCAGCGCGTCATCGAGCGGTCTGGACTGGTATGGAAAAGGCTTGTCTTCGGCGGCATCCTCGCCGTGTCGTTCAGGGGCGAGAAAGACGGGGACGAAATGGGAATCGGCCGCGTCAGGTGGGCGACTCTCCCCGGCGGTTGCGGGCTGAGTTGGAGCGACCGTGGTCGGAACGGCTGGCGACGCATCCGCGGCCGCGGGCTCTCTGTTGTTGTAGGAGATTTCGAAGCGGCCCCCGCTCGTCCAACGCCCGCTCGTCCAACGCCCGCTCGTGCGTCCGCTGCCGGCCGGCACGCGGGGTTGGTCGACGGCGTTCTTGAGCAGTGGAACGAGGGCGGCGTGGCCGAGCTCGGCGAGGAGCGCGTGCGGCAACAGACCGGCATCGAGGCCCGCTTCAGCGAGGAAGAGCGTGTGGGCGTCGCCGTCGGACGCGAGGCGGGGTAAGGGAACGAGCGCCAGACGGATGGCGGCGAGCGCCCGGTCGCCACCTGACCAGCACCGCATGGCGGAGAAGATCGCCTCACAGGGATCGCGCGCTATGCGCCCGGAGGCCGCCACCACCAGCAGCGCCATCAGGCGGTCGTGAGCGATCGGGTCGACGCGCCCGATAAGGATGCCGCGCGTGAACGGCATCAGCAGCGTTCCCCGTCCGAGAACGAGGCCGCGCTGATCGAAGGCGGGTGTTGAAATAAGTGCAGCAATCCGGCGACGTTGCCGCCAACGCTCTGCGAGGTCCGTGCCGGGGCTCCCATTGCCCGGCAAGGGAACCGCAATCACTGTCGACTGGGAAGAGCGGAGTCGGTATCGTTACCGGACAGCCATAGGCGGCCGGCGGGTCGGAAAGCCCAAAACGGCGCCGTTCAGTCCGGCCGGCGCACCGCGATCAGGCCGGCGAAGATGTCGTGGAGGCAGCGCTTGTCCGGCGTCACCAGCGAGGCGAGGAACACCGGCGGCAACATCCAGCTGAGATAAAGCAGCACGCCGTGGATCGCCGCCGCGACGAAGGACGGGCGGGCGCCGTCGAGGGTGCGCAACTGCAGGTCGAACAGGCGCATGCCCGGCGTCGCCATCCGCTCGCCCGATACCGATGAGCCGTTGTAGAAGAAGGCCACCAACGGCCAGAGCGACGGCATCACGAGAATCGACAGGCCGAAGGTGACGAGGATAAGCAGGCCCGACAGAACAAGGGCGACCACAGACACCAGCGTGAAGTCGAGGCAGAACGCTGCGAAGCGCCGAGTCCGCACGCCGGCAAAGGCGGCGGCCGGGAGGTTCGCCGCGGCGAATGGCGAAACGGAGCGGAAATCATGGATGTTCGACATGGCGTGGCACCCGCTGGAGGCGCGGCAGATATGGCCGCCCCCGCCTGGAGCGACAAGCCTCTCGCCATGGATCGCCTCGGCGCCGGTGCCCTTTATTTGGCGGGGTTGAAGGACGCGGTGCGGAGCACCGGCCGGCCGATCAGGGCGATGGAGGTGGTGAGGTTGGCCCCGTACATTTCGCGCAGGTTGCCGAGCGCCAGGTGGTGGTCGACGTTGGGCAGGGCGCAAACCGCATCCATCGGCACGTGGATGTCGTATCCCGACAGAAAAGCGCCGTAGGCCGTGTGGGCGATGCCGCGATGGGTGTGCTGACCGGCGAGGATCACATCGGCGACATCATAGTCGAAAAGGATGTCGTCGAGGTCGGTCTTGTCGAAGGCGCCGTAGTTGCGCTTGGCAAGCACGACTTCGCGCTCGGCCCCCGCCGGCGCCAGCGCCTCGATCACCTGGGCGCCGAGCGTTCCCGCGAGCGCGTGGCGACCCCAAATGTCGAGCTCGCGGTCGTCGGACCGGTGGGCGTCACTGGCATAAACCGTGACCCACTCCTCGTTGGCGCGGGCATGGTCGATCAATCGACGGATCGCCGGCACGATCCCCGTGGCCAGCGCCTCGTTGTTGAGCGCCCCGGTCACGAAATCGTTGACCATATCGACAACAATGAGTGCTTTCACGGAAGTCTCCTCGACCCTTGCGGCCTGATATGGTGTATCGCGCCCGCGTTTTTGAGGCGGAGCCGGTCAAACGCGGCCGGACGGCAACGGCGACAGCGTACATTCCTCGACCGGAAGGCAGGGTTGCACCTTCGAGGCCAGCATGGCACGCGTGCCCGCCCTCGTGGAGTCCTCCCATGGCCGTTCGTTCCAGCTTTTCCACCGGCGCCGCAGGCGCCGCTGCAGCAGCGCTGCTTCTGGCTCCGGTCGGCCGGGCGCAGGCTGGTGGCGCGCTCGACCCCTATCTGCCCAAGAGCGGCACCATCACCGGCCATGTCGTCACCTTCGCGGTGGCGCCGGAGGACCAGGCGATCTCGGCCCGGTTCCGCCACGCCGTGCAGGACAACATGGACTGGTTCAAGCGCGCCGTCACCTCCAACAAGCCGGGCGCGCCGCTGCCCTACGACAAGAAGATGGGCATCACGCCGGCGGAATACGACCGCCTCCAGCACCTGACGCCGGCGACCCGGGAGGGCGAGGCCGTGTCGGTCGCCCTCAGCAAGGACGCCGACGGCACGCTCCGCCTCAAGCCGGACGGCGCGGCCGTCGCCGCGCTCGCCGGCGTCACCTTCCCGCCGGGCGAAGCCATGGCCGTGACGCCGGTCGGCACGCTGTCGATCTTCAACGAGATTCACCAAAAGGATGCGGCCGGACCGCTGGGCGCCTGGAACGGGGCGGAATGGGCTCAGGTCGAGCCGGCCGATTCCGACAAGCCGGCGGCAAAGCTCGCGTTCGGCAAGCGGGACGTCGACGGCCAGGGACTCCTGTACTACCAGGTCGCCCCCACGCAGGGGCAGGCGGAAAGGTCCCTGGTGGTGTTCTACAAGCTCGACTGACGTCTTCAGCGGCGAAACAGCACCACCAACGATCCCAGGGCAACCGAGACGATGCCGCCGCCCAATCCGGCAAGACCGTAGAGCAGGCCGGTGCCGGTTTCCAATTGCATGGAGGTGAGCATGGCCGTGGCGACCAGCACGATCACCGCGCAGCCGAGAGTGATGAAGATGCCGCCGAAGAATGACCTGATCCACATGGGTGAAGGCTAGCTCGCGATACTTTCGGCAATGCGCGATCCCAACCATAAGCAATGCTTCGGGCGGGACCGGCGTCAAGCGGTGGCTTGGGACAGGATGACGGGTCGGAAAAGCTTGATTCCGCTCCGGCGCGTGCAAACCGCGGCGCGCGTTCTCCGCGCGAGCCCGGAAACCGAGCGGGTACGGCGGGCGCAGGCCCGCTCGGCTACTTGTTATCGGGCTGCATCCTGTCGCCCTGGCTCGACTTGCTCGACGAGCGCTGGGCATCGATGGGACCGCTCTCCTTGGGATTGCCGCCGCCGCCCTGGGTCGCGCCTCCGATCGGCGGCGTGTTGGCGTGAGCCATCGGGCCATCCGTCGCGGAGGTGCCTGAGGTGTCGAGAGGCGCAAGGTCGGTCGGGCTGTCGCCGTTGAGCTTCTTTCCAGCGCCATCGGCTTGAGCGGCCGCGCACAGCAGGATCAGGGCGGCGAACCCACTCAGTCCGAGTTTCGCCACCTGTGTCACAATACGCATCGCGCCCTCCAACTCGCCGTGAGATCCGGCGCTCGCGTAACATTCCAATCGACGCCGGGTTCACGATTCGACGCCGGCCGGCCCTCACCGGCGATCCGGCCTACCGATCCTTGGGCCTGCGACCCTCGTAAGGATTGTCGCTGGTCTTGCGCGACAGGCGGATCGGCACGCCGGGCAGGTCGAAAGCTTCGCGCAAGCCGTTGGCGAGGAAACGCTCGTAGCTGGTCGGCAGGGAGTCGAGCTGGTTGCCGAAGACGATGAAATAAGGCGGGCGCGCCTTGAGCTGCGTCATGTATCGGATCTTGATGCGACGTCCGGCGACAGCCGGCGGGGGATGATGCTCCAGAACGCCCGCCAGCCATCGATTGAGGCGGGACGTGCCGATGCGCTTGTTCCAGACCTCCTCGACCTGCATCACGGCTTCAAGCAGTCGCTCCACGCCGGCGCCGGTGAGGCCCGACACCGGCACCACCGGCGCGCCCTTGACCTGGGGCAGCAGGCGCCCGGCCTCCTCGCGCAGGCGGCCGAGGGTGCCGCCGCGATCGGCGATCAGGTCCCACTTGCCGAGCGCGATCACCAAGGCGCGCCCTTCGCGGGCGACGAGGTCGGCCAATGTCAGGTCCTGCTTCTCGAACGGCGCCGTGGCATCGAGCAGAAGCACCACGACCTCGGCGAACTTGGCGGCGCGCAGGGCGTCCGCCCCGGCGAGCTTCTCCAGCTTGTCCTCGACCTTGGCGCGGCGGCGCAGGCCGGCCGTGTCGAACAGCTTGAGTTGCCGGCCGCGCCAGGCGAGGTCGACGCCGATGGCATCGCGTGTCAAGCCGGCCTCGGGGCCGGTCAGCAGCCGTTCCTCGCCCAGCATGCGGTTGAGCAGCGTCGACTTGCCGGCGTTGGGACGCCCGATCACGGCGATGCGCAGCGGCTTGGCCGGATCGAGCTCGCTGCCGTCCTCGTCCTCGTCGAAGACGGGGGCCGCCGGATCAGCGGTCGGCTCCGGCGCGGCCGTCTCTTCGGGAAGGGTTTCGAGCAGGGCGGCGTAAAGCTCTCCGAAGCCGTCGCCATGCTCGGCCGAAAGCGGGATGGGGTCGCCCAGGCCAAGCTCGAAGGCTTCCAGCGCGCCGGCGCCACCCTGCCGGCCTTCCGCCTTGTTGGCGATCAGGATCAGCGGCTTGCCGGCGCGGCGCACCAGCGCGGCGAAGGCGCGATCGTCCGGCGTCAGCCCGGTGCGGGCGTCGACCACGAAGAACAGGGCATCGGCCTCGCCGACCGCCGTCTCCGTCTGCGCCCGCGTGCGCCCGGAGAGCGAGGCGGCATCGCCCTCCTCAAGGCCGGCGGTGTCGATGATGGTGAAGCGCAGGTCGCCGAGCCTTGCTTCGCCGGCGCGACGGTCGCGGGTGACGCCGGGCCTATCGTCGACCAGCGCCAGCTTTTTGCCGACAAGACGGTTGAACAACGTCGACTTGCCGACATTCGGCCGGCCGATGATGGCAACCGTGAACATGCCTAGCGTGCCGGCGCGGCGGGGGATGCAGCAGGGGGCGCAGCAGGCGGCACGGGAGCGGGCGCGTCCGCTGCCGGCGGGACCGGTAGCTGGATCGGAGGTGCCGGCGGAGCTGGCGCGGGCTGCGCCGACGCGGCGGCCGGTGGCGCCGGCAACGTCTCGACGGGTGCGATCGTATCGGACGGCGGGTTCGCCGCGGCCGGTTCCGGCCCGGTCCCGGCCACGGCGGTCACGCTCGCCGGCTTGAGCGGGCCGACGAGCGGTGTCGCGGGGCCCCCGTTGCTCAGCTCGCGCAGGGCCTGCGCCCGGTTGCGCAACGCCGGCGGCGAGAGCGGATCGAGGATGATGGCGTCGAGGTATTTCGCCGCCGCGGGACCGTCGCCACGCTTCAGGGCGGCAAGGGCGAGCAGTTCGCGCATCCCGTCGCGGAAGGTGAAGGCTTCCAGAGCGAAACGGCCGTATCGAGTTTCAAAGGCCTTGGGGTCGTCGTGATCGATGCGCAGCAGCGCGCCGCGATAGCGGGCGAGATCGCGCAGCGCCTGTGAGCCGGATGCGTCGTCGCTGGCGATGGCGTCGAGGCTCTTGGCCGCCGCTTCGGGATCGCTCATCACCTCGGCGGCGCGCAGGCGCGACAGCAGGGCGTATCCGGTCGGACCATCGGCGGCCAGTGCCTGGAACGCGCGTTCGGCCTCGGCCGGCTGACCGCCGCGAGCCTCGCGCTCGGCCGACTGGTAGCGCGCATCCGCCCCTTGGGCGCGCGACTGCTGCCGGTCGACATACCAGCGCCAACCACCGGCGCCGGCGATGATCAGCACGACGAAAAGAACGAGCGGCACCTGGAAGCGGCGCAGGAAGTTGACGACGCGCTCGCGGCGATAGTCTTCATCGACCTCGCGGATGAAATCGGACATGGAAAGCTTGCGGCTGGCGGTCGGTTCGGGCCGACGCGTGGGCGGAGGCGCGTCCCTAGCACGCCGGCGTGCCGGCACCTAATCGCCGCAGCGTCCCAAGCAGATGCCCGCACGACATCGATCCGGCCAAAGGCCTGAGCTAAGCACCTATCCCGATTGGGATTGCGCCCCAGGCAGGGTGGATGGACACGGCGATCATCACCCTTGCCGGATCGGACGCGCTGGACGGCTGGCGCGTGCCGGACTGGCTCTGGGACCAGATGGCGCCGCTTCTGCCACCTCCTCCCCCGCATCCGCTGGGCTGCCATCGCCCGCGCACGCCGGGCGGCGATGGACGCGACCTTCCTCGTGCTGCGCACGGGATGCCGGTGGAAC
>CAXTMA010000096.1:0-13521 GCA_964245015.1 uncultured Beijerinckiaceae bacterium | reverse complement strand
GCCGCTTCCTCTCGTGGGGCTCGGGCCCAACGTGGTCGGGGACGGGCCGGTGGAGCGCGACCTGTCGGCCCGCACGGATGCGGCGTTGGCCTCGTCCGGCGCGGTGGAGCAGGCTGCGGCGCGCGTCGCCGGGCGCGACGTCGCCCTGACCGGCACGGCGACCTCGGCGCAGGCCGGCTCGGCCGCCCAGGCGGACGTCGCATCGCTGTACGGCGTGCGCCTCGTCCGGGCGGCCTTCACGGCGCCGCCGCCGGTCCACCCTTATGTGTTTTCCGCCAAGCAGGAGGGCACGTCGCTGGTGCTCGGCGGCAGCGTGCCGTCCAAAGCGATGCGCGACAAGATCCTCGCCGAGGCAGCCGCTCCGGGGCGCAAGGTGGTCGATCGGCTCGGCTATGCCAGCGGCGAGCCGGCGGGCTTCGCCGATCTCGTCGCCTTCGGGCTCGCCACGGCCGGCAAGCTGCAGGGCGGCGTTTTCTCGACGAGCGACGCCACCTACCGCCTGTCCGGCTCGGCTGCCGACGCCGTCGAGTACAAGGCCGCCACGGCGGCGAAACCGCCGTCGGGGACCAGCGCGGCCGAGACGCGCATCGAGCCGCCGCTGGCCAAGCCCTACCTATGGCAGGCGGCCCGCTCGGCCGATACGCTCACCCTGTCGGGCGATGCCCCGTCGCCGGAAGCGCGCGACGCCATCAAGGCCAAGGTCGCCACCCTGTTTCCCAAGCTCAAGATCGTCGACGATCTCGCGATTGCCCGCGGCGCTCCGGCCGGCGATTTCGCCGGCGTCGCCGGGCAGGCGCTGGCTGCGCTGGCCAAGCTGGAGGGCGGCGGTGCCAGCTTCAAGGATGCGCAGGTGACGCTGAGCGGCACGACCCGCGACGCCGACGACATTCCCGCGATCGACAAGAGCCTGCGCGCCGATTTACCCAAGCCCTTCGCCATCGCCCTGCTGCGGTTGCAGCCGCCGATCGTGTCACCCTATGCCTTCAAGCTCGACAAGGAGGGGGCGATGGTGAAACTCACCGGCTTCGCCCCCGACGAGGCCGCGCGCCAGCGCATCGGCGAGGTCGCCAAGGCGCAGTTCGCCCCCGCCACAGTTGAGAACGACCTCAAGATCGGGGAGGGCGCGCCCAAGGACTTCGCCGCCGCGGTGACCGGCGCGATGCCGGCCCTGGCCCGGCTGTCAAAGGGGTCGCTGACGCTGAGCGATGGCAAGGCCAGCGTCAGCGGCGAGGCGCTTTATGCCAAGGCGGCGGACGAGATCAAGGCGGCTCTCGCGCCGGCTCCGGGATCCGGCTACTCTCTGACGCCCGACATCGCCGTCGCGGCGCCGCAGCCGCCGCTTGATGCCGCCGCCTGCAATCCCCAGTTCGCCGACCTGCTCGCCAAAGGCCACGTCGAGTTCGAAACCGGCAGCGCGGTGCTGTCCAAGGCATCGACGCCGCTGCTCGACGAACTCGTCGGCATCGCCCAGCGCTGCCAGTCGGCGACCATCGCCGTCAGCGGCCACACCGACACGGTCGGGGCGGCGGCGTCGAACCTCGACCTGTCCAAGCGCCGCGCCCAGGCGGTTGTCGCCTATTTCGCCACCGCCGGCCTCGACACCTCGCGCATCACCGCCGAAGGGTTCGGCGAGGAAAAGCCGATCGCCTCCAATGATACGCCGGAAGGGCGCGCCCAGAACCGCCGCATCGAATTCTCGGTCAAGTAGGGAGGGGATCGCACATGCTCTACGACATCGCGCATTTCTGGGTCGCGCTGCTGCTTGCGGTCGCGCTGGGGGCCGCCGTAGGCTGGTTCTCCCGGTCGGACGAGCCCCGCCACGGGCCGGTGCTGGTGATCGGCCGGGGCTGGATCTTCTGGGCGGCGGTGGTCTTCGTCGTTGGCCTCGCGCTGGCGCTGCTCCACGCGTTGCCCGACCGTCCGGGCCTGTGGCTGGAAACGGCGCTTCTTCTCTTCGTCGCCTACCTCGTCGGCTGCCCGCTGGCCGCGTTGCTGCCGTCGGGCGCCGGCGAACGATCCACCGCGCATCGCCCGCCGGCGGCTGCGCCGGTGCGACCCGCCGGGAACGAGGCTGTCCCGACCTCCACCGGCGGAGGGCGGCCCGGTGCCGGCCCGATCGTCGCGCCGACGGCCACCATGCCGGCCAAGCCGGTCATCGATCCCGCCACCGGCCCTGTTGCGACCCCGGGCAAGGGTGCCGCGCCGGTCGCCGCCATCCCGGCCGGATCCATCGCTCGCCCGGCCGCTGATCGTGGTATCGCGCCTGGCATGGCGCTTGGGGGCGACATCGCCGCGCCGACCCCGCTCGCACCGGCCAGCGTCGAGCCCATCGCCGATCCCGCCGTCAAACCTGCCGCGACGTTCGCCGGGGATCCTCGCCCGCCGGTCCGCCGCACGACCGGCATCATCAGCGATGATCCGGACGCGGTGGACAAGCCGAAACGCTGACGGGCTCTCCATCGCGTTCCACGGATTGCCGCCGACCGAGGCGGCACAGGACGAGGTGGGCGGGCAGGTTGGACAGCAGCGGCAGGCCCACCGTCAACATCAGCACCCAAGCCCATGCCGGCATCAGGGTCTGCGGCGCCGCATCGCTCAAGCCCCAGACGTAATCGATGTTCACCGGCATCGTCCCAGCCAGCGGGGAGGGCGGCGGCATCCAGATGAACGAGACCGCGATCGAGGCCGTGGCCACGATTGTCCAATAGGGCAGGGCGCGGCGGTCGTAGCCGAGGCGGCCGACCAGAAACAGCAACAGCAGTGGCAGCCACCCGTGGAAGCTGGACAGGACGCGCAGGAACAGCGGCCACCTCGCGTCGAACATGTAGGCTGTGAGACCGAGCAGGGGATGGCCGGCGGCGGTGGCGACGAAGTCGACCGTCCAGGCGACCTGGGGCACGAGGATCCCCACCGCCGCCATCGACACGAGGAGCGGCGTCCCCGTCCATATCCCGACGAGCGTCAGAAGCATGGCTTCGTCGCAAAAGTACAGGAAGTTGGTCGGGCCATAGTGGACGAGGTAGGTTGGGATCAGCGCCGCGCAGAAGGCGGTGAAGGCCAGCTTGAGGGCGATCGGCACCTCGCCGCGCCCGGAGCCGCGGGGGCCGGACCCTTGCAGCGGCGTCGCGCCGAGAGCGGGCCCAGGGCCACAATCCCGAGGCGTTCCTTTGCGTAGGCTCCGGTCGAAAACCACGGCGCACCCTTCAATGCGCGGCTCAAGGCCCGCATCCGTTCACTTCTGCGAGATTGCGTTGCCGCGACGGCGATTTATCCATCAAAAGGGCTAAAGACACATGCAGTTCGAGGGCGCGGCACCCGTGGATGGAGGCCGCATCGGGCGCTGTGGGAGCAGGCGTCTCGCGGGTAGGTGTTTCGGAGCGAGTGATCACAGCGATGATGGTTCAACGGTGATTGCCTAGCGATGACAGCTATCGTCCGACTGGCGCTTTCGCGTCCCTACACCTTCGTCGTCATGTCGATCCTGATCCTGATCTTCGGCGCCCTGTCGATCGTGCGGACGCCGACGGATATCTTCCCCAACATCGGCATCCCCGTCATCAGCGTCGTTTGGCAGTACACCGGCCTGCCGGCCGATGACATGTCCGGGCGCATCGTTTCGGTCTACGAGCGCGTGCTGACGACCACCGTGAACGACATCGAGCACGTCGAGTCGCAGTCGCTGCCCGGCATCGGCGTAGTGAAGATCTACTTCCAGACCAATGTCGACATCAACGCCGCCCAGGCGCAGGTCACCTCGATCTCGCAAACCATCCTGAAGTCGATGCCGGCCGGGATCACGCCGCCGCTGATGCTGGTCTATAACGCGTCGAGCGTGCCCATCATCCAGCTCGCCTTGTCGAGCGACACGCTCTCGCAGTCCGCCCTCAACGACCTCGCGCTGAACTTCATCCGGCCGCAACTCGCCACCGTGCCGGGCGCCCAGCTCCCCTATCCCTACGGCGGCGTCACGCGCCAGGTGCAGATCGACCTCGACCAGCGGGCGCTGCACGCCCACAGCCTGTCGGCCACCGACGTCGGCGCGGCGCTGGCCCGGCAGAACCTCATCACACCCGTGGGCACGCAGAAGATCGGCACCTACGAGTGGATCGTCGACCTCAACGATTCGCCCAAGACCATCGACGAGTTCAACAACATGCCGGTCAAGGTGGTCGACGGCGCGGTGGTGTTCATGCGCGACATCGCCTTCGTGCACAACGGCTCGCCGCCGCAAACCAACGTCGTTCAGCTCGACGGACGCAAGGGCGTGCTGATGTCGGTGCTGAAGATCGGCAGCGCCTCGACCCTCGACATCATCGCCGGCGTCAAGGCGCGCCTGCCGGCGATCCAGGCGGGCCTGCCGCCGGGCGTCGACCTGCGCTTCGTCGCCGACCAGTCGCCCTTCGTGAAGGAGGCGGTGACCGCCGTGGTCCGCGAAGGGCTGATCGCCGCCGCGCTCACAGGCCTGATGATCCTGGTGTTCCTCGGCTCCTGGCGCTCGACGCTGATCATCACCGTGTCGATCCCGCTGGCCGTGCTGTGCTCGGTCGCGGCGCTGTCCGTGCTCGGCCAGACCATCAACGTGATGACGCTGGGCGGCTTGGCCCTCGCCGTCGGCATCCTGGTCGACGACGCCACCGTGACGATCGAGAACATCAACCGCCACATGGAGGAACTGGGCGAGGACATCGTCACCGCGATCACGCGGGGCGCGCAGGAGATCATGCCGCCGGCCACCATCGCCCTGTTCTGCATCTGCATCGCCTTTGTGCCGCTTCTCGCGCTCGGCGGCGTCGCCGGCTACCTGTTCCGGCCGCTGGCGATGGCGGTGGTGTTCGCGATGATCGCGTCCTACCTCCTGACCTATACGGTGGTGCCGACCATGGCCCGCTACCTGCTGCGCGAAACCCATCACGTCCATGGCGCCGGCCACGGTTCCGGCGTCTTCGCCCGCTTCGAGCGCGGCTTCGAGCGGCTGCGGCGCGGCTACCTCGGTGTTCTCAAGCTGGCGCTGGCGCACCGGCTCGTTTTCGCCGGCGGCTTTCTCGCCGTTGTCGGCCTGTCCTTCGTCCTGGTGCCCCACCTTGGCCGCGATTTCTTCCCCGAGGTCGATGCGGGCGCGCTGCGCCTCCACATCCGGGCCTCGACCGGCACCCGCATCGAGGAGATGACCGCGCTCACCGGCCGGGTCGAGGCGACCGTGCGCCAGATCCTGCCGCGCGGGCGCGTGAGCAGCGTCGTCAACAACATCGGACTGCCGGTCAGCGGCATCAACGTGTCGTACTCGAACTCCGGCACCATCGGCGTCTTCGATGCCGACATGCTGGTGTCACTGGCGGAGGGCGAGGCGTCGACCTCTTCCCTCGTCAAGACGTTGCGCGAGCAGCTGCCGCATGCCTTTCCCGGCGTGACCTTCTCCTTCCTGCCCGGCGACATCGTCAGCCAGATCCTGAACTTCGGCTCGCCGGCCCCCCTCGACGTGCAGGTCGCCGGCAAGGACATCGACGCCAGCCGCGCCTATGCCGCCGGCCTGCTGGCGCAAATCCGTCACGTGGCCGGCGTGGCCGACCCTCGCATCCAGGAGCAGGGGCGCGCGCCGGCGCTGAAGGTCGACTTCAACCGCGAACTGGCCGGCGTCGTCGGGCTGACGGAGGGTGACGCGGCCGGCAGCATCCAGGCGACCCTGTCGGGCTCGACGCAGACCGCGCCGACCTACTGGCTCGACCCCAAGAACGGCGTGTCCTATGCCGTTTCCGTGCAAACGCCGCAGTACAGCATGGACAGCCTGGGCGACCTCAACAACCTGCCGATCACCACGGCGCGATCGACGCAGCTGCTCGGCGGCCTCGCTTCCGTGTCGCCCGAGCCGCTCAGCGCCGTGGTGACGCACTACGACATCCGCTCGACGATCAACCTGCTCGCCACCACCCAGGGGCGCGACCTCGGCGGCGTGATCGCCGACGTGCAGAAGATCGTCGACGCGTCCCGCGCCACCCTGCCCAAGGGCTCCACCGTGACCATTCGCGGTCAGGCCGTCACCATGGCCAACGCTTATGGTCAGCTCCTCACCGGCCTCGCTTTCTCGGTGGTGCTGATCTACCTGTTGATCGTGGTCAACTTCCAGTCCTGGCTCGACCCCTTCGTGATCATCACCGCGCTGCCGGCGGCGCTCGCCGGCATCGTGTGGATGCTGTTCGCCACGGCCACCCATGTGTCCGTGCCGGCGCTCACGGGGGCGATCATGTGCATGGGCGTGGCGACGGCCAACTCCATCCTGGTGGTGTCCTTCGCCCGCGAGCAGCTGCGCGCCGGCAAGGATGCGCTGACGAGCGCGCTGGAAGCCGGCGCGACGCGGCTGCGCCCGGTCGTCATGACCGCGCTGGCCATGATGATCGGCATGGCGCCGATGGCGATCGAGCCGGGGCAGAACGCGCCGCTCGGGCGGGCGGTGATCGGTGGCCTTCTGTTCGCCACGGTTGCCACCCTTCTGTTCGTGCCCGTGGTGTTCAGCCTCGTGCACGGGCGGTCGCCCAAAGCCGCACCTCGATCCGCAGCTTCTTCCGCCTGACCGGACCCGAAATGCCCTACGACGACGTTCCCACCCCCCGCAAAGGCAAGCTTGTCCTGATCGCATGCGCGCTCGCCTTGACGGCCGCGCTCACCGTCTCCGCCGGCGTGTCGGACCGTGCCAGGAACATGCAGGACGTCGGCGCCTGGACCGAACGCCAAGCCATGCCCACCGTGACCGTGGTGCAGGCGAGGTCCGGCCCCGGCGAGGAGGAGCTGACGCTGCCGGGCACGGTCAACGCCTACTACACCGGCTCGATGTTCGCCCGCGCCAGCGGCTACGTGACGGAATGGACCAAGGACATCGGCGCCCGCGTGCGCAAGGGCGAGGTGCTGGCCGAGATTTCCGCCCCAGACCTCGACCAGCAGCTCGCCGAAGGGCGGGCGACGCTGTTGCAGCTTCAGGCGGCCGTGGAACAGGCCCAGGCCAACGCCGACCTCGGCGACGCCACCAACAAGCGCACCTCGCGCCTTGTCGTCCAGGGCTGGTCGAGCGAGAGCCAGGGCGACACCGACCGCTTCACCGCCGCCTCGCGCAAGGCCGCGCTGGCGGTGGCCAAGGCCAACATCGTCACCCAGGGCGCGGCGGTGAGCCGGCTGGAGGAGCTGGCGCGCTTCAAGCAGATCAAGGCACCCTTCGATGGCGTGGTGACCGCCCGCTCCATCGACATCGGCGACCTCGTGACCGCCGGCGGCACCGCCGGCAAGGCGCTGTTCCGCGTCGCCGACCTCCACCGCATGCGCATCTACGTCAACGTGCCCCAGGCCTTCTTCGGCGCGATGAAGCCCGGCCTGAAGGCGACGTTGCACGTGCCCGGACAGGAGGCCCCCTTCGCCGCCGAAGTCGCCTCGACCTCGAACGCGGTCGCCGAAGACTCCCGCACCGCCCTGGTCGAGCTGCAGGCCGACAATCCCGACGGCAAGCTCTGGCCGGGCGCCTTCACCGAGGTGCAGTTCCACATTCCCTCGGATCCCAGCACGCTGCGCATCCCTGCCACCGCGCTGATGTTCGACAGGAAGGGAATGCGCGTCGCCGTCGTGCAGCCCGACCGCAGCGTCACGATGAAACCGGTGGTGCTCGGCCGCAACCTCGGCAACGAGGTCGAGATCAAGAGCGGTGTGAAGCTGGGCGAACGCTTCGTCGACAACCCGCTGGAAACGTTGGAGGCCGGCGATGTCGTCCGCATCGCCGGCGAGGCGGAGGGAACGCCGGGCAACAGGCTGGCGACGCTCGGCAGCAGATCCGTCGACCGGTAGGCAGGAGCGCACCGGAAGGCTCCGCGCCGGGTCGCCTTCGCTGCCACGCTCTCCGAAGACATGGACCCCGCCGTGGTCCTTTCCACCATGCTGCGCAGGTCAGCCATCCCCGACGAGCGTTGTCCCGGCTGTCCGAAGATCGCCGCAGCGGAGACGACGTTCGCCCCCGGGTTAGCCGCCCTTTAGCTTTCCCCCGTCATGGTGCACGCCTGGGGCGACAGGCAGGTTCATGACGGAAGTCACCGCCGAGATGATCGAGCGCGGGCGCGGGATGGATCCGCGCGTGGCCGCCGAGCGCCGGCGCATGGCGCGCCGACTTCGCGAGGCCAGGGACAAGCTCGCCGGGTCGGGCAGCGGCCATCCCGTCTTCCAGCTGGAGCTTTTCAGGCTCTATGCCGAGCGGCGCATCGCGGCCGCCCCGGGCTGCCTGCTGCTCGCCGCTGCCTTCGCCTTCGTGGTGACACGCTGGACGAGCGCGCCGGCGGCGGCTGCCTGGCTCGGCGCCAACGCTCTCTGCGTGATGTGCGCCGTGCTGATCGCGCGACGCTTTCTTCGCTCCAGCGAAACCGGACAGGTCGGGCTCCGGGGATGGCACCGGTCCTTCGTCGCCGCCGAAACCGCCCAAGGGCTGTCGTGGTCCTTCGTGATCGGCTTCGTCGGGGATGCGGGCACTCCCCATGCCGCGAGCTTTCTCCTGGTGGCGCTGCTGCTGATGGCGGCCATGAGCCTCACCGTGACCGCCACCGTGCCGGCCGGCGTGCTCGGGTGCCTGACCCCGGTCGCCGCCGCCGTGGTGCTGGTTCTGCGTCCGACCAGCCTCGCCGGGCCGGAACTGCTGCTGAGCGTGCTGGCGCTGGGCACGGAGGCGTATTTCGTCGTGCTGGGGCGCAAGCTCCATGCCTCGCTGCTGCAGTCCATGCTGTTCCGGGCGGAAAAGGACGAACTGATCGCCGAACTCGAACAGGCCAAGACCAACAGCGATCTGGCGCGACGCCGTGCGGAAGAGTCGAACCTCGCCAAGTCGCGCTTCCTCGCCACCATGAGCCACGAGCTGCGCACCCCGCTCAATGCGATCCTCGGCTTTTCCGAGGTGATGAAGGCCGAGCTGTTCGGCGCCCATGCGGTGGCCGCCTACCGCGACTATTCCGCCGACATCCATTCCAGCGGCCAGCACCTGCTGATGCTCATCAACGAGATCCTCGACCTGTCGCGCGTGGAGGCGGGACGCTACGAGCTGAGCGAGGAGCCGGTCGATCTTCCCGGCGTCATGGACGAGTGCCGCCATCTGATCGGTCTGCGCGCCAAGAAGA
This sequence comes from uncultured Beijerinckiaceae bacterium, assembly GCA_964245015.1. Classification (GTDB taxonomy): domain Bacteria; phylum Pseudomonadota; class Alphaproteobacteria; order Rhizobiales; family Beijerinckiaceae; genus RH-AL1. The sequence continues at coordinate 4,390 of CAXTMA010000096.1, read as the reverse complement.
AGGACATCGCGATCGGGCAGGACGGCTGCGCGCCGCTGCCGCGCCTATGGGCGGATGCGCGGGCGATCCGGCAGGTCGTGCTCAACATCCTTTCCAATGCCGTCAAGTTCACGCCGGCCGGCGGCAGCATCAGGATCGCGCTGGGCGCGACCAACGGCGGCGGGCTGTACTTCGCGGTGGCCGATACAGGCGTCGGCATCCCCGAGAGCGAGATCCCCACCGTGATGTCGTCCTTCGGACGCGGCTCCTTCGCCCAGAAGACCGCCGAGGAAGGGACCGGGCTCGGCCTGCCGATCGTGAAGGGCCTGATCGAGCTGCACGGCGGCACCTTTGAGCTCAAGTCGCGGGTGCGGGAAGGCACCACCGTCACGGTCGGCTTCCCTCCGGAGCGGGTGATGAGCACGCTGCCGCCTCTCGACGCCGTGCGGCCGGCTGGGGAGCGCGCCGCCTGAGCCCCGTGCGGCGCCGCGCCGCGCCGACGCGTCATCGCCCGACCATGATCGGTGCGGATGGTATCTGCCCTCAGGAGGTTTCGACGTGCGTGTTCCGCTCGCCCCGCTCATCGCCCTCGCCCTGTTCGCGGCCGGCCCCGCTCTCGCCGACAAGCCGGGCGCCGCTCATTCGCCGGCCCCCGATCTGGCCGACACGACGCCGCCCCATCCGCTTCCCGCACCCTCCGTCACCCATCATGTCCTGACGCTGGGCGGCCGGACCCTGCACCTCAAGGCGACCGCCGGCGCGGTCCGCCTCAGCGATGCCGCCTCCGGTTCGCCGCTCGCCGACATCGCCTTCACCGCCTTCGAGCTGGAAGGCGAGGATCCGGCGAAGCGGCCGCTGACCGTGGCGCTGAACGGCGGCCCCGGCGCCAGCTCCGCCTGGCTCGACCTCGGCGCCGTCGGACCGTGGCGCCTGCCGGTCAACGCGTCCGCCATCTCGCCCTCGGCTCTGCCGCAGGTCGTGGACAATGCCGACACCTGGCTCGATTTCACCGATCTCCTCTTCATCGACCCTCTCGGCACCGGCTACAGCCGCTCGCTGGGCAAGGGCGACGATACCGCCAAGTCGTTCTATTCGGTGGACGGCGACATCGGCTCGCTGGCGACGGTTGTGCGCAAGTGGCTTGTCGCCAACGGCCGCCTCGGCAGCCCGAAGTTCATCCTGGGCGAAAGCTACGGCGGGTTCCGAGCGCCCAAGCTCGCCCGCAAGCTGGAGGACGCCGACGGCATCGGCGTCGACGGCCTCGTGATGGTGTCGCCGGTGCTCGACTTCGGCTGGTTCTGGTCGGACGACAATCCGGCCGTCACCGCCGCCCATCTGCCCTCGCTCGTCGCCGCCGCCAAGGGACTGAAAGGTCCCGACCCGCGCGGCGAACTGGCCAGCGTCGAAAGCTACGCTTCCGGTCCCTACCTCGTCGACCTTTATCGCGGCCGTCGCGATCCGGCCGCGATCCGACGGATGAGCGCGGCGGTGGCCGGCTTCACCGGCCTCGACCTCAAGTTCGTGCAGCGGCTTGGCGGGCGGGTCGACGCCTCCGCCCTGACCCGCGAAAAGAACCGCGACGAGGGACGCATCGCCTCGAGCTACGACACCAACGTCACGGGCTACGATCCCAATCCCTACGACGCGGTCAGCCGACACGAGGATCCGATCCTGGATGCGCTGAAGGTGCCGATGGCGACCGCCATGGCGCAGCTCACCGCGGGGCGGCTGATGTGGCCGGTGCAGGCCCGCTACGAGATCCTCAACATGCAGGTCAACGGCCATTGGGAGTGGAACACCGGACGTCGCCCCGCCGAGGCGGTGGGCGACCTCGCCACGCTGCTCTCCCTCGACCCGAACTTCCACGCCCTGGTCATGCATGGCGTCACCGATCAGGTCACGCCCTACTACGTCTCGAAGATGCTGATCGATCAGCTGCCGGCCTACGGCGATCCGTCGCGCCTTCGCCTCGCCGTCTACGGCGGCGGCCACATGCCCTACCTCGACGACGCCTCGCGCGCGGCCATGCACGAGGACGCCCGCCGCCTCGTCACCGGCGAAGGCGCCGCCGGCCAGCGCTGACGCGCGGCACGCCCGGCGCGGCCTCACCGAGCTGTGACACGCAAAGCGTCGCGCCGGGCGGCGGTCGGGCGGCGGCGGCGCGGTGCGCTCCCTACATAAGGTGGGAGCCCGAAGGCTGCCGGACACGTCCCCGGGAAGCTCAGGTTCGGTGCCCAACCCAAGGACGATCCATGAGAACCGCCCACACGTTTCTGCTCGCTTCGGCGTGCATCCTGGCCGTGGCGCCGGCCGCCTCGGCCAAGCCGCTCCACCACCGCCACCGCATCGTCGCGCGGGCCGGCGTGCCGCGAGCTTACGTCGGCTATGCCGCGCCCTACTCCGGCCGCTCCGTGAGCGAGGACGGGGGCGGCTTCAATGCTGGCGCCGCTCAGATCCCGCCCAGAGGCACCTATGATGGCTACCAGGGTCCCGGTGGCACGGTGCTGCGCCGCAGTCTGGACGCGCAACACGAGCCCGGCGTGGCTCAGGAACTCGCGCCGGACGCCAAGCAGACGGCAACCGGCGGTCCTTCGGGCGGCTTGCCCGGCTTCGGCGGCGGTCGCTAGAGCATCGGACCCTGAACCGAGTCCGGTCCGATGCTCTAAGTCGTTGTGCCGCATCGGATTTGTCCGAACACCGCTGCGCACTTTTCGGTCCGATGCTCTAAACCGGCGCTCGGCGTGAACGCGCCGGCGTGGGTTCGGCCGGAGGGGTCTACGGCCCCACCGGCCCGGCCACGCCCGCTTGCGCGAAGGTCGCCATGTCGCGGGTGCAGGCGACGGCGGCCTTAAGCAATCCCAGCGCCAGCGCCGCGCCCGATCCTTCGCCGAGCCGCATGCCCAGATCGAGCAGCGGCGCCTTGCCGAGCCGCTGCAGGGCTGCGCGATGAGCCTGCTCGGCCGAAACATGGCCGGCGAGACAGTGGTCGATCGCGCCGGGATCGAGGGCGTGCAGGATGGCGGCGGCAGCCGTGACCACGAAGCCATCCAGGATCACCGGCACGCGCTGCAGCCGCGCGGCGAGGATCGCGCCGACCAGCGCTGCCACCTCGCGCCCGCCCAGCCGTCGCAGCACTTCGAGCGGATCGCGCAGGTTGCCGGCATGACAGGCAAGCGCTTCCTCTACCACCGCGACCTTGCGGGCGAGCCCGGCCTCGTCCACCCCGGTGCCGCGCCCGACCCAATCGGCCGCCGTGCCGCCGAAGAGCGCGCAGAAGATTGCCGCTGCGACCGTGGTGTTGCCGATGCCCATCTCGCCCAAGGCCAGCACGTCGGCCTCGCCGGCGACCGCTTCCATGCCGAAGGCGATGGTGCCCGCGCAGCCGGCCTCATCCATCGCCGGCTCCCGCGAGATGTCGGCGGTGGGGAGGTCCAGCGCGAGTTCGAACACCTTGAGGCCGAGCCCGTAGGTTGCGCAGATCTGGTTCACCGCGGCACCGCCGGCGGCGAAGTTTTCCAGCATCGCGCGGGTGACGGAGGCGGGGTAGGCGGAGACGCCGCGCGCGACCACGCCGTGATTGCCGGCGAAGATGGCGACCTGCGGCCGGTCGATCGTCGGCAGCCCCTTGTTCTGCCAGCGAGCGAGGAACACCACCGCCTCGTCGAGCCGGCCGAGCGATCCCGGCGGCTTCGTCAGGCTCGCCTGACGCTCCCGCACGTCCTGCTCCGCCTGGGCGGAGGCGTCCGGCAGCAGGGCGAGGAGTTCGCGGATGTCGTCGAACGGCAAGCCGCTGGCGGCCATGGGTCGGGATCCTTCAACAGCGACGTTTGGTTTTAGGCGGGGGCAGCTCGGCGGCCGAGGCCCGGACCAGCTCGGCCAGCCGGTCGGCCTCATCCCAAAGCTCCGCCGAAACCACGAGGAAGGGCTTGGCGCCGGGGTAGGGCGGTGCCTCCTCAACCGGATCGAGAAGTCGGCGCCCGGCGGCGGTCGGCTTGAGGAACAGCCGGTCGTCGCAGATCAGGGCGACGAGCCTGCCGTCGCAGTACAGCGCGTATTCGCCGAACATCGGGCGCGTCGTGACCGTGCCGGCGCCGGCCGCCTGCTCGCGGATGTGGTCCACCGTGCGCCTGCTCGAAGCCAAGGCGCGGCCGCCGTTCGCGCTACCGTCCCGGCTCGATCACCACCCGGCCCTGCAGCGCTTCCAGCGTCGGCTTGGCGGCGAGGATCTGGTCCATGGTCCGGGCCGGCTCGGCGCAGCCGGCCTCGCCCACGATGCGGGCCGGCACGCCGGCCACGGTCTTGTTGTTGGGCACGGGGTGCAGCACCACGGAGCCGGCGGCGATGCGGGCGCAATGGCCGACCTCGATGTTGCCGAGGATCTTGGCGCCGGCGCCGATCAGCACGCCGTGGC
>CAXTMA010000095.1:0-13818 GCA_964245015.1 uncultured Beijerinckiaceae bacterium | reverse complement strand
TCGCACCTGATGAAGCGCACCTTCCGGCAGAACGCCATCATCTCCGGCCTGATCGAGCGCAACTTCCCCGGCCGGGTCAAGAACGCGCGGCAGATGACCGTCTCGACCGACCTCGTCTACGACGTGCTGCGCCGCCACGAGCCCGACCACATCCTCTTGGAGGCGGCCCGCCTCGACGCCGCGACGGGCCTGCTCGACATCGTCCGCCTTGGGGCGATGCTGGAGCGCATCCGCGGGCGCATCCTGCACAAGTCCCTCGACCGTATCTCGCCGCTCGCCGTGCCGATCATGCTGGAAGCCGGCCGCGAGCGCATCAACGGCGAGGGCCGCGAGGACATCCTGGCCGAAGCCGAGGCGGAGCTGATCGAGGAAGCAATGCGATAGCGCGCGACGCCAGCAGCGCGAAGCGGGTCGGATGCGATACCCATCACGTATGATGAATGCGTTATCCATATATTAGAATGATGGAGAGGTCGGTCCTATCTCCCGTCTACCAACGAAGGAGATCAACCATGCGAAACATTCTTCTGACAGCTGCTGCCGCCCTCGTGCTCAGCACCGCCGGCGCCTCGGCCGCGTCCTGGAACAACGATGCCTATGGCCGCCCGCTGGCCCAGGTGTCGCAGTCGTTCGGCACCCCCCAGTCCAACGTGTCCTACGGCGTCGGCTTCAACGGGGCCGGCACCGCCACGGGCGGCCCGGTCGGCGGCCTGTCCAGCCGCAACTGATCCGATCGATTCCCGCCCGGCACCGGTCGGACGGGGATCGGACGTTCGCCCCCACTGCGGAGAGCGCATTCGGTGGAACTGCGGCATCTCCGATACTTCCTGGCGGTGAGCGACGAAGGCAACTTCACGCGCGCCGCCGCCAAGCTCGGCATCGCGCAGCCGCCGCTGTCCCAGCAGATCCGTTCGCTGGAGGACGAACTCGGCGTGCAACTGTTCCACCGGGTGCCGCACGGGGCCGAACTGACCGTCGCCGGTGCCGCCTTTCTCCAGGAAGCGCGCCTTGCCGTCGCGGCCGCCGAGCGGGCCAAGATCGCGGCGGCGCGTGCCCATCGCGGCGAAACCGGCCGGCTGCTCCTCGGCTTCACGCCGTCGGCCGCCTTCAATCCCCTGATCAGCTCGACGGTGGATGCTTTCCACGACCGCTGGCCGGCCGTGAACCTGTCGCTGGACGAACTCAACACCACGCTTCTCTACCAGCGGCTGGCGCGCGGCGACCTCGATGCCGCCTTCGTCCGTCCCGCCGCCGATGTTCCCGAAGGGATCCACCTGCGGCTGCTGCCCGACGAGCCGATGGTGATCGCGCTGCCGGCCAACCACCGTCTCGCCGCCGCCGGCGAAGGCGCGAAGCTGCATCTGCGCGAGATCGCGCGCGAGCGCTTCATCCTGTTCCCGCGCGAGATCGGCCCGAGCCTGCGCGACGAGATCTTCGCCGCCTGCCGCGCCTGCGGCTTCACGCCGGATGCGGTACAGGAAGCGCAGCGCGTCACCTCCACCGTCAACCTCGTCGCCGCCCACCTCGGCGTTTCGGTGGTGCCGGCCTCCATCACCCAGATCAGGCTGCCCGGCGTGATCTACCGGGAGATCGAGGGACCGGCCCCGGTGGCACGCCTCGCGCTGGGGACGGCGAAGGGCGTGCGTTCCCCGATCAGCCGCAACTTCCTCGACCTGCTGCCCTGAGCCGTGACCGCGTTGCAATGGCATGAGGACGCGGGTTCGACGTCGCTCTCGGCCGAGTCCGCCGGCCTCGGCAACCCGACGCTCGGCGAGGCCGAGGGACCGAAGGGTCAAGGGACCAACCCGGCCTCTTGGCGAAGGGCAAGCACCTTGCCGAAGCTTCGACTTCGCCGGCGGTGAGGCCCCCGGCAGGCCGGCTTTAGATCCCCGGCGTTTTCCGCCTGATCGACCGAGCCTGCACCCACGAGCCTACCGTCCGTCGGCGCGGGGTGGGACGAGATCGGCAGGAAGGCCACGGCACCTCTTCTTTCGCGGAACCTTGTTTCGCAACACCCGCGCGCCGGCCTATTGGGAGCGCCGGCACGTGGCTCCGAGCGCCGGGCGGGAGGGTCCCGATGCGTCGCTGTCTGCCGTTGCTTGCTCTGGCCGGCCTCGCCCTGTCGGCCGCCTCCGTCGCCACGGCGACACCCGCGGCTGACCCGGTCGGCAGGTGGAACCGTGAGGACGGCCTCGGCGGCATCCGCATCGCGACCTGCGGCCCAGCCCTGTGCGGCTTCGTTGTCTGGTTGAAAGACCCCGGCGGTCCCGCGCGGGTCGGCGATCGCGTGCTCTACGATATGCGGCAGGTCGCCGACGACACCTGGTCGGGCTCGGCGCACAATCCCGAGGACGGCCGCGAATACGCCGGCACGCTGAAGCTCGATGGCGACCGGCTCGTCACGCGAGGCTGCATCCTCGCCGGCCTGATCTGCAAAAGCGTGCTCCTGCTGCGCGAACGGTGAGGCGGCCTCAGAAGGGCTTGGCGACGGCCAGCGTGGCGATCACCGGGATGGCACCCACGATGATGAGCGAGGAAACCTGCATCCAGGCCGGCGGGCGCCGGCCCTCGGCGAGGCGGCGAAGCTTGGCCGTCTGCGCCCCGTGCAGGGCGGTGAGGCCCAGCACGAGGGCGAGCTTGGCCCACAGCCAGCCCATCACGTACCACCCGCCCAGGATCGCCATGGTGGCGCCGGCGATCCAGGTGAGAACCATCGCCGGCGTGGTCACCATGGAGTTCCAGCGCCGCATCGCCCGGTTTGCCGGCGGCGGCCCGCCGCTGGGCACGGCGAGCAGTGCGAGGTCGTTGGCCAGCATGCCGCCGATCCACACCGAGATCGCCGCAAGGTGCACGACCAGGATCCACGAATAGGTGCTCACGTCGTTCCCCGCGCCGGTGCCCGCTCGGCCGAGCCCTCACCTGCACGCTGGGCGGGTCCGCCGCAAGGGCGTGCGGTTGGGCGTGCGGTTGGGCGTGCGGCTGCCTGCGCAACCCCTGCCGGCTTCGCCGCTTATCTCCGTCGCTTTCAGGTCTCGGGGTCGCAATGGCTGAGCACTATTCGGTGAAGATCGACCAGCTCCCTCAGGAGCAGTTCGAGGCGTCGGACGATGCGGATGCCGTGCGTAAAGTCGAGGCCATCGTGCTCACGCGAAGCAATCTCGCCATCCTGCGCGACGACGAGCCGGTCGTCATCAAGCGGCCGGACGGCAGCGTGCTGGTGCGCGACGGCACGCTCGGCGGCTTTCGGGGGACGACCCCCGGCGACGGCGACCCTCGCGCGGGGTGAAGCCGCTTGCAGGTGCCGACGCGGCGAATCGACCCGGCCATCTGGGCTGCCGGCCGGGCGCGAATCTGTTCTAACCCGCCCCATGACGGTTCAGGTTCCCAACCCGCAAGCCTCGAAGATGCGAGCCGCCGGCGCGCTGGCCGGATCGATGCGTGCCGGCGAGACGCTTCGCGGTGACAAGGTGATGCGGCTGCACGGCTCCGCCTTCATCGCCGATCCCTCGGGAGTGCTGTACTGGCCGGACGAGCACCTGATGGTCGTTGCCGACCTTCACCTCGAAAAAGGCTCGTCCTACGCCCGGCGCCGGGTCTTCCTGCCACCCTACGATACGGCGGCGACGCTGATGCGCCTCGCCTCCGTGGTGGCGCGGCTCGCGCCCCGCCGGGTGGTGGCGCTGGGCGACTCCTTTCACGACAACGGCGGTCCGGCGCGGCTGCTGCCCCATGATGCGGCGGCGTTGCGCGCGATGCAGGTCGGCCGCGACTGGTTGTGGATCGCCGGCAACCACGATCCCGAACCACCGGTCGGGTCCGACGCGGCGAGGCTCGACGGCGACCACGCCGCCGACTGGTGCGTGGGACACATCCGCTTCCGCCACGAACCGGGCGTGTCGCCCTGCGACGGCGAGATCGCCGGGCATCTTCATCCCGTGGCCATCGTCGGCGGTCGCGCGGGCGGGGCGCTGCGGCGCCGCTGTTTCGTCGCCGATGGCCTGCGCTGCATCATGCCGGCCTTCGGTGCCTATGCCGGCGGTCTCAACTTCCTGGATTCCGCGATCGCCGGCCTGTTCGCCGGGGCCGAGCATCACGCCCATGTGCTCGGGCGCGACGCCGTCTACACGGTGGCCCGCCGCCAGTGCCTCGCCGACAGCCGAAGCGCCGGAGGGCGCCGCTGAGCGTCATTGCCTGCCGGCCGGGCGATCACGTCATGTCGCCGATCGCCTGACCTGACCCGTGCGCGGCGACGGTCGCGAGGTCCTTGTCGCCGCGGCCGGAAATGTTCACCACCATCAGATGGTCGCGCGGCCGATCCTGCGCGACGTCGAAGACGCGGGCCAGCGCATGCGCCGGCTCCAGGGCGGGAATGATGCCCTCAAGCCGGGCGCAGAGGTGGAAGGCGGCGAGCGCCTCGTCGTCGGTGGCCGACAGGTAGGTGACGCGGCCGGTGTCGCGCAGCCAGGCGTGCTCCGGCCCGATGCCGGGATAGTCGAGCCCGGCCGAGATCGAGTGCCCTTCCTCGATCTGCCCGTGCTCGTCCATCAGCAGGTAGGTGCGGTTGCCATGCAGCACGCCGGGACGGCCGCCGGCGAGCGAGGCGGCGTGCTTCTTGTCGAGGCCGTAGCCGGCCGCCTCCACCCCGAAGATCTCGACGCCCGGGTCATCGAGGAAGGGGTGGAAGATGCCGATCGCGTTGGAACCGCCGCCGATGCAGGCGAAGATCGAGTCGGGCAGCCGCCCCTCGGCCTCGTGCATCTGCGCCTTGGTCTCCTCCCCGATGATGCACTGGAAGTCGCGCACCATGGCGGGATAGGGATGCATGCCGGCGGCTGTGCCGATGCAGTAGAAGGTGTCGTCGACGTTGGCGACCCAGTCGCGCATCGCCTCGTTCATCGCGTCCTTGAGCGTGCGGGCACCCGATTGCACGGCCACGACCTTCGCGCCGAGCATGTTCATGCGGTACACGTTGGGCTTCTGCCGCTCGACGTCGACCGCGCCCATGAACACCACGCATTCCAGCCCGAAGCGGGCGCAGGCGGTGGCGGTGGCGACGCCGTGCTGGCCGGCGCCGGTTTCGGCGATGATGCGGGTCTTGCCCATGCGCCGCGCCAGCAGGATCTGCCCGAGCACGTTGTTGATCTTATGCGCGCCGGTGTGATTGAGCTCTTCGCGCTTGAAGTAGATCTTGGCGCCGCCCGGCTTGCCGGCCGCGCCCGCCTTCTCCCGCAGGTGCTCGGTCAGGCGCTCGGCGTGGTACAGCGGGCTGGGGCGCCCGACGTAGTGCCGGAGCAGGCCGTTGAACTCGGCCTGAAACTTAGGGTCGCTTTTCGTCGCCTCGTAGTGGCGTTCGAGATCGAGGATCAGGGGCATCAGCGTTTCCGCCACGAAGCGGCCGCCAAACAGACCGAAGCGGCCGCGTTCATCCGGGCCGAGGCGAAAGGAGTTGGGAACGCTGATCGTCACGACGCGCCTCGGAGAAAAATCGGTCCCGAGACATAGGCGCGATTGCGGGAAGATGCTACGGGGACGCCGCGAACCCGCTCGGCTCGAGGCATCGCCGGCGAGGGGTCCGCGATCGCGGCGGCGGTGGCCATCAACCGACCGTCGAGGACCGGGAATGGCGGCGGTGAACCGCGGCTTGCAGGTGGCGGGATCAAGCATGCGCCTTATCCGGCTGATCGAGCATATCGGCATCGAACGACTGTCGCCGACAACATGGCGCAATCTCGATGACCAGGGTGCCCTCGTTGTTGCCCCGCCCAGGAACCTGAAGGCGTTCTTCTGCATGTTGGTGCAGGTGCAAGGCGGGCGGGCGCCGTCGCACATCACCTTCGACTGCGACCTCGGCCGCGGCTTCGAGGAAAGTTCGACCGTGTCCTTGCTGATGTTTCCCTTAGGCTTCTACCATCTGCCGCCGACCACGCTCGGCTCCGTGAAGCGGATCCGCATCCGTCTGCCTTGTAAAGGCGCAACGTTCCGCAGCGTGATGTTCGAGAGCGTGCGGCCGGTGCCGGTCGCGGCGCTGCACTACCTGTTCAACCTGCGCTACCAGAATGTAAAGGCCTTCACGGGGAGCCGCAACCGCAGCAGGATGGAGCTGCTGCGCAGCAATGTGGGACGCATCCGCAAGTTCCTCTCGGGCGTGGCGCAGGGCGAGGGTGTCCGCGAACAGCAGGTCGAGGGCGACCTGCTCAGGCGCATCATCGCCGCGCAGGCGACGTGGGTCATGCCGGTCCGGGCCGCGATGGAGCAGCGCTGGGCGTCTCGGATTGAACGGCCGCTGATTTCCTTCGTGACGCCGGTCTACGAAACGCCGCCCGCCTACCTCGGCGATCTCGTCGACTCCTTCGCGTCGGAACAGGCGGCCTATGCCGAACTCGTTCTGGCCGACGACGGATCCCGCAGCGAGGCGACGGTGGCGGCGCTGGCGCAAGCCGCGACGAGGCCGGGCGTCCGCGTCGTCACCATGGCGCGCAACGGCGGCATCGCGGCTGCGACCAACGCCGGCATCGCCGCCGCGCGCGGCGAATGGGTGTCCTTCATCGATCACGACGATGCCTTCGTGACCGGCGCGATCCCGATCATCGCCAAGGCGGTCGCCGATCACCCCGACGCGTCGTTCTTCTACACCGATGAGCTGATCTGCGACGCGGGGATGACCATCCTCGGCTCGCTCTGCAAGCCGGCGTTCGATCCCGTCCTCCTGTCGGGGGTGAACTACATCAACCACTTCTCGGTGTTTCGCCGCGGGCGCGTGATCGAGCTCGGCAGCCTCGCGCCCGACCGCGAAGGTTCGCAGGACTACGATCTCGTCCTGCGCTACCTCGCGGGGACGACGCCCGGCAGCGTCGTGCACATTCCCTACCTCGCCTACCGATGGCGGCGCGGCGAGGACAGCTACTCGACCCTCCACCGCGACCGATCGGTCAACAACGCCCGCCGGGCCCTGGCCGGATCCTATGGCGGGGCAGGGCACGACGTGGATGTCCAACCTGCCACCCTGCTGCCGAACCTGCACAGGGTCCGCTTCGCCGGCGCCGCCCGGCCGCTGGTGTCGGTGGTGATCCCCAACCGCGACAGCCTGGCCCTGATCACCCGCGTGGTGACGGATCTTCTCGATCGGACGCACTATGCCGACATCGAGATCATCGTGCCCGACAACGGATCGCAGGATCCCGAGGTGCTGGCGTTCTACGAGGCGCACCGAAGCAGAAGTTTCTTCGCCGAAGTGGTGCCGGAACGCTTCAACTTCTCCCGCATGTGTAACCGTGGGGTCCGGCACGCCAGCGGTGATGTTCTTCTTTTCCTCAACAACGACATCGAGATCATCGAGCCCGACTGGCTGGCGGAGATGGTCGAATGCTTGTCCTTCCCCGGCACCGGGATCGTCGGTGCCAAGCTGCTCTATCCCGACGGACGGATCCAGCATGCCGGCGTCATCGTCGGCCTGGGCGAGGCGGCCGGGCATTGGTTCGTGGAAAGTGCATCCTCCGAGCCCGGCCCGATGGGCCGCCTTGCCGTCAGGCAGACCATGAGTGCGGTCACGGGCGCGTGCATGCTGGTGACGCGGCGATGCTTCGAGGCTGTCGGCGGCTTCGACGAAGTCGCCTTTCCCATCGCCTACAACGACATCGACTTCTGCGTGCGCGCCCGGTCCGTCGGATACCGGACGGTTTGGACACCCTTCGCCACGCTGCGGCACCACGAATCGACGTCGCGCGGCAGCGACGAAACGGGCGGGAACCGGGAACGGCTGAAAAACGATATCGCCAAGCTGCAGGAACGACATGGGACCAGGACGCTGATCGACCAGGCCTTCAGTCCCTTCTACGACCGCCGCTCCGCGCAGACTCGCTTGAGGGTGCCGTCCGAACTTCCGGTCGCGCGTCCCGACACCCTTGCCTGAGTCCGCTGGAGCATCGGACCGGATAACGGATCCGGTTCGATGCTCGGACCTGCTGTGGCGCATCGGATGCACCCGAAAACCGCTGCACACTTTTCGGTCCCAAGCTCTTGCGCTCAGCCGCTCAGGAGGTCGCCGGCGACGGCGCGCCAGCCTGCGACGAGCGGCGCGACCGACTTCAGGCCGGCGTCGATGATCTTGCCGCGCAAGACCCGGTCGGAACGCAGATCATCATAGGTGGCGAGGACCTCGCCCGGACTGCCGCAGTGGAAGCCGTTCGATCCGTGGTGGACATCGAGCACCTCACCTCTTGGCGATCGGACCGGAATGCTGCGCCGCGATCGGTAGCGCAGGACCGGGATGCGATTGACCCATCCCTCGACCAGACGGGGCTCGTCGGCCGCCATCGTGTGTCCACCCACGTGGACGTGGTAGGCGGCATCAAGGTGAACGAAGTCGATCGGCCGGTCCGCGCTGGTCTCGCATCGATCGATCACCTCGATGCGGGCATAGCCGGCGAGCGCCGCCTGCAGTTCGGCTGCGGCCGCTCCATCTTCTTCATGATTGATGATGAGCAGCTTCTGCGGATCCAGGAAATCGTCCTGCCGTATCCAGCGCAGCGGCGGCATCGCATGGTAGCGGCGATCGGAAAAGGGGAGCAGTTGCGCGGCCTGCCACGCCCGCCGTCCGAGAACCACGGCCCTGCGGGTGTTGAGGCAGGACCAGATCCAACCATTGATCGCCTCGACATGTGATCGTTCCCGGTCCTGATCGCCTTCGAGGTCGAGATGCCCGGCGAGCAACGTGCATTTGAGGCAGTCGGCAAGGGCGAGGTGAGCGCATCGCCCCACCGCGAGCACCTGCTCGTCGACCCCGATCCGCGCGAGGCCCGTTCGCGTCATCGCCGGCATCGACCTGTCCGGGCCGACGTCGTCGAGCCTTCGCGAGTCGATCGGTCCGAAGGCCGTGAGGGCAGCCTCGACGTTCTCGTGCAGGATTCGGTCGCGGGTGCCGAGCTTTTCCTCCGCCGCGCAACCAAAAACGAGGACCGGAGTCATCGGGCGTTCTCCCAAGGCAAGGATCGCATCGTCCGGCCGGTCGCATCGTCGCGTCAGGGTGAAGCATCAATGGTCCACCCTCATAGGCCGCCGCGGTTGAAGCTCCGCAAAGGCGCCCGATCGCGAATCGGCAAGTCGGCGGAAGTGTTCTTTGCAACAGGCGTGCTGTCAAGTCGATCGAATGCAAGTTGCCGCAAGGTCAAGATCCGAAGGTGAGAGCTTACCATTGGTCAATCCGGATGTCCGTTTGACATCTCGGAAAATGATATGCGAGACATACTGCAGTTGAAGCCGGCGGGGCCGAATTGACCAGGATTTTACTCTACGGTGGCTGCCACGCCCTGGTTCTGCGCGACTACCTGCGGCAGGCCTTTGCCGATCGCTTCGAATGCACCCTGATCGTGAATTTCGAGCTGATCGGTTCCGGCACGGCGTTCCCCTATTCGTCCCTCGACCGCTTCGATGCCGTTCTCTTCTCACCCATCGAGAACAAGGTCGGGTACAATACGTCCGACCTCGTCGAGGCCTGCGAGAGGCGCGGCATTCCGACGATATGCTTCGCGTGGATGGAATGGCACGGCTACTTCCCCGGAGCGATCAAGGGTGTCTTCAACGGCTGTTTCCGCTGGCACTATCCCGGCCTCGTGAAGCGGGCGGCAAACCACGTCGGGAGCTTCGAGGCGTTCTGCGACGAGGTGATCGCCACCTTCCCCGATGATGCCGACATCGACGCCGTGTTCAAGGCATCAACGGCTCACTTACGCGCCGCGGAGCGGCGGCATGGCATCGCCCCGGCGATGTCGGATTACATCCTCCAAAACTATCGCGCGCACCGCCTCTTCCTCGTTCCCGATCATGCCGGCCGTCAATATTATCTTCGCTTGCTCCGTGCCATCCTGCCGCGGCTCGGCATCGACGAAGAGGAGGTCGAGCACAGGTTGTCGGCCGTGCCGCCGCATGAGCCGCAATGGCGCTGGCGCATGCCGGTCTTTCCCAGGGTTGCGCAGAGGCTGGGCCTGACTTGGACGGACACGGACTGGATCGATGACGAGATCTTTCCCGGTCGCACCCTCGATCTGCGGGACTACCTCGCCCAATACGGACGAGGTGGCAGCGGCCGTTCCGCGACGTCCCACGCCGGTTTCGCGGATCTGGCCGGTTTCGCGGATCAGGACGGCAGGTCCCGATCGCGGGCGCTGACCGGCGCGATCGCGTCGGGCGGCGATGAGGTCGGGCGAGGATGGGCCGGCCGGGTCGACGCTGCAGTCAAATCGGAGCTGATGGGGTCGAAATGACGTTTCGTATCGCATGGATCTCGCCGATGACGCCGGCATCGGGGGTCGGCAGTTTTTCGCAGGCCGTGACTCAGCATTTCCCTTCTTCGATCGAGTCCGAGCCGATCGACCTGACGATCCTCCATCCTCCCCATCGCGATCTCTACCGCACCCGGCATCGATCCCTGCGCATCGGCAGCGCCGCCGAGGTCCGACCGATGCTTGGCCTGTTCGATGTCGTCATCTACAACATCGGCAACAACCGCGACCACCACGAGGCGATCTTCGACCTTCTTTCCACCAATCCCGGCGTGGTGATCAGCCACGACTACGTTTACCAGCATTACCTCGCCGATCGCTCGCTGCGCGGTGGCGGCGGCTTCGCGTCCTATGCGGCATTGTTGACCAGCTACGGGGACGGCTCGGCGGAGGATCACCTCAGGCGCTCCCGCATCACGAACCGGACCGGCCAGATCCGCTATAGCCCTTGGGACAGCGAATACAGCGTCCTCCAACCACTCGGCAACCTGCTGTTCGATCTTGCGTCGGCACTCGTCGTCCACTCCGCTTTCTCGCAAGACTACGCGACGCAAGGCTTCCGCGGACCTGTGCTGCGCCTTGGCATGCCGTCCGGCCAGAAGCGGGTCCCGGACGAAAAGAACGACGCGGCCTGGCGGCGCGAGCTTTGTGCCAAGCGGCTCCTCCATGCGGTATCGTTCGGGCACATACAGTCGGGCAAGGCGATCGATCTGGTGGTCTCGGCCATCGCCGCCTCGCCGCGCCTGCGCGACCGGCTGCGCTACACGGTGGCCGGTTTCGTCGGTTGCGAAACTCATTTTCAGAAGCTGCGCGACCTCATCGCCTTTCATCGCCTCGAGGAGGTTGTCCGCTTCGAAACCGATATCTCCGAAGCCCGGCTGGGCCAGCTCATGGAGCTGGCCGACGTATTCATCAACCTGCGCAGGCCCAATACGGAGGCTTCATCCGCCTCGCTTACCGAGCAGCTCGAAACCGGTCGTCCGGTGGTGGTCCTCGATAGCGGCTGCTACGGCGAGCTTCCCGCCGAGGCCGCCCTCAAGCTGCCGCCCGACGTATCGAGCCCGGATCTTCGCGACGCCTTGGTTCGGCTGCTCGACGATCCAGAGGGAATGATCGCGATGGGTGTCAAGGGTCGGCGGCATGCCAGGAGGTGGACCTGTGCCTCCTATGCGCAGGCCCTGGTCCGCTTCGCGGCACACCACAGGAAGCTGCTGGGGGAACGCGCGCTCGCCGTTGGCAGCCGGCCCCTTGCCGAAGCGCGCGCTTTTCCAGCCGACGACGAGTGGAGCGCGAAGCTGGCCAAGGCGCGCCGCTCGTTCGCCTATCTCGATCGCGGGGTGCTGGCGCTCGATCCCGAGATCATCATGGGCAAGACGCGCGAAGACCTTTGTCGCTACGTCGCCGAGGTGGTCTTCGGCATCTTCAGCGCCATGGGTCTGCAACGGGCGTTGGGACGCTACTTCGCCGGCCGCGAGGGCCGGGCGGTCTACTGGGCCTGCGTGAGGTTCTCGCTGGTGGCCGATGCCATCCTGTCCGGCGATGCCGCCGCGCGCGATCGCCTGCGCGCGATGGAACCCCTCCACGATCTCGAATTCTGGCGGGTGATGGAGCACCTGATGCCGCGGCATTTCCTGGCCGCCGGACTGCTTCTGCTCGCCGACCGGGTGCCGGATCAGGCGGAGCACCTCATCGGCGACGCCGACGACGTGGATGGCTTCCCGACCCGCCTGCGCTTGGCCGACCTTCTGCGCGACTGCCGGTTCTGGCGGGAAGCGGCCGCGCTGCCGCTGCGGAACTGGATCGAACAGCCCGGCGCGCCGCCGCTCGATGGCGATCTGCCCATCCTCGACGCCGATCTCGACTGGGTCGCCGGCGGCAGCCTGTTTCGCGGGGGTATCGACCTGTCCGGCTTCCACCACATGGAACCCGATCACGTGTGGAGCCGGGGCACGCGCGCCTTCGTCGGCCTGCGGCTCGGGCCGGACGTGTCGCGTATCGAACTGTTCCTGCACCTCATCAACGCCGATGCCCGGCAGCCCTGCGAGATCGGCCTCGTTCACGGGGACCGGGCAACGAGCCTGCAACTGCGCGACGCCGAGCCGGTCTGGATCGGGCTGGACCTCGGCGAGCGGGCGGTGACGCCAATCGCCACCACCTGGATCCAGCTGTGGACGGAGCGTGCGGCGCCTCCGGCCAACTCGGATGACACGCGCACGCTCGGCCTCTGCCTGCGTCGCCTGCGCCTGCTGGCCGGCAAGGGCCGGAATGCCCGTGCCGTGCCGGCAAGGACGAGGGTGGGCGGCGTGGACGCGTTGGCCTGAGCGCCTGCCGCCGCCGCGGTGGTTGGCCGGAGAGGTGACCGGCCGGCGCGGGTCACGCGGAACTCCTGGCTTGGCCTGCGGGGCTGCGCGTCGTCCGCGCTCGTGATAGCCAATAGCTGCGAGCCCCGCGAGGGCCGCAAGCCGGAGGATCACGGCAGGGGATGGCACCCGTTCTCGTCACCGGCGTGGCCGGCTTCATCGGCAGCGCCGTCGCGCAACGTTTCCTGCGCGAGGGTTTCGCCGTCGTCGGTCTCGACAATCTCAACAGCTACTATGATCCGGCGCTGAAGCAGGCGCGTCTCGACCGCCTCGCCGGCCAGGCCTTCCGCTTCGTTCGCTGCGACCTCGCCGACGCGTCTGCCATCGACGAGCTGTTTCGCACGCACGGCTTCGCGACCGTGGTCAACCTCGCCGCACAGGCCGGCGTGCGCCATTCCTTGGAGAACCCGCGAGCCTACGTATCGAGCAACCTCGACGGCTTCCTCAACATCCTGGAAGCCTGCCGCCATCACGGCGTCGCCCATCTGCTCTACGCCTCGTCGTCCTCGGTCTACGGGGCGGTCACGGCGATGCCCTTCTCCGTGCACGGCAACGTCGACCATCCCGTCAGCTTCTATGCCGCCACCAAGAAGGCGAACGAGCTGATGGCGCACAGCTACAGCCACCTGTACCGCCTGCCGACCACGGGACTGCGCTTCTTCACCGTCTACGGCCCCTGGGGGCGACCCGACATGGCGCTGTTCCTGTTCACGAAGGCGATCCTGGCGCGCCAACCGATCCGCGTGTTCAATCACGGCCGGATGAAGCGCGACTTCACCTATATCGACGACGTCGTGGAGATGGTGTGGCGCCTCGCACGGACGCCGGCCGAGCCCGATCCCGTCTGGGACGGCAATGCGCCCGATCCCGCGACGAGCCGCGCGCCCTATCGCATCCACAACCTCGGCAACAATACGCCGGTCGAACTCGGCCACCTGATCGCCTGCATCGAGCGCGCCACGGGGATCGAGGCGATCCGCGAGGACCTGCCGATGCAGCCGGGCGACGTGCCCGCGACCTTCGCCGACATCGACGACATGGCCGCTCTCACGGGCTACCGCCCGCAGGTGCCGATCGAGACCGGCGTGGAGCGCTTCGTTGCGTGGTATCGCGACTTCTACCGGGTTTAGAGCATCGGACCGAAAAGTGCGCAGCGGTTTCCGGATGATCCGATGCGTCAC
>CAXTMA010000094.1:4334-13897 GCA_964245015.1 uncultured Beijerinckiaceae bacterium | reverse complement strand
CGCCCGATCCCGCCCCATGCGATTCTCCGAGCGCGACGAGAGCGAGAAAACGTGTCCTTATCGCGGCGGCGCCCTCAAAGGCTGGAGCGGCGCAGCAGCGCGTCGAGCCCGCCGACCCGGAACCAGCGGTAGCCGTAGGATTCGAGCAGGATGCGATGGCGGCCATCGGCGTCGGCCGGACTGTGGTCGTGCGAGAGCAGGTTGACCAGGAGGTCGGTGGTCCCGGTTTCCGTGTTGGGGTTGAAGCCGACCTCGCGCGGCGTGTCGCCGAGATTGTGCACGAACAGCACGGAATTGTTGTGCCAATCGTAGCGCAGGGCGAACACTTCCGGGTTGTCGACGTCGATGATCCTGAAGTCGCCCCAGGCGATCTCCGGCACCTCCTTGCGCAGCCGCACCACGCGCTCCAGCCAGTTCAAGAGCGAGTTGGGATCGCGGCGCTGGTCGGCGACGTTGCAATGGCGGTACCCGTAGGCGCCTTCGGTGATGACGCTGCCGGCCGGCGTGCCAGCGGTGAAGCCGCCGTGGGGCTCGTTGGTCCACTGCATCGGGGTGCGCGCGCAGTTGCGCTCGGGCAGGGCGAGATCGTCGCCCATGCCGATCTCGTCGCCGTAGCGTATCACGGGGGTGCCGGGCATGGTCAGCATCAGCGAATAGGCGAGTTCGATGCGGCGGCGGTCGCCGTTCAGCATCGGCGCGAGGCGGCGCCGGATGCCGCGCCCGTAGAGCCGCATGTCCTCATCGGGGGCAAAGGCGGCGAACACCGCTTCGCGCTGCTCGTCGGTGAGGCGGCCGAGGTCGAGTTCGTCGTGGTTGCGCAGGAAAGTGCCCCATTGCCCGGTCGCCGGGCGCGGCCGCGTCGCGACCAGCGCTTCCGCCAGCGGCTTGGGATCGGCCGTCGCCAGGGCGTAGAACAGCCGCTGGTTGACGGGGAAGTTGAACATCATCTGCAGGCGCTCGCCCGAGCTGCCGAAATACTCCATGTCGCTGTCGGGCAGCACGTTGGCTTCGCCCAGGATCACCGCGTCGCCGGCGCGCCACTGCAGGAATTCGCGGAACAGCCGGAGCATGTCGTACCGCTCCTGCGGCCGGTCGACCTCGGCGCCCTTGGTGGCGATCACGAAGGGCACGGCGTCCATGCGGAACCCCGAGACGCCGAGCTGCAGCCAGAAGCCCATGATCTTCAGGATCTCGGACTGGACGTCGGGGTTGGCCGTGTTGAGATCGGGCTGGAACTCGTAGAAGCGGTGGAAATAGTAGGCCTTGGCGAGCGGGTCGCGGGTCCAGGTCGAGCGCTGGTGTCCGGGAAAGACGATGCCCTGGTCGGCGTGCGCCGGCTTGGTCTTCGACCATACGTACCAGTCGCGGTAGGGCGAGTGCGGGTCGGCGCGCGCCGACTTGAACCACGGGTGCTGGTCGGAAGTGTGGTTGACCACGAGGTCGATCAGCACGCGCAGGCCGCGCTGCCGGCAACCGTGGGTGAACTCGGCGAAGTCGCCCAGCGTGCCGTAGCGGCTGTCGACGTTGTAGTAGTCGGAAATGTCGTAGCCGTCGTCGCGCCCGGGCGATGTTTGGAACGGCATCAGCCAGACCGCCGTCGCCCCCATGCCCTGGATGTAGTCGAGCCGGCGCAACAGGCCCTGGAAATCGCCGACCCCGTCGCCGCTGACGTCGAGAAAGGTGCCGACGTGCAGGCAGTAGATGATCGCGTTCTTGTACCAAAGGTCGTTGATCAAGGCGCACGCTCCGGGCAGGTGGCGCGTTCCTGCGGCAAAGCTTCGTCAGCGTCCATTGGCTGGCCGCATCGGTCGCCGGCCCGCGACCGTTCGCTCGCACCACCTTGCCGGGCCCGGCAGCGGCGTGCATGCAGCCCACCGATCACAGCCGGGACACACATGCCTATGTCGGATCTCAAGCACTGGTGGCAGCGCGCGGTCATCTATCAGGTCTACCCCCGCTCGTACCAGGACAGCACCGGCGACGGCATCGGCGACCTGGCGGGGATCACCTCGCGCCTCGACCACCTCCATTCGCTGGCGATAGACACGGTGTGGCTGTCGCCGATCTATCCCTCGCCGATGGCCGATTTCGGCTACGACGTGTCGGATTACACCGGGGTCGACCCGCTGTTCGGCACCCTCGCCGACTTCGACGCGCTGGTGGCGGCCGTGCACGGCCGCGGCATGCGCCTGGTGCTCGACTACGTGCCCAACCATTCGTCGAATCAGCACCCGTGGTTCCTGGAAAGCCGCTCGTCGCGCGGCAATCCCCGGCGCGACTGGTACGTTTGGCGCGATCCGGCACCGGGCGGCGGCCCGCCCAACAACTGGCTCAGCCACTTCGGCGGCATCGCCTGGGAATGGGACGAGGCGACCGGCCAGTACTACCTCCATTCCTTCCTGAAGGAGCAGCCGGACCTCAACTGGCGCAACCCGGCCGTCAAGGCGGCGATGTTCGACGCCCTGCGCTTCTGGCTCGACCGCGGCGTCGATGGGTTCCGGGTCGACGTGATGTGGTGCATGATCAAGGACGCGGAGTTCCGCAACAATCCGCCCAACCCGGACTGGCGCCCCGGCATGTCCACCCGCGACAAGCTCAAGCCGGTCTACGACGCCGACCGCCCGGAAACGATGGGCATCGTCGCCGACATGCGCCGGCTGCTCGACGGCTATCCCGGCGACCGGTTGCTGATCGGCGAGATCTACCTGCCGGTCGAGCGCCTCGTGGCGTACTACGGCCCCGGCGGGCAGGGCGGGGCGCAGATGCCCTTCAACTTCACCCTCATCAAGGCGCAATGGACGGCCGACAACATCGCCGGCATCATCCGGCGATACGAGGCGGCCCTGCCGCCCGGCGCCTGGCCGAACTGGGTGCTTTCCAACCACGACCAGTCGCGGATCGGGACACGGATCGGGCCGGCGCAGGCGCGGATTGCCGCCACCCTGCTGCTGACGCTGCGGGGCACGCCGACCATCTACTACGGTGAGGAGATCGGCATGCTCGACGTGCCGATCCCGCCGGCGCTGGTGCAGGACCCGGCCGAGAAGCGTCAGCCCGGCATCGGCCAGGGCCGCGATCCCGAGCGCACGCCGATGCCGTGGAACGGCAGTCCCAAGGGCGGCTTCACCACCGGCACCCCCTGGCTGCCGCTCGGCACCGACCACGCCATCGTGAACGTCGAAAGCGAAACGCACGATCCCGCCTCGGTCCTCGCCCTTTACCGCGAACTGCTGGCCTTGCGCCGCCGCGAGCCGGCGCTGGGCGGCGGTGCGATCGCCGATGTCCGCGCCGAGGGGGGCGTGCTGCGCTTCACCCGCGCGCAGGGCACGAGTCGCCTCGCCGTCGTGCTCAACCTGGTCGGCGAGCCGGCGCGGGTCGGCATCGAGCCGGGCCGGATCATCCTGACCACGCATCTCGACCGCCGCGGCGAGGAGGTCGCCGGCACGATGGCGCTGCGCCCCGACGAAGGCTGCGTCGTGGCACTCGGCGTCCCCGCGTGACGTGTGCAAGCTTCCGCCATGCTTCCCCGAGCATCGCATTGCGGCGGGGCCGCCGACGCTTGACGTTGCGAATCTCACAGTCGAACCTGAGCACTTACGCGCGGTGGTAGGGATGGCCGGTGAGCAGCGTCACCGCCCGGTAGATCTGCTCGCAAGCCATGATCCGCACGAGCTGGTGCGGCCAAGTCATCGCTCCGAAGGCGACGAGCGCCCGAGCCTCGTCGCGCAGGGCGGCATCGAGGCCGTCGGCGCCGCCGATGGCGAGGAGCAGTCGGGCGTTGCCGTCGTCGCGCGACCGGCCGATCAGCCCGGCGAAGCTCGGACTGTCGTGAACCGCGCCGCGCTCGTCGAAGAGGATGAGGTCACCGCCTGCGGCGAGGGTTCGAAGGACCGAGGCTTCCTCGGCCTTGCGCGCGGGCGCGCTCTTGGCCCGGCTTTCGCCGAATTCGCGCAGATCGAAACTGAGGCCGGCGGCCCGACCGGCGGCCTGGGCCCGATCGAGGTAACGCTCGGCGAGGTCGCGCTCGGCTCCGGCCTTCTGCCGGCCGATACAGGCCAGCGTCACCCGCACCGCCGTTGACCGGCGGGCCGCTCAGACCCCGAGCGGCCTGTCGGCGCCCCACATCTTTTCGAGATTGTAGAACTGGCGCACTTCCGGGCGGAAGATGTGGATGATCACGTCACCCGCGTCGATCAGCACCCAGTCGCCGTTGGCGAGACCTTCCGTCCGCGCCCTGTTCAGTTCCATCTCCTTCAGCGCGCGCAGCACGCGATCGGAGATGGCGTTGACGTGAACGCTGGAGCGCCCGGTCGTGATGATCATCGCATCAGCGATCGAGGTTTTTCCGTGCAGATCGATCAAGGTTGTGTCTTCGGCCTTGGCATCGTCGAGACAACCCATCACAACCTGAACAAGCGATTCGCCTTTGGAGAACCCGCCGTCCACCTTTGAAGCTCCAGGCGGAGGAAGCCGCTGCGCGGTGGCCTCGTTCAAACCCGTGTTGATCAGCGCCAAAATCCTCGGTGCACCCGGTCGTCGGACCGGTACGCCTTGCAAGATGGCCCGAGAATTTCCTTTTTTCAATCGCTTTCACGAAACGCGATCTTTAACCTTGACGCCCGCGCTTGCGCATTTGCGCGCCGTGCCGCCATGTTGCCGCACCGCGCTGCCGGCTTCGAATCGTGCCGCCGCAGCGAGTGGCGCGAAAGTTGATGGGCGTACGCCGGCGCCGACGAAGTCCCTCGTCAGCAAGCGCCTCTATCGAACGAAAGAGAACGGATCTTCATGCTGCAGGCCGAACAAGCCGAAACCGCGATCCAGAAGAGTCAGGCCACGCGGCCGTTGCTCGGTGACAGCGAAGAACTGCGCGTTGCGATCGTTGACAAGCTGATCTACGCCGTCGGCAAGGACATCAAGACCGCCAGTTCGCGCGACTGGTTCCTTGCCCTCGCCCTTGCCGTCCGCGACCGCATCGTCGACCGCTGGATGAGCGCGACGCGCCGCACCCATGCCCAGAAGAGCAAGCAGGTTTACTACCTGTCGGTGGAGTTCCTCATCGGGCGTCTCCTGATGGATGGGCTGACCAACCTCGGCATCACCGAGCAGGCCCGCGAAGCTCTCGGGCACCTCGGCGTCGACCTCGCCGAGGTGCGGGCGCAGGAGCCCGATGCCGCGCTCGGCAACGGCGGCCTCGGGCGGCTCGCCGCCTGCTTCATGGAGTCGATGGCGAGCGTCGGCCTGCCGGCGTACGGTTACGGCATCCGCTACGAGCACGGCTTGTTCCGCCAGATGATTTCGGATGGCTGGCAACACGAAGCCCCGGAAGACTGGCTGGCCTACGGTAACCCGTGGGAGTTCGAGCGTCCCGAGGTTGTTTATCCCATCCATTTCGGCGGCTTCGTCGAGCAGGTCGGCGGCGACAGCGAGGCGGCGCCGCTGAAGAACGTTTGGCATCCGCGCGAAACGGTGAACGCCGTCGCCTATGACACGCCGGTGATCGGCTGGCAGGGCAAGCACGCCAATACCCTGCGGCTGTGGTCGGCGCGCGCCGTCGACCAGATCGACCTCACCGGCTTCAACAAGGGCGATCACGTCGGCTCCTTCGCCGCGCGCGCCTATGCCGAGAGCATTTCGCGCGTCCTTTATCCTTCGGACGAGACGCGCTCGGGGCAGGCGCTGCGCCTGCGCCAGGAGTTCTTCTTCACCTCCGCTTCGCTGCAGGACCTGCTGCGGCGCCATCTCAGCCTGCACAAGACGGTGCGCACCCTTGCCGACTGCGCCGCCATCCACATGAACGACACCCATCCGGCGATCGCCGTTGCCGAGCTGATGCGGCTGCTGATGGACGAGCACGAACTGCCCTGGAACGAGGCATGGACGATCACTCAGGGCACGCTGAACTACACCAACCACACGCTGCTGCCCGAAGCGCTCGAAGCCTGGCCGCTGGAGCTGATGAGCGAGCTGCTGCCGCGGCACATGCAGATCATCTTCCTCATCAACCACAAGCACCTCGCCAAGGTGCCGGCGGAGATGCGCGACAACGCCAAGCTCGCCCAGGTGTCCCTGATCGAGGAAGGCGGCGGCAAGCGCGTGCGCATGGGCCACCTCGCCTTTATCGGCTCCAACCACATCAACGGCGTCTCGGCGCTGCACACCGACCTGATGAAGCAGACGATCTTTTCCGACCTGGGCGCGATCTATCCCGGCCGCATCGTCAACAAGACCAACGGCATCACCTTCCGCCGCTGGCTCATGGAGGCCAATCCCGGCCTGACTTCGCTGCTTGTGGACACGATCGGCCCCAAGGTGCTCGATGATCCTTCCGAGCTGAAGAAGTTCGCCGCCTATGCCGAGGATGCCGGCGTGGACGAGCGCATGAAGCGGGTCCGCCGGCGCAACAAGCTGGCGCTGGCCAGCGTGATCGGGGAGCGGCTCGGCGTGGCGGT
This sequence comes from uncultured Beijerinckiaceae bacterium, assembly GCA_964245015.1. Lineage (GTDB taxonomy): Bacteria > Pseudomonadota > Alphaproteobacteria > Rhizobiales > Beijerinckiaceae > RH-AL1. The sequence continues at coordinate 7,448 of CAXTMA010000094.1, read as the reverse complement.
CTCGCCCGACGCGCTCTTCGATGTCCAGATCAAGCGCATCCACGAATACAAGCGCCAGCTTCTCAACGTCCTGTCGACGGCGGCCCTTTACCGCGAGATCAAGGCCAACCCCGGCCTCACCTATCAGCCCCGCGTCAAGATCTTCGCCGGCAAGGCGGCGGCGAGCTACCATCGCGCCAAGCTCATCATCAAGCTCGCCAACGATGTCGCCAAGATCGTCAACAACGACCCCGACATCGGCGACAAGCTGAAGGTCGCCTTCCTGCCGAACTACAACGTCAGCCTCGCCGAGGTGATCATCCCCGCCGCCGACCTGAGCGAGCAGATTTCCACGGCCGGCATGGAAGCGTCGGGCACCGGCAACATGAAGATGGCGCTCAACGGCGCGCTGACCATCGGCACCATGGATGGCGCCAACATCGAGATCTCGCAGGCGGTCGGGCTCGACAACATCTTCATCTTCGGCATGACCACGCCCGAGGTGGAAGCGCGCCGCGCCGAAGGTTTCCGCGGGCGCGACGCGCTGATCAACTCGTATCGGCTCAAGGACACGCTGAACGCCATCTATGACGGGCTGTTCTCGCCCGACGACCGCAGCCGTTACCAGTCGCTCGTCGACTCCGTCCTCGGCTACGACACCTTCATGGTGGCGGCCGACTTCGAGGCATACTGGCGCCGTCAGCGCGACGTCGACACCCTGTGGTCGCAGCCCAAGGCCTGGGCCAAGTCGCGGATCATGAACATCTCCGCCATGGCTTGGTTCTCGTCCGACCGTACGATCCGGGAATATGCCGAGGAGATCTGGAACGCGCCGACCATGCAGTAGGTGGAGGCGCGCGGCGCCGGCGTCCGGTGCTAGCCAAGGTGGCCTTCGGCGTGTATGAGGCCACCTTCTCCGCCTCGGGCGGTCCAATTTGTCCCGTCCAAGGGACCTGTCCTCCGAAATGTGAACCGATGGCCGTTCCCAAACGCAAGACCTCCCCGATGAAGCGCGGTTTCCGCCGCTCGGCCGATGCCTTGGCGGCGCCGACCTACATCGAGGATAAGGACTCGGGCGAACTGCGCCGCCCGCACCACGTCGACCTGAAGAGCGGCATGTACAGGGGCCGGCAGGTGCTGACGCCCAAGGTCGCCGCCGAGGACTAGATCATCGGACCGAAAAGTGCGCAGCGGTTTTCGGGCAAATCTGATGCGGCACAATAGGCTGTAGAGCGTCGGACCGGATCCGGTCCAGGGTTCGATCCTCTCAGCCTTGGCCGGCGGCGGCACATCGCGGCCGGAGGGACGGCTCATTCGGTTCGGAGATGAGCGTTGGTCTTGTCGCCATCCATCCAGCAGCAAATGGATGCGCTCGCCACCGGACGGGGGTATCCGGCCGCCGCCGTCGCGGCATGCCTGCGCCAGCCCGGCCAAGTGGTGCCCGTCCTTCAGGCGCTGCTGCAGCGCGCGGCCAGGGGCCTGACGCTGAGCGAGGCGGAAGCTTCTCAACTCTTCCTCGGTCTCCATATCCTCGCCAAGCTGCGGCACGAGCCATCCTGCGCGCCGCTGCTGCGCCTCCTGCGCCAGCCGTCGGACAAGGTCGAGTACCTGCTCGGCGATGTGGTCACCACAACGCTGCCGAAGATCGTCGCCAGCGTTTTCGACGGCGAGGCGGAGGTGCTGTTCGACATGATCGCCGACGCCGCCATCGACCAGTACGTACGCGACGCGCTGTGGCGCGGGGCGGTCGCCCTGACCCGGCAAGGCCGGATCGCGCGGGAGGCCATCGCCGACTTCATCGTGCGTTTCGATGACGAGCGCCTGGCGCCAGCGGACGACATGGGCTGGTACGGCTGGCTTCAGGCGATCGCCGACCTCGGCTTGCAGGCGCTGGCGCCGCGCGTCCGACCGCTTTGGACCGACGGGCGGCTTCCCGACAACATTCTCATGCCGAGCGATTTCAATGACGATCTCGCAGCCGCCCTCGAAGGCGGTCCTGCATCTGCCGAAGCGGACATGATCGACGACATCGCCGCCGATCTCGCCTGGGCCGATTGGGGTGGTCCGCCTGAGCCGATCGTCAATCCGATGCGCCATGTCGGGCGCAACGATCCATGCCCCTGCGGAAGCGGCAAGAAGGCCAAGAAGTGCTGTCTCGCGACGGCTTGAGCGGGCTTGTCCCGGACCGCCGGCGACTTCGCCCGTCAGGTCGGCCCAATCAAGCCGCCTGTCAGGGGCGAAATCGTCGGCGGTAGTCGGCGGCATAAAGCGCGCTGTTCCTGAAATCCGCCGCGTCGAGAACGCGCCCGACCAGGATCAGCGCCGTGCGCTCGACCGGCTCGGCCGCCATCATCCCGACGATCGTCGCCAGCGTGCCGCGCGCGATCCGCTCCCGCGGCCAGGACGCCCACGCCACCACCGCCGCCGGACAATCGGCGCCGTAGTGCGGGATCAACTCGCCAACCGCCCGCTCAAGGGCATGGATCGACAGGTGCAGGGCGAGCGTCGCGCCGGTCGCGGCGAAGGCGGCGAGCGTTTCGCCGGGTGGCATCGCCGACGCCCGCCCGCCGGTGCGCGTCAGCACCACGCTTTGCGCCACCTCGGGCAGGGTCAGCTCCCGTTGCAGCGCGGCCGCCGCCGCGGCGAAGGCCGGCACGCCCGGCGTCACCGTGTAGGGGATCGCCAGCGCGTCGAGCCGGCGCAGCTGCTCGCCCATCGCGCTCCAGAGCGACAGGTCGCCGGAGTGCAGCCGCGCCACGTCCCGGCCGTCGGCATTTGCCGTCTGGAACTCGGCGACGATGGCTTCGAGGTCGAGCGCCGACGTGTCCACGATCCGCGCTCCGGGCGGGCAATGAGCCAGCAGCGCCGCCGGGATCAGCGAGCCGGCGTAAAGGCAGACCGGGCAGCGAGCGATGAGGTCGCGCCCGCGCAGGGTGATGAGGTCGGCGGCGCCGGGGCCGGCGCCGATGAAGTGGACGGTCATGATCGTTTCAACCGGGCGAAGGCATCGGCAATGCGCGAAGAGGGCCGGCGATGCAAACCTTCGCTCACCGCAGGGTCAGCGCCGCCGCCAGCGCGATCACTGCGAGCTGTAGCGCGCAGGCCGTGCGATACAGCCGCAGTGCCCGGCGGATC
>CAXTMA010000094.1:0-4324 GCA_964245015.1 uncultured Beijerinckiaceae bacterium | reverse complement strand
CCCGGCGCCGATGAAGTGTACGGTCACGATGTCGGTCCGGCGGCCGGTCCGGCGATGGCGCAGGTCGCGGTTGCCGAGGCGCGGCGTGCAACCAGCAGCGTCGCCCCGCCGCCGACCCCGGCCAGTGCCGCCGTTTCCGCGATCGCCGGCAGTCCGAACATCTCCTCGACCCGGCGCGAACAGCTGCGGGCGTCGCCGGCCACGAGCTGCAGAACCGCCCGGTCGAGAAAGGTGAGCGGCAGTCCGAGGATGAGGGCGGCGGCCTGCAGGCCCGGCTCGTCGCGCTTGTCGGCGAGGCTGAACAGGCTGTCCGGCCGCATTTCCGCCGGCAGCTCGGCCATAGCGACGCGCACCAGCGCCACGATGTCGGCAGCGGGGCAACCCCTGCGGCAGCCGACCCCGATCGCGATCATGCCCCCGGTCTCAAGTCTTGAATCCCCAAGTTTCGCACCCTCACGTCTTGCTCGCGGCCCATTGCGTGACCGGCATCGCCGGCCGCCAGCCGCGATAGCTGCCGACTGGCTCGGCGCGCGAAACCGCGATCGTGACCAGTTCGCCGCCACGCGCGGCATGGTGCGCGATCAGCGCCGCCTGCGTTTCCAGCGTCACCGCATTGATCGCGAGGCGCCCGCCCGGCGGGAGTGCCGCCCAGGCCGCCTCCACCACGCGCGGATCGCCGCCGCCGCCGCCGACGAACACGGCGTCGGGCGGCTCCAGGCCAGCGAGGGCTTCGGGCGCCCGGCCGGTGACGATCGCGACATCGGGCACGCCCAGCGCGCCGGCATTGCGGGCGATGCGCCCGGCCCGCTCCGGCCGCGCCTCGATCGCGGTGGCGCGGTTCGCGGGATCGCGCAGCGCCCACTCGATCGCGACCGAGCCCGATCCCGCGCCGATGTCCCAAAGGTGGGCGCCGCGCATCGGCCGAAGCGCGCTGAGCGTCAAGGCGCGGATCTCGCGCTTGGTGATCTGTCCGTCGTGCTCGAACCAGTCGTCGGGCAGGCCCGGCGCCAGCGGCACGAAGCGGGCGCCGGGTGCCGCCGCCACCTCCAGCGCGACCACGTTGAGGGGATCGACGTCCGCGAGGGCGAAGGTGTCCGCCAAAGCGTGCCGCACCCGCTCGCGCGGGCCGCCCAGCGCTTCCATGAGGTGGATGCGGGTGCCGCCCAGGCCGCGCTCGCGCAGCAGGGTGGCGAGTGCGGCGGGCGTCGTCTCGTCCCAGGTCAGGCAGATCAGCTTGGCGCGAGGCTGCAGGTGGGGGATGATCAGGCGGATGTCGCGGCCGTGCAGCGAGATCGTCCGGCAGTCCTGCAGCGCCCAGCCGAGCCGCGCCGCCGCCACGCTGAGACTGGACGGGGCCGGCAAGCAGGTGATCTCCGCCGGCGGCACGGCGGCGGCGAGGAGCGAGCCGACGCCATGGAAGAAGGGATCGCCCGAGGCCAGCACGCACACCGGCGTCCCCCGCCGGGCGAGGATCGCCGGCAAGGCATCGGCCAGCGGCGAGGGCCACGTCATCGCTTCCGCCTGCAGCGGCGAGACCAGGGCGAGGTGGCGCCGCCCACCGACGACCAGCCGGGCTTGCGCCAGCACCGCGAGCGCGGCATGGGACAGGCCCGCGCGGCCGTCCTCGCCGAGGCCGACGATGGAGAGCCAGGGTGTCAATGCCGCAATTCCGGGATGGGGGCGTGCCGCTGCGCGTTCTGATTCTTGGCGGGTCGAGCGAGGCGACGGCGCTCGCCGCGCGTCTCGCCGGCCTGGCGGGTATGCACGCGACCCTCTCGCTCGCCGGGCGGACGGCCACCCCAGCCGTGCAGGCGCTCCCGACCCGGGTCGGCGGCTTCGGCGGCGTCGGCGGTCTCGCAGCCTATCTCCGCAGCGAGGCGATCGACGTGCTGGTCGATGCAACCCATCCCTACGCCGCGCAGATCTCGCGACATGCCCGCGAAGCCTCGCGGCTCGCCGGCTGTGCCCTCCTCGACGTGACGCGCCCGCCGTGGGCGCCGCAGCCGGGCGACCGCTGGCGCGAGGTGGCGACGATGGCGCAGGCGGCTGCGGCGCTGGGCGAGGTGCCGGCCAGGGTGTTCCTGACGGTTGGCCGGCTGCAGCTCGCCGCCTTCGCGCGCGCGCCGCAGCACCACTACCTCGTGCGCACCATCGATCCCGTCGGGCCCGACCACGGGTTGAGGCGCGCCACATTCATCCAGGCGCGCGGCCCTTTTGAAGCCGGTGCCGAGGCGGAGCTGATGCGCGAGCACGGCATTGCCGTTCTGGTCAGCAAGAACAGCGGCGGTTCGACGGCCAAGCTCGACGCGGCGCGGCGGCTCGCCCTGCCGGTGGTGCTGGTCGGACGCCCGCAGCCGGTCGGCGCCGGGCTCGACGTCGAGGCTGCGCTGGCGGCGATCGAGGCTCACGGTGCTTCGACCCGGCGCGGCGTGTAGACGAAGGGCTGACGGCCGGTCCGTTCGACGAAGCGGGTATCCGACGAGCCGATCAGCACCAGCGTGCTCATGTCGGCGAGGCCGGGATCGGCGCCGCCGAGCGTGGTCACGACGAGGCGCTCGTCGGCGCGCCCGATCGCGCGGGCAAAGGCGACCGGCGTTGCCGCCCCCTGCAGCGTGCGCAGCAGCGCGAAGGCGTCGTGGATCCGATCGGGTCTCGCCAGCGAGGCGGGATTAAACAAGGCGATGACGAAGTCGCCGTCCGCCGCGGCGCGCAGGCGGCGCACCACCAGCGGCCAGGGCTTGAGATTGTCGGACAGCGAGATGGCGCAAAAGTCGTGACCGAGCGGGGCGCCGAGTCGCGCCGCCGCGGCCTGCATCGCGGAAACGCCGGGCGAGACGGCGATGTCGAGGTCGCGCCACGCCGGGTCGCCGGCCTCGACCGCCTCGAACACGGCCGCTGCCATGGCGAAGACGCCGGGATCGCCGCCGGACACCACCGCGACGCTATGCCCGCGCGCGGCGAGATCGAGGGCGAGGCGAGCCCGGTCGCCCTCGACGCGGTTGTCGCTGGCGTGCACAACCTGGTCCCGGCGCGGCGCGAGGCGGGCGAGATAGGGGCCGTAGCCGACGAGGTCGCCGGCCTCCGCGATCAGCGCCGTCGCTTCCGGGGTGATCCAGCGGGGATCGCCGGGGCCGAGCCCGACGACCCGCAGGCGGCCGGCCGACCGGGTCTGCACCATCATGCCGGCATGCCCTCGCGAGCGAGAAGGGCGCAAACCTCTGCCAGCGCCAACCCGCGCAGCGCCGGCTCGTCGCCGGGGCGGCCGTCGCGGACGAGGTCGTAGCCTCCGTCGCGCCCGACCAGCGTCAGCCCGGTCGGCGTCGCCCTGGCGCAGCCTTTGGCGCAGCCGGAGACGTGCAGCTTTACCGCGTCGCATGCCGCATCGAGCCTGGGCGCGACAAGCGCCGCCAGCGCCGTCGCATCATGCTGCGTCGGCGTGGTGCCGCGCGCGCAGCCGGCCGCGCCGACGCAGGCCGCGACCGCCAAGCGCGGATCCCCTCCCGCGACGATGAAGCCGGCGCCGGCCAGCGCGGCGACACGCACGCGAGCGGGTTCGATGCGCGGGAGCAGCAGGGTACGCCAGGGTGTCAGCCGCACCTCGCCGCATCCGGCCTGTTCGGCCGTATCGGCGGCGAGGCGGAGCATGACGGCATCGAACCGGCCGAAGGGGAGACCCAGGCCGAGCGTCGCGATGCCGTCGAAGTCGCGCACGCCGACCACGGCCGTTTCACGCCCCTCGCTCGATGCGTCGGGACGGTCGGCACGCGGAAGAAGGCCGAACAGGTCGGCTTGCCGCTGCGACGGGCGCTCGCCGAGCAGACCGCGCATGCGTCGTGGCGAGCCCGGCACCTGCAGCGCGATGGTCGCGCGGGCGAGGGCCGCCGCCCGATCCACCAACTCGCCGGACCGGCACCAGCCGGCCGGCCAAGCCTCCGCCGCCGTGCCGCCGAGGCCGACGGCGAAGCAGGCATGCTCACCCCTCCAGTCGAAGCGCACATCCGCCGCCACCCGCGCCAGCGACGGCGCGCCGCCGTCGTCGATGAGGAAGCCGAACTTCGCCGGCAGGGCGTGCAGCGGTTTGTCGCCGACGAGGCGCGCTTCCAGCGCTGCGATGAGCGGACGGATGTCGGGCCGGGACCGGGGGTGGTCGCCGAGCCCGGCCAGCGGGCTCGCCAGCACGTTGCGCACGGCCTCGCCGGCCGCGTCGGCATCGAGCAGGCCGAGCCGGCGCAGGCCGTCGAGGAGGGGTGGCCAGCCATCCTCGCCGATGCCGCGCAGCTGCAGGTTGGCGCGCGCCGACAGATCGAAGAGACCGTTGCCGTGG
>CAXTMA010000093.1:11336-13919 GCA_964245015.1 uncultured Beijerinckiaceae bacterium | reverse complement strand
TGGGTCACGTTGGAGCCAAGATAGGCTTCCGCCGTTTCCTTCATCTTCTGCAGCGTGAAGGCCGATACCTGCGAGGGCGAGTACGATTTGCCGTCAGCCTCCACCCAGGCGTCGCCATTCTTGGCCTTGCTGATCTTGTAGGGAACGAGGCCGATGTCCTTCTTGGTCATCGGGTCTTCGAAGGTGCGGCCGATGAGCCGCTTGATCGCGAAAAAGGTGCGCTCGGGATTGGTCACGCCTTGACGCTTCGCCGGCTGGCCCACAAGCCTTTCGCCGTCGTCCGTGAACGCAACGATGGAGGGCGTGGTGCGCGCGCCTTCCGAGTTCTCGATGACCTTGGGCGTCGATCCTTCCATGACGGCGACGCAGGAGTTGGTGGTCCCGAGGTCGATGCCGATGACTTTTGCCATAACAGACTTATCCTTTCGTGTCGCAGAACCGCCGGACCCCGAAGCGGTCCAGCACATGGGCGCCAGCACACGGGCGCCTTTGCAGGCGGAGGTGAGTGCGCTCGGTCCCCGATGGTGGTGAGATTGGCATTGGCTCAGTTGAGCGCAAGATGGCCCGTATATAAGCGGGCGCGAAGTGCTCGCAAGCGTCCTCGCGCGTTGCGAAAACACCCTTGCGCGCTGCGCGGGAAGGTGTGCGGATCATGCCACGTTTTCCCGTCCGCCCAAGCTGCCTGCGCCGGTTGCCGCCTTTCTACCGCTCCTGCCGCTGGGCGCCGCGCCTGATGGGAGCGCGCCCGTGCCTTTGGCGACCCCGGCCGGCCCGCTTCGGCGTCATCATGCTGGGCCTGTGGCTGACCGCAGGTCCGCTCCCGGCCGGCGCGCAGATGCAGCTCCCGGGCACGGTCAATGGAAGCGGAGCGCACGGGAGCGAAGGAGGAGGAAGCTCGGCCGCGCCGTCGTCGGCCGCGCCGCCCAAGCCGGTCGTGATCGAGGCGCCGGACGAAGCCTCCATCGCCGGCCGTCCGCTGAGCCACGACGGCGCAAAAGGCGAAATGACCTTCGACAAGGCGGAGGCCGGCGGCGACAAGGCCGGCCTCGTCCTTTCCAAGCTGACGCTGGTCGGCGACAGGATCTCCAAGCCGGGGCAGGCCTGCACGGTCGACATTGCCCTCAAGCCGCCGCTCGCCGCCACCGCCGCGGGACGACCGGCCGGCGCGATCCGCTATGCCGTGCCGCTGCAGGCCTGCCCGTTCAACATCGACATCCTGGACGGGGCGGCTCTGGTGACGAGCCCTGGTCCGACCTGTGATTTCATCGCCGCGGACTGCCGCATCAGCCCCGGCGGCCTTTGGGGGCCGCGCGCCGCCGACATCAGCCCCAAGCGCGCCAAGGATCTCGAACGCGAAAGAAACCGCCTGGAAACCACCATGCGGGCCAACTTCCGCGCGCTGCTGCGCAAGGTCGGCAAGGACAAGATCGCCATCAAGGCTGTGGCGCGGGAACAGGCCGCCTTCTCGTCCGAGCGCGAGATGACATGCCGCGACTACGAGCAGGAAACGGTGCACGGCTTCTGCTCGGCGCGCGTGACCGAGGCTCGTGCGCTGGCCCTGATGGCCCAGTTCGGTCCGCTGGGCGAAGTGCGCGAGCGCAAGCACGCCCCGCGGCCCCGGCCCAAGGTCTCGGCAGGACCGGCTTCGGCCGCACCTGCCGCGGCGGCACGGGACGCGCCGGCACAGCCTTGAGCGGCAAAGCGTGCGGCAACCTCGTACCAATGGGCCGACCATCGCTACGGGCTCTCGCCATGACGTCTGGAACCGGGTACCGCCTTCCGCCGTTGATGCGTCAAGTTGTATCACGGTGCAGCTCGTCGATTGCTTGGAAGGGGACCAATCATGAAAACCGTTTTTGCTCTGGCTGTTGCCGGATGCGTCTTGTCGACCGCGCCCGCTTTCGCCGCGTCTGCTGCATCGAATGCTTTCATCGCCAACGCGCGTCCCAACGTCATCTTCCTCGACGAGTCTAGCCGCCTCGCGCTCAATATTTCGGCGAGCCGGACGGTGCGCGGTTTCGCCTACTCCGAAGCCAAGGAGCAGACGATCGCCGCCAACTCCATGACCGCCTGGGTGCAGACCAACACCGTGCGCGGTGAGGTGGCGGCCATCGGCGCCGTGCCGGTCACCGGGCTGATCGTTGCCCCGGTCGATGTCGCGGCCGGCGTGACCGATGGGATCGGCAACATCGTGACCGGGCGTTCGGTCGCCCTCGACGCGCCATTGGCTCCGCTCACCGTGGTTCCCGTCGGCCCGGCGCCGGTCGGCTCGCAGCTGCTGCCGGCTGGGCAGGATGATCTGGCCCGTCTGCGCGGGATGAGCGGGCGCCAGTTCGACTCGTTCTACAAGGCGACCCAGATCGATGCCCTTCGTCAGCTGGCAACGCTGTATCGCAGCTACCAGGACAATGGCGATGACCCGGCCCTGCGCGCCATCGCGACGCGCGAGCTGCCGAAGGTGGAAGCCCGCATCCGGCAGGTCAACCGGCTCTGAACCTAGAGGCTCTCATATCTGCTAGCTTCAACGGCCGCTTCCGCAGCGGCCGTTCTTCCGTGTATCGGACTTGAAGTTGGCGTCCTGAA
>CAXTMA010000093.1:0-11236 GCA_964245015.1 uncultured Beijerinckiaceae bacterium | reverse complement strand
TGCGTCAGGAAAAGCGGGGGCCCCGTCTCGCCTCGTTGAGGGCGTCGCTGAGGCCCGAGGCGAATTCCGCTTTGGCATCGGGACCGAGAAAGCCGGCGACCTCGACGCTGCGTCCGCGTGAGCGCAGGGACAAACGTTGCACGCCGAACTCCTCGTGCTCCTCGCGATTGAGCCGGACCCAGGCTGGATGAAAGCGGAACTCCCGCCGCACGCCGCGTGCGCTCACCTTGGCGATCAATAGCTCCACCGGCGTCACGACCACGTCCTCATAGGCGCGAGCAGCCCGGAAGTTCGCCCGAAACGCGGCGTACAGGATCAGAACGTCGAGACCGAGAAAACCCGCCACCGGCCAAGCCCCCATCACGATGAAGGGCAGGCTCGACACTGTGCCGACCATCGTGAAGACGCCCATCAGGACCCGGAAGTGAGCCGGCGTCAGGGAGCGGTGGGGCACCAGGCGGACGTCGAGCAGGCGTTGATCGGTGGGATCGTCGGTCGGTGCCGCGGTAGGCATGTCGTCGGTCGGAGAATGCGCCTCGTCCAATCGCAGGCCTCGCTTCCCGTTCGGGCGGCTTCGGCCAGCCCATCGATCCCGTGAGAACCGCTGCGGATCTTACGGCCCGATGACTTAGTTTGCCTTGGATGAAGCCCAAAGGTAAAGCGCGACCGAAGGTTGCGTCCCCCGCTGCCTTGCCGGCCGAGGTGCAACCTGTCGGCCCGGAGGCCGTGGCGGCGATCTTCGCCCGCTTCGAGCGACGCGAGCCCGAGCCGACGAGCGAGCTGACCTCGCGCAACGCCTTCACCTTCCTGGTTGCCGTAGTCCTTTCGGCGCAGGCGACCGATGCCAGCGTCAACCTCGCGTCGCCGGCGCTATTCGCTCTTGCAGAAGGTCCGGACGCGATGCTGGCTTTGGGCGAGGAACGGGTACGAAACCTCATCAAGACCATCGGCCTGTACCGCGCCAAGGCCCGCAACCTCATTGCCCTCTCGCAGCGGCTCGTCGACGCGTTCGACGGAAAGATCCCCGAAAGCCGCGTCGATCTGGAATCGCTGCCCGGCGTCGGCCGCAAGACGGCGAACGTGGTCCTGAACACGATTTTCGGCTTGCCCGCGATCGCCGTCGACACGCATCTGTTTCGCGTGTCCAACAGGATCCCCCTTGCCCCCGGCAAGGGCCCGCTCGACGTCGAACTCGGGCTTGAGTCCGTCATTCCCGACAGGTTCAAGCGCTACGCACACCACTGGCTTCTGCTGCATGGGCGCTATACCTGCAAGGCCCGCGCACCGGAGTGTCCGCGCTGCCTCATCGCCGATCTCTGCCGTTGGCCTGACAAAAGGTCGGGGCTCTGATCTCCTGGGGCGCGGCACCCTCGCCACCTCAGCGGATGAAGGCCGAAACCGGCCAGGAGATCGCTGATGAGTTCAGTTGTCGAGACTTGCAGGATTGTTGTTGCAGACAGCAGGGCTGGTTTCGCTTTGACTTCATCCCGATGTATCGCGATAAACGACGCCAGATCGCGCGCAAGAATGGAGCAGCGTCTCCGGCGCTCAGCGCAGATTCGCTCGCAATCAGCAATTGTTTTCGGAGGCAGGCTGCGAAGGCGGACACTCATCCCACAGGCCGCGCGTTGGCCGATCCGATGACCTCGTCGTCGCCGGCGCGAAACGAGCAGCGTTCCGTCAATGTCGACCGATTAAATCTTGCGTCCGGTGCTGTGACTGGCGTGGCCCCCTTTTCGTCCGGCCTCCGACGCCAGCAGGTGGTCTTGCGAGAAGCTGCGCTTGTTCGGGTTGACGCTGTGGCCGCCTTTGCGCCCGGCTTCGGCAGCCAAGCCGGGGTTCTGCGAAAAGCTGCGTTTCTCGTTGGGAACGCTCTCGCCGCCCTTGCGCGCGATGGCGCGCTGCTTTTCAGGATCCATCGAAGCAAAACCGCGTGTCGACAACTTCCGCACAGGCTCCATCGCCGGCTCCCGATGTCTTAAGACATGGTAACAGGCCGAAGGCCGCCTTGGTTCCGCACTCTTCCGACGGGCGGAACCCACTGGGCAAAATCGTGGCCTCGAATGGCTGGGCTTCAGGTCGGCAGCGTTTCTCCCTTGGTTTCGAGGGCGAAGGGCAGCACCAGCAGGCCGAGGCCGAAGGCGAGGCCGGTGAGCGCCACCGGTGTGCCGACCGTGTGCCAGGAGGCCACCAGCGCGCCCAGCGCGAAGTTGACGCCGGCGCCGATGAAGCGCCCGATCGAGGTCGCGAAGGCAAAAGCGGTGGCGCGCACCCGCGTTTCGTACTGTTCGGGCAGCCACAGGCTGAAGACGGCGAAATTGCCGCCACCGAAGCCGAGAACGAACAGGGCCGAGATGAACGGCACCAACCCGTTCTTCAGGTAGAACGCCCAGCCGAACGCGGTGGGAATCGCTAGGAGCATGATGATGAAATAGATGCCGAGCGTTTTGCGCCGCCCGATCGCTTCCGCCATCACCGGCAGAACGAGGCAGCCGAGGATCGTGCCGACCGACAGGACAGCCGTCGCCGCCGAGACAAGCCGGGGAATCGCCGTGCCCTCGAACCCGGCGTTCTTGGCCAGCAGCGAAACCGCCGAAGGCACGTAAACCGCACCCGCCCACAGCCCAACGATCGCGATGGTCAGCAGCGCCGAATTGACCAGCGTGCGTTTGAGATACACCGGGCCGAAGATTTCGGCGAGCGGCGCCCTGCGCCTGACCGCCATCGCAGTCGCCTCGACCCGCTCGAAGGCCTTGGTTTCCTCCACTTCGAACAAGGTGAACAAAGACACCGCCACCGGCGCCAAGCCGCACAGGAACATCGCCCGCCAGCCGAAATAGGCGCCAACCGTGTAGTTCAGCGCCGCCGCGACGAAGAAGCCGGCGTAGTACCCGGTCTGCAGGTAACCCGCGCCCATCTTGCGCCGGTCCTCCGGCCAGGCTTCGGCGACGTAGGTGCCGGCCATCGCCCATTCGCCGCCGATGCCGATGCCGGCAAGGAAGCGGAAGGCGGCGAGCTGCCACACGGTGTCGGCGAAGTAAGCGGCGCCGGTGAAGACGGCGTACATCAGCACGGTGCCGGCCAACGTCCTGGTGCGCCCGAAGCGGTCGGCGATCGGTCCCCAGATGAAGGAAAAGCCCCAACCGACCAGGAACAGGGCGAACAGGATCGAGCCGTATTTTGCGATGTTCTCCGGTGCGGCGGCGATGCCGGATTTCGGCAGCAGCTCCCGCAGCGCGGGCACGAGAACGAGCGCGTAGATGAAGGAGTCCATGCCATCCAGCATCCAGCCGGCCCAAGCGCTCCAGAACCCGATGATCTGGTCGCGATTGAGCGGCGTCTTGCCGACCCATGTCGCGTTTCGCGTGGTTTGCGCGATCGTCACCATTGTTCCGCCCCGGCTTGCTTATTTGCGGTGCCCCGCTTGGTGCCCGGACCATGGCGCGCGAGCCTTCGCCCGGCAAGCTTTCCGGCTCCGGTCGTTCGGGCGATGTGGCCGAAAATGAAACAACGCTTCCGACGATGCAGAGGAGGCGATGATCTTCAAGGTTAATTGGTAGGGTTAAGTCGCCTTTAAACTTGTCGTGGCAGTGTCTGCCCATCGGATGTTCGGGCGATGTTGCCCAAGTCCAGTGTGGAGACCACTTGTTATGGCCAGCTTCAAGGCTTTTTGCCTGGCAGGCGTCGCGAGCCTTGCCGTCACGGCCACGGCTCATGCCGCAGACCTTCTGCCTCCGCCGCCTCCCGTCGTGTACCAGCCGCCGGTGGCGCCGCTCGCCCTCGATGGCGCCTTCTACCTGCGCGGCGACGTCGGCGTCGGCATCAACGACCTGCGCACCAAGCCCTCGACCTTCGACACCTACGTTCCCGACGTGCGCTACGAGAACAGCTCGATCACCGACAGCCCGATCATCGACCTTGGCGTGGGCTACCGCTTCAACAACTATTTCCGCGCCGACATCACCGGCGAATACCGTGGCACGGCGGAGTTCCACGCCAACGAAAGCTACAATATCGGCGCCTTCGCTTACGATCAGTACGGCAACCCGCCGCCCAACGATGCGCGCGCCTATGACAACTACAGCGCCCATATCCGCGCCGTCGTCGGCCTGGTCAACGGCTACGTCGACATCGGCACCTTCTACGGCATCACCCCCTTCGTCGGCGCCGGCGTCGGCGTCGCCAACATCAACGTCAAGGGCCTGACCGACATCAGCTACGGCAGCGGCGCCTACAATGGGGCTGGCAACGGCGGCGGCGGCTTCGCCCAGAGCCACAGCCAGAACAACTTCGCCTTCGCCGCCATGGCCGGCCTCGACTTCGCCGTGACGCCCAACGTCACGCTCGAACTCAGCTACAAGTACCTCAACATGGGTAACGCCAGCTCCGGCGCGATCAACTGCGTCAGCGCGAACTCGTGCCCGAACGAAGTCCAGCACTACAAGCTGCAAGCCAACGACATCCGGCTCGGTTTCCGCTACACCCTCGCCAATTTCCTGCCGCCGCCCCCGCCGCTCATCCGCAAGTATTGATCGGCACGCACTGATCGTAACGTCATCGTTAACGGGTTGATAACGCGGGCTCCGGCCCGCGTTTTCTGTTGGTGCGGGCAACCGAAACCTTATCGAACGTGGTTAAGCCTGCTTTAAACTTTATGGTTGAGACTTCCTTTCATGACGAACGGCCAGAGCCCGTTTGCTTGGAACGACTGATGTCACATCGAGCCTCGACCTCCGGCCTGATCGCCGTCGCGCTCCTCGCGGCCGCCTCGCCCCGTGCGCCCGCCCGGGCTGCCGACCTCGACTACGGATTCAGCGACGTGCCGCCGCCGATCGCCGAAAGCAAGGTCGAGTTCGGCTCGGGTTGGTACGTGCGCGGCGACATCGGCGCCACGCGTCTGCCGAGCATGAACCTCGACGCGCCCACGGCGACGGGACAGGTGCCGACGGTCAGCTTGGGGAGCGGCTCGAAGCTCGGCTACACGGCATCGCTGGGGGCAGGATACGCCTTCAACAAGTGGTTCCGATCGGACGTGATCGCCGACTTCCATCAGCCGATCTCGGTCAGGCAGTACGGCAAGTTCTTCGGCGCCTCGACGCTCTACAGCCAAAACGACACCGGCACCTGTCAGCTCGGATACGCGCCTTACCTCAACGATGCCGATACGACGGTGTACCGACCCTATTACGAGAACTGCTCTTCGAACTACCAAGGCTCCGTGACGAGCTACGACGTGCTCGTCAACGGATATGTCGACCTCGGTCACTGGTACGGGGTGACACCCTACGTCGGCGCGGGTGTCGGCATCGCCTTCGGGCACTACCTGTCGGCCACAACCTTCTCCAATCCCGACGGATCCGCCTATAATACCTACTTCACTTTGCCGGGCACGGCTACGACGCTCCACGGCTACAACGACGCCAGAGTGTCGGGCAACTACTACAATTTCGCCTTCGCGGCGACGGCGGGCATCGCCATCGATATCTACGCGCATACGAAGCTCGACATCAATTATCGCTATCTTCACCTGGGTGAAGTGCTGGGTGCGAGCATCGCGACGCAGGAAGTCCGCGCCGGCGTTCGCTACATGATCGACAATTGAAGCCCCGCTTGACGGCGGCGCGAAAGCTCCGCATGTGCGCCCATCGCCGGCCGTTCCCCCTTCCACCACCGCCCCACACTTCGGGTTCCCGTCATGCTCCCTGCCAAGCCCGGCCGCCGGCCGGTCAACCCGCGCTTCTCCTCCGGTCCCTGCGCCAAGCGGCCGGGCTGGTCGCTTGCCGCGCTGGAGGGCGCGCTCACCGGCCGCTCGCATCGCTCCGCCGCCGGACGCGAGCGCCTCGCCCGCGCCATCGACCTCACCCGCGCCGTGCTGCAGGTGCCGGCCTCCCACCGCATCGCCATCGTGCCGGCCTCCGACACCGGCGCGGTGGAGATGGCGATGTGGTCGCTGCTCGGCCCGCGCGGCGTCGACGTGCTGGCCTGGGAGGCCTTTGGCAAGGAATGGATCACCGACGCGCTTGAGCTGCCGCTGGCCGACGTCCGCACCCACCTCGCCCCCTACGGACACCTGCCCGACCTCGCGGCCGTGGATTTCACGCGCGATGTCGTCTTCACCTGGAACGGCACCGCCGCCGGCGTCCGCGTGCCATCCGCCGATTGGATCCCCGCCGACCGGGGCGGCCTCACCATCTGCGACGCCACCTCGGCCGCCTTCGCCATGCCGCTCGATTGGGCCAAGCTCGATGTCGTCACCTTTTCCTGGCAGAAGGTGATGGGCGGCGAGGCGGCGCATGGGATGCTGATCCTCGGCCCCCGCGCGGTCGCCCGGCTGGCGTCGCATGCGCCGGCCTGGCCCTTGCCCAAGATCTTCCGCCTGACCCGCGACGGCCGGCTCAACGAGAGCCTGTTTGCCGGCGAAACCATCAACACGCCCTCGCTGCTCTGCGTCGAGGACTACCTCGACACGCTGGACTGGGCCGCACGCCTCGGCGGCCTGCCGGCCCTGCACGCCCGCGTCGCCGCCAACGCCGCCGCCCTGTTCGCCTGGGTCGAGCGCACACCCTGGGTCGACTTCCTGGCGCGCGACCCGGAGACCCGATCCATCACCGGTGTTTGCCTGGAGATCGTCGATCCCGCCGTCACCTCGGCCCCTCCGGCGGACCAGGCCGCCTTCGCCGCCTCGCTCGTGGCCGAACTGGAAGCGGAGGGCGTGGCCTACGACTTCGGCGCCTATCGCGACGCCCCGCCCGGCCTGCGCATCTGGTGCGGCGCCACGGTGGACGCCGCCGACATCGAGGTTTTGACCGAATGGCTCGATTGGGCGTTCGCCCGGTTGCGCCGACCGCTGGCGCAAGCCGCCTGATGGCAGCCGTCCAGACCACGCCCGGCCGAAGTCCTTCGGGTCAAACACCTTCCCGGCTGTCGCGCGAGGCCGAGCGCCGGATCCTGCAGGGCGTGATCGCGCTGGCCGGGTTCGTGCCGGTCGGCGCCGGCTTGTCCGGCGCGTTGCTCGGTTCGGCGATGACCGGGGAGAGTACCCACAACCTCGATCTCGACAGTCACGTCCGCTACCTCAGCGGCCTGCTGCTCGGCATCGGGCTGGCCTTCTGGGAAGCGATCCCGCAGATCGAGCGGTACGGCCGGCGGGTCCGCCTGCTCACCGCCATCGTGGCGCTGGGCGGCCTGATGCGGCTCATCGGCGTCTTCGCATCCGGGGTGCCGCATGCGCCGATGCTGTTCGGCCTCACCATGGAGCTCGTCGTCACGCCTTTGGTCTGCCTATGGCAGGCCCGCATCGCCCGCCGTTTCGACGTGCACGGCTGAACGCGCGCGGCCGAGGGCCCCGTTCCACTCCGCCAGGGCGATGCCGCCGAGACCGAGACCCACGGCAAGGGCGTGCATCGGCGTGACGCGCTCGCCCAGCACCAGAACCGCCCACAGCGCGCCGAAGACCGGGGTAAGATTGGTGAACAGCCCGGCCCGCGCCGGCCCGATCAGGTCGACCCCGCGCAGGAAGAAGACCTGCGCGGCGAACGAGGGGCCGAACGCGATGAATACCGCCGCCAGCCAGCCTTTGAGACTTGGCCAAGAGGCGTAGCCGAGGGCGATCTCGCCGACCGACATGGGCAGCGACCACAACAGCGAGACCACGGCCAGGCCGGCGAAGAACACGAGCGCGGAGCCGGGCGGGCGGACACGCAAGCCCAGGATATAGGCCGCATAGAAGAAGCAGGTGATGAGCACGAGAACATCGCCGCGATTGACGGCGAGATGCGAAAGGCTGTGGAGGTCGCCCTTGAAGGCGACCACCAGCGCGCCGACGATCGTCAGCATCATGCCCGCGACCTGTACCGTGGTGATGCGGGTGCGGAAGACCGCCGCCGCGCCGGCCAGCACCAGGGCCGGGATCAAACACTGCAGAAGGGTCAGGTTGACCGCCGTCGTCGAATAAGCGGCGAGGTAGTACAGGGCGTTGAAGCCGGAGAACCCGAGCAGACCCATCCAGCCGAGCCGCCAGGGATGGTTGCGCAACAGGTCGCGCAGGTCGCGCCGTTCATCCCGGCGCAGCAGCACGCCGAGCGCGGCGACCACGATGGCCCAGCGCAGGGTGACGAGCACCAGCGGCGAAACGGCGTTGACGGCAACGCGGGCCGCGACGCCGTTCGCGCCGAACAACATCGGCGCAAGCACGAGAAGGAGCAAAGGACGCGACCAGAAAGCGTTCCAAAGCGCGGCGGCGGATGACAGAGCGCCCGATCCCTTCTGGTGCCTGCGATGCACCCCGATCTTCGAGGGTGCATCGGATCCATCCGAACACCGCCGCGCGCTTTTTGATCCGGTGCTTCAGCCGGCGAGCTTGCGCATGCCCTCGATCAGGCCGGCCGTCGAGGAATCGAGCGCCGACGTCGACGCGCCCTTGTCGGAGACGATCGGCACCAGCCGCCCGGCCAGCTCCTTGCCCAGTTCGACGCCCCACTGGTCGAAGGAGTCGATGTCCCAGATCACCCCTTGCGTGAACACCTTGTGCTCGTAGAGCGCGATGAGGCGGCCGAGCACCCGCGGCGTCAGGCTGGTGTAGAGCAGGGTGGAGGTCGGGCGGTTGCCGCTGAACACCTTGTGCGGGCCGATCGTGGCGATCGTGTCGGCGCCGGCGCCGCTCTTCTTGAGCTGTGCCTCCACTTCGGCGAGCGAACGCCCGCGCATCAGCGCCTCTCCTTGCGCGAAGCAGTTCGCCACCAGCAGGTCGTGGTGGTGCTGGTCGGCGTCGGTCGGCACGGCCGCGACCAGGAAGTCGATCGGCACCGGCTCGGTGCCTTGGTGCAGCATCTGGAAGAAGGCGTGCTGGCCGTTGGTGCCGGGCTCGCCGAAGATCACCGGCGCCGTCTTCATCGTCACCGGCGCGCCGTCGAGCGCCACCGACTTGCCGTTCGACTCCATTTCGAGCTGCTGGAGGTAGGCCGGGAAGCGGGCGAGTCGCTGGTCGTAGGGGATCACCGCCTGCGTCGAAAGGTCGAGGAAGTTGTGGTTCCAGATCTCCACCAGCGCCATCAGCGCCGGGATGTTCCGTTCGATCGGCGCGGTGGTGAAATGGGCGTCGATGTCCTCGCCGCCGGAGAGAAACGCCTCGAACTGCGCCTTGCCGATGCCGATGGCCACCGACAGGCCGATCGCCGACCAGAGGGAATAGCGTCCGCCGACCCAGTCCCAGAAGCCGAAGACGCGATCCTCGCGAATGCCGAACTCGGCGATCTTGTCGAGCTGCGTCGACACCGCGCAGAAATGGTCGGCCACCGCCGCTTCGCCGAGCTTGCCCGCCAGCGCCGCGCGGGCCGAGCGCGCGTTGGTCATGGTTTCCAGCGTCGTGAAAGTCTTCGAGCAGACGATGAACAGCGTCGTCTCCAAAGGCAGCGTCCTCAACGTGTCGCCGAGGTCGGCGCCGTCGACGTTGGACACGTAATGCAAGGTGAGGTGAGGGGCGACGAAGGGCGAGAGCGCTCGCGCCGCCATCGCCGGCCCCAGGTCCGAGCCGCCGATGCCGATGTTGACGACATCGGTGAAGCGCTCGCCGTTGCTCGCCTTGATCGCGCCGCCGCGGACCGCGTCGGCGAAGGCGCCCATGCGCTCGCGCACGTCAATGACGCCGGGCATGGCATCGGTGCCGCCGGCCTTCATTGGACGGCCCGACATGTTGCGCAGCGCCATGTGCAGCACGGCGCGATCCTCGGTGATGTTGACCTTGGCGCCGCCGAACAGGGCCGCGCGACGCTCGTCGAGCTTGGCCGCCCTGGCGAGCCCGAACAGGAGCTGCATCGTTTCCGCGGTGACGCGCTGCTTGGAATAGTCGAAGATCATCCCGTCGTAGCTGACGTGGAACTTGGCGAAGCGCTCGGGGTCGGCGGCGAACAGGGCGGCCGTGGTGGTGCCGCGCGTTTCGATCTGGTGCGTGGTGAGAGCGGAAGTCGCGTGCGTCAGGTCGCGGGCCATTGCGGGTCCTTGATCGTCGGGAAAGGGGCGCCGGCGGTGCGGCTTACTTCCATCTAGCGCGGATTGTGCCGCCGCCGAGTTGCCGCAAGCGCTTTCCGGCCGTGGCGGCCGCGTCATAGGCCGCGTTCGTCGCCTGGCTGCCGGCGGCTCTCGCCTGGTTGCCGGCCGCTTTCGCCTGGGCTTGGGCCCGGGCCCGCGCGTCGCGACCGCTGGCTTTCGCCTGGGCGGCGGCGGCTTGCACGGCCGCCTGGGCCTGCGCCGCGGCACGATCCGCCCGCCGCTTGGCCTCGCGCGCCCGGCGCTGCAGGTCGTCGACCCGTGCCGACGTCGATCGCCGCAAGGTCAGAAGCCTTGGTCCGACCACGGCGATGCCGAGGAAGGTGACCAGCGCCGCCGCGGCGAAGCCGGCCACCTCGGGCGGGATCCGCGGGGATCGGCCGTGCCCCTCGGCGGCTGCCGGAGCATGCCGCGTCCCGGTCGCCTCCATCGCGTCCGCGACATCCGCCGTCACATCGCTCGGCATGCTCATTCCCGCGCCCTCCAGTCTCAAGGGATCAATGCGGGAAACGGGCGGCGGATGCATGCAGCCGCGAAGTCGACGGCTATTCCGCCGGCTGTACCCTGCGTCCGATGGGAACGAGCACGTTGGCCAGCATCGTGACGAGGATGTTCACGGTGAGGGCGATCAAGCCGATATAGACCGTCACCTTGCTGTCGCCGACCACGAAGGTGTGCAGCGGCTTCATGCCGTTGACATAGACCAGCGTGGTCCCCGTGACGAAGCCGACAGCCCAGCCCGCCAGCAGGGCCGGCGCCCGGAACCAGCCGGTGAACAGGCCGAACACCACCGCCGGGAAGGTTTGCAGGATCCACATCCCGCCGAGCAGCTGCAGATCGAGGGCGAACTGCGTCGGCAGGGCGACGATGAACACCAGCGCGCCGGCCTTCACCAGCAGCGAGGTGATCTTGGCCACGTTCGCCTCGCCGGCCGGCGTCACGGCGGGGTCGACGTAAGCCTTCCAGAAGTTGCGGGTGAACAAATTGGCGGCGCCGATCGACATCACCGCCGCCGGCACCAGGGCGCCGATCGCCACCGCCGCGAAAGCGAAGCCGGCGAACCAGGGCGGGAACATGGTCTGAAACAGCGCCGGCACGATGTCGTTCTTGTCGGCGACCTTGAGATGGGCGGCGAGCCCCATGTAGCCGAGCAGGGCGAGCAGGCCGAGCAGCAGCGTGTAGGCCGGCAGCA
>CAXTMA010000092.1:0-13959 GCA_964245015.1 uncultured Beijerinckiaceae bacterium | reverse complement strand
TCGCGCACTCCATCGCGCAGGGCATCGGCGTCCCAGCGGCCTCGCCCGGAGATGCCTGCGGGCGCCAGAAACCGGCATCGCCGGCCGCCGCGGCGCGCATCCAGCCCGTTTTGCGCCGCTCCTCGCCGAGCAGCCCGTCCAGAAACGCGCGGCTGAGGCCGCGACCCGCTTCTGCGTGAACAACGGCCGCAAGCGCCCCTTCGCGCCGCGCCGCCGCTCACAAGTCCAGCGTCGCCTCGATCGCCTCCGTCCATGATCACCCGATCATCGCCGCGCAGCAAGCCGGAACGCCAGCAGGAATGCGACTGTAGTGCTACTGCGGAGGGATCTCGTCGGCCACGCGGTCAGCGCCGAAGATTACCGGGGCGGGGCGCGGAAACGCGGGGCGTCGAAATACGGGGCGTGGAGACGCGGGGCTGGGACACACGCGTCGGCGCGATGACCCTAGCCACGCGCGGGCCGCCACCCCCTCTCGAAAAAGCCGGCGATGCGACGCGCCCGCCACCCCCGATCCGCGCCCCGGTGAACTTGGCGGGACGAGGATTGACGCGTCCTGCGCCGCGCAAGAGCGGCTGAAGGGGCTGTCGTTTCGACGCGAACGTGGGACTCGACACCTTGGGCGGCGGCTCGAAGCCTCGCCCACGCGATGCCACCCGAGGATTGCTCGTTGGCCGGCCGGCGCCCGTGGACCCGGTGGGCGTCGGGTTGAACGTCGGTACGACCCGCGTTTGGGCTGGAACGACGGGGCGCTTCACACCGCTTGGCGCAACGCTTCCCTGCCCGCCCGCGCCTCGACCCGGTGGAGCGGCGGACGGATCGGTGCGCGGAAGCTGCTGAGCGATCGGCAGGGCCTTTCCCGGCGAACCCGCACCCGCCAGCCCTCCGGGTTGCAAACGAGCGGCCCGGAGCTGCGCGGGCGTCGTGACTCCCCGCTGCTGCAGGGCGGTCGTGCGGACCTTGGCGGCCACCGGCAAGGCCACCAGGGGCTTGATGCCTCCCGGCACGGGGCCGATAGGGCCAGCCTTGATCGACTGGTGGATGTTGATGACGACCGACAGGCTGCTGATGAACACAGCGCCGCCGCCCGCCAGACCGCCGAAGAAGTAGTTGTTCGGGGGGAAGGCGATGAACGGCGGCGGACCGATATAGGCCGGCAAGCCCACGAAGTCGGGCGTGGGAAGCAGGAAGAGGCCCGGCGGCGGCGGCGGGGGCGGCAGATCGAGGAAAGCGACGGGAAGCGGCGGAAGCCATTCGTCGGGCGGCGGCGGCAGGAGGCCATAACCGGGATCGCCCAGGGCCAGCACCGGTGCATCGACGTAGCGCAACTCCTCCGCGGGCGGCGGCGGCAGATCGTACGCGATGGCCCTGTATTCGACGGGCGGGCGGATCGGAGCCGACAGCTGATCCAGACGCGCCTGCGCCGCTCCGGCATGCGGCCCCTTCGGATATCGCGACAGGTAGGACCAGTAGGCGGCAGCCGTGTCGACAACCGTCGTGCGGTGCCAGGTCACGGCCTCGCGCCGCGCCGCTAGAAGCGCGCGTGCCCGCCGGGCAAGGGGATCGCCGCCGTAGGCCGCGATGAAGTCGGCGTAGGACTTCACGGTGTCGCGGGCGACAGCCGCCGTGTACGCCTTTCGCACGGGAAGCGTTGCGATCGGCTGCGTGGTCAGGGCCGCCCTTTGCTCGGGCGCCACGGCCGGCGCCGGTGCCCCTCTGGTGCGCTCGAAGAAGCGGAAGCTTGCCTCGACCTTGGACACGGCCCATGGCGTTTCCGCCCCCTTGCTCGCGTCGCTGGTGCGCAAACGGACCTGCTCGAAGATGTCATCGGGCGAAGAACCACCTTCCCGAAGTTGCGCTGCGAGCGACTGAGCGTAACTGCCGTAGGAACCCGTGCCGACGGGCGCCACCGTGCCCGGTGCCGCATTATAGGCGAGCAGCGAATCCGCCGGCGGATCGGCGAGGGCGAAGCCGCCGACGGCTGCTCCCTCCAGGTGAAACGGAGACTGATAGGCGGCATCGAACACCAGGAAGCGCGCGTGCGACTTCATGGAGGTGAGAGGACCGGTGAAATCGGACAGGCGGATCGCCTGGATGGGAATGTCGGTCTCGCGTGACAAGCTGGCGCCGATGGGAACGTAGTAGTTCTCGTTGCCGTACTGCAGCCCATATCCCGCGAGGTAAACGAAGGCGGCCGAGTCCGGGCCGGCGTCCGCGACCCGCTTCAGGAAATCCACGTAGGATTGCCGCAGCGTTTCCGCATCGAGGTCGCGGGCGCCGATGACGTCGAAGCCTGCGGCCTGCAGCGTTTGCGCGATCAGGCCCGCGTCGTTGGCGGCGGTCGGCAAGGCGCCCGCCTCGTAGCTCCCGTTGCCGACAACGAAGGCGATCCGTTTTTCGGGGGTTCCACGCGCGGGCTGATCCGAGCCGTCCGAAACGGTCTGCGCAGCCAGCTCGCCCATGCCCGTGAACACGGCGACTGCCAGCACAATGGATCGCAGGCGACGCATGATGGATCCCGACGAAGAAAGCCTGAACAAAGACGAGCTTCCAGCAGGAAGCGGTATGCTCGATATGGTTCGATCGGTTTGCTGGCGCGCTCGGTGAATATGGATCGTGACGATGTTTCGCATTGCGGTCGTGGTGACGACTATTTGCGACGACTCGCCACGAGACTCAGGGCAGGGATCGTACAGGCGGCAGAAACCGATGGTCTTTCCAAGTCGACAAGCATCGAAGAAGCCGCAACGACGTCTCGCATCGCCCTGAGTCCCACTTCAACGAGCGGATGGATACATGCAATCTTGCGATGTGCCATCTAGACCAAAGAAGCAGAGACGGCGCGTTCATTGTTCCCACTCAAAAGCAAGGCTTTGGAGTCCCATTGTCGTCGCGCGGATCGAAGCCGCCGCCCACCGTGCTGCGCGGCGGCAAACCTTCGGGTATCGCTTCCTACCGGCACCCGTCTACCGGCACCCGTGCCGGCACGTTCACCGAACCGCCGGCTGCTCCTGCGCAGCAGCCTGCACCTGCGTCTCCGCCCGGCATGCCTGCGCATCCATCCCGGACACGGGCGCTTGTTGGCCTCAAAGAGGAGAGATAATGTGCTCGTACCTTGATGACGGGTCAGTGCAGGGTTCCACCGATGCGGCTCTCAGGTTCTGCTTGCTTGATGCTCGCGACGTTGGCGGGTCCGGCGCACGGTTCCGACCTTGCGCCCGTGGCCGCGGGGCTGGTCGGATCGCGCGCAGCCGCCATCGCCGGGGCGATTGAGCCTCTGCCTCCGCGCTCCGACGATGGGAGTCGCTTCGACGCTCGCCGGGTTGACGGATCCGATCGGGAACACCTTTCGATCATCAGGGTGCAACAGCGAAATCCCGACAGCATCATCGTTGAGAACTCGGAGGTTTCAACCAACCAGCCTTGGATCGAGCGCACCTACTGGAACTGCAGGAATCCTTCGCTCGCCAACACCGTCACCGCCCATGCCGAACACGGATACGTCAGGGGCGAGGTCTCGTCGCGCATCGCCTGCGGGGTGACGGACTATCCGGTGAAGCAGTTCGTTTACACGAGCGAGAGTGGGTTTGTTGGGTCCGATATCATCCGCTATTATGACAGCGGACGTTTGGTCGCCATCGGAAACCTCACGGTCCGGCCCGGAAATCCCCAGTGGCGACTGAACACGAAGATCCACGTGAACAGATCGGCTCGGACGCTCGCGCTTTCCATTCGCGGCTGCGAGCCGACTCGGGTCGACTTGCGGACGGATCACGGTCTCACCGACGTGGAGTACAGGCACCTGAACGGCGACCAATGTACTGGAAGAGGACTGGTTCGAACGGATATATTCTACAGGGCGAAGGGTGATTTCATAGGCGAAGATCGGCTGATCGTGTATAGTTCCAGGCATTCGCCCTTTCAATTTCAGGTCGACGTCTCGCCCGACGGTGGCGAGCCGGACGCTCGGGAGAAGGCTGAACGGGATGCGCGGCTGTCGCGCGAGCGGGACAGGCAGGAGGCGCTCGAACGGGAAACGCGGTTGACCCGCGAGAAGGAAGAGGCGGTCGAGCGGGAGCGACTGAAAACAGCGGAAGCCAAGCGGCAAGCGCAGGAGGCCGAAGCGCGCTTGGAGCAGCAGAAGCTGCAGCAGGAGCAAGGGGCGTCCAAGGCCGAGGAAAACGCCCGCGAACTGACGAAGCTGAAAGCACAGCTCGAACGTGCTCGGGCGGAGGCCGAGGACGCGAAGACGGCAGCCGCCAAGGCTGAGGCCGATCTCAAGCGGGCCAGCGATGATCGCGCTGAATTCGCGCGCATCCGGGCAGCCGCCGATCGCGATGCCGAGCGCATCCGGGGGGAGATCGCCGAGCGCGACAAGATCCCGACGCCCAGATAGGTCGCGCTGCCTCGATCAGGCCGTCGCGCCCGTGTTGCACGGCAAACACATCGCCATCGAAACGCCAAGCGTCAAACGCCCGTCACATTCGTTAAACCGAGCGCCGATACCGGATCTTCCCATTCGAGGGAGTGTTCCGGTGCATCTCAAATCATCCGTCTCGACGATCGCCCTGCTGGCGGCCAGCGTGAGCACCACCGGCATCGCGCAAGCGCAGGTCGTCACCGGCGCGCCGATCACGATCTCTCCGTCGAGCGCCAACGTGCTCAACCTGCTGGCGCCCTACCTCAACCTCAACGCGACCAGCGTGGGTCAGACGACGTTGAGCACCAACCTGTCGCAGGCGATCTCGATCAACAACAGCGCTTCGCCCGCGCTGCAATCGCTCGGCATCAGCGACGAGAACCTGCTCGGCAGCGGCAACGGCACCACGCTGCGCACGCAGGCGCAGGGCTTCGCCGCCAACGCCACCTTCGGCGTCGCCGCCAACCTCGGCGGCGGGCTGCCGACCCAGGCGGCGCCGGCCGGCAGCACCGTGATCCCCATGCAGGCCGTCGGTGGCCTGGGCGTGGTGCTCGGCGCCGCCTACGCCAACGGCGTCAACAAGTCGACCACCACCGCTGGTCCGCTCAACGCCGTCGCGACCTTCCTGAACAACGGCTACACCAATTTCACCAGCGTCAACCTCGGTGTCGCGAAGAACTATTTCGCGAACGGCGGCGCCAACAATACTGCGACCACGGTCAACGGGGTGACAACCAACACCACCAATCCCGCCGTCGCGCCGGCCGGCTTCACGCTGCCAACGGCCAATGGCCTGCCCAATACGACCAACAGCGTCTATGACATCGCTGCCGGCGTGACCAACCTGCAGCCCAACCAGGACGTCTTCGGCAGCTCGCGACCCGACCAGGTCGTGGCGGCCCAGATCAACAGCTTCGATCCCACCGCGCTCAACGGGCTCGCCACCAATCCGTCCTTTCCCAGCGGCCACGCCACCTACGCCTACACCGACTCGATCCTGCTCGCGCTGCTGGTGCCGCAGGAATACCAGAGCATGCTGTATCGCGGCTCGGCCTACGCCAACAGCCGCATCGTGGTCGGCGTGCATTATCCGCTCGACCTCATCGCCGCCCGCGCGCTGGCGCAGTACGATCTCGCGCAAGCCTTCACCAACCCGCTCTACATCAACAACGCCAACACCACGGGAACCGCCGTCAACCTTCCCGCGAACTTCACCGCGGCAGCGGCGCAGATCACGCCCTACCTCACGGCCGCCTCCGTCGCCGCCGGCTGCGGCACCACCGTCGCCGCCTGCGCCGCGAGCGCCGCCAACACCACCAACGACCCCTACGTGGTCAACGCCGCCAATGCCGCGACTTTTACGGCGAACCTGACCTACGGCCTGCCCACGTTGACATTGGCGCAAGCGCCCCGCGAAGCGGCGCCGGCCGGCGGTCCCGACGCCTCCATCCTGCTCGCCCCGGTGTACGGCGGCGACAGTGCGGCGGCCAGGACGCTGGTGCCCGGCGTCGCCCTGGATGGCTCGCTGGCGACGTCGACGATCAACCAGATCATCGTCAATACCGAAACCAACGCGCTCGCCGCCTTCTACGGCACTTCGCTGAGCTACTGGACCCGCATCGATCTCGCCGCGGCGGCCGGCTACCTCAGCAACATCACCGGCACGCTCTCGACCACCGCAACCGACTTCATCACCGTTCCCGTGACGGTCGGCGCCGGCGGCGTGCTCGACGACAACGGCATCATCACCAACAACGCGACGGTGACCGGCACGCTGAGCGGTTCAGGCATCGTGGCGGGAACCGTGACGGTCAACGGCGGCGCCACGCTGGCGCCGGGCGCATTGAGCGCGCAGGCGGCCCTGCAAGCGGGCACGCCGGCCGTCGCAGGCACCCGGCTCGTCGTCGGCGGGGCGGTCACCTTCGCTCCGACGGCGACCTTCGCGATCTCCGCCTCCCCGACCCAGACGACCAGCCTGACCGTCGGCGGCCAAGCGAGCCTCGGCGGTGCGGCAGTGACCGTCACCCTACCCACGTCGGGCACCTTCGTGACGTCGCAGAACAACGCGATCCTGGCGGCCGGCGGCGGCATCGCCGGCACCTTCTCGGGCGTGACCAGCAACCTGCTGTTCGCCACCCCGACGCTCGCCTACGGTGCCAACAACGTGTTGCTGTCCTTCGGCACCCCGAACTTCGGGGTCGCGGCAACGACCCGCAACCAGCTCGCCGTCGCCAACGCCCTCACGCAGGGCGCGGCGGTCAACCCGAACTCGGCCGTCGTCACCGGCCTTGAATTCTTCACCACCGCGCAGGCGGCGCAGGGGACCGCCGCCTTGTCCAGCCTGTCGGGCTCGGGCCTGACCGCCGCGCAGAACGTCGCCCATCGTTCGTCGGCCGAGTTCACCTCGTCGATCTTCGACCAGACGACCTTCTTCGGCGCCAATCCCGGCAACGTGAACTCCATCACCCTCACCGACGACTTCGCCGCCCGGGCGCAGGGTTTCGCGCCGGTGCGCGAACTTGCCGACCTGCCGGCCGCGCGCGCGATCGAGCCGGCGCCGGTCGAGCGGCCGCGCAGCTTCCGGGTCTGGGCAACCGGCTTCGGTGGCGTCGAGAACATCGGTGGCAACGCCGGTGTCGGTTTCGGCGCGGAAAACAACTCCGTTGTCGGCGGCTCGGCCGGCATCGACTACCAGTTCCTGCCGGGCACCCTCGTCGGCGTGGCAGCCGGCGGCACCGCCGGCAACTTCAACCTCCCCTCCCTGGCGACGTCGGGCTCGACGAACGGCGGCCATGTCGCCGGCTACGGCCTCGCCAGCTTCGGCAGCTACTACGGCGCATCCTCGCTCAGCGGCTCCTTCTTTTCCAACAGCTCCACCCGCGTCGTCAGCGCCGGTGCGGTCGGGGAAACGGACAGCGGCAACTTCAACTCGCGTGAAATCCGCCTTCGGGTGGAAGGCGGTCGCCGCTTCGCCGGCTTCGGCGGCGCGGTCACGCCCTTCGTGGCCCTGGAGATCGCCGATCTGCGCTCAAGCGGCTTCAGCGAGTTCAACCGGGGCGGTCCTACCGTGCTCGGCCTGACCGTGCCGGGGCAGGACAGCGCCTCGGTGCCGAGCTTCGTGGGCGCCCGCTTCGAGCGCGCGACGACGCTGGGCAACGGGCTCGTGCTGACACCGACGCTGCAGGTCGCCTACGTCCACGAGTTCGCCCCGCAGCGCACCCAGCTCGCCTCGCTGGCCGGCCTGCCCCAGGCGGTGTTCCTGGTCGACGGCGCCCGCCCGTCCTACAATTCCGCCCAGGTCAAGGCCGGCGCGGAGCTGGCCATCGGTGCCCACACGAGCGTGTTCGCCACCTTCGACGGGGAATTTTCCGGCGTCGCTCAGTTTTACGGCGGCAAGGGCGGGTTCAAGTACGTGTACTGATCGCCGCTGCGGATCTCGATGGCAACGGCGCGTGGGTGCGCCCAATGGCGGGCGGAGATGGGCCGCCCGCGTCGAGGAGCTTCGTAGGCAGCAAGCGCGACGACGCTGAGCTTCACCAGCGACGGCGGCTCGGCGGTGAGCGACGCGGCGGCAGCGACGATCACCAACGCCGGCAGCGCCGCGGAGGCGGCCAGCATCAGCCGCTTCTGTCAGCGAACTTCAGCTTCACACCATTAGCGGGAAGTTCGCACCTGCGGGTCGCAAAAGATGATCGAACTTCAGGGCCCGCCCAGCCGGCGTGCGATCACCTTCCGTCATGCCAACGCCTCAGACGGGTCGGGCGGCTTCCTTCGGGCAATTCACTTGTCGGCAAGCAGGTCGGCGAGGGTGAGCGACAGGGTGCGGCGCAGCGCTCTGAGATAGGACGCTTCGTCCGACACCTCGTCGAGGCGCGACACGCCCTTCATCAGATGCAGGATGACGAAAACCGATGGGACGACGTCGGGGCTCTCGCCACCGGTGAACGCCTGAAGAAGGCCGGTGAGGCGACGAACCATGTCGGCGCGCAGGACGGAGCGGCGGGTCTCGCCATCGCCGATCGCATCGAGCAGCGCGATCACGGCGGCGCGATCCTGGCGCAGCGCCACCATCATGCCGACCAGCGCATCGGCGAGCCGGCTCGGATCCATCGCCGCAGCCTCCGCCTCGATCGCTTCGAGCCGTGATCCGACGGCGACGACGAAGCGCTGCGACAGCGCCTCGGCGAGCGCCGGCTTGGTCGGGAAGAAGCGGTACAGCGAGCCGATCGCCGTGCGCGAGCGCACCGCCACCTCGGACATGGTGGTCGCATCGTATCCCTTCTCGGCGAGCAGGGCGGCGGCGGCGTCGAGGATCGCCCGCACCCGCAGGCGTCCGCGCTCGCGCTTCGGCGCGACGGGGTCGGCCGGGCACGCCCTGGCCGTCACAGCGGCGCCGGCGACGCTTGACATTTGCGAGGGCATCCTCAACTTTCTGCATTACGCGAGGCTATCCTCGCATGGCGGCGCGCCCGCGTCATCCCATTCGGAGGTCCGTTTGCTCACGCTCGACCCGCGCTCCACCGCCCTGGTGCTGATCGACCTGCAGAAAGGCATCCTTGGCCGCAATCTCGCCCCGCGCTCCGCCGAGGCCGTCGTCGCGAACGCCATCGCTCTGGCGGAGCGCTTCCGCGCCGCCGCGGCGCTGGTGGTACTGGTCAACGTCGTCTTCGCCGCCGACTACGCCGACGCGCCGCGCTCGCTGGTGGACGAGCCGATGCCCTTGCCACCCGGCGGCCTGCCCGCCGGCTTCGCCGACTTCATCGACAACCTCGCGCAACCGTCCGACCTTCGCGTCACCAAGCGGCAGTGGGGCGCCTTCCACGGCACCGAACTCGACCTGCAGCTGCGTCGCCGCGGCATCCGCACGATCGTGCTCGGCGGCGTTGCCACCAACTTTGGCGTCGAGGGCACGGCGCGCGAGGCGTGGCAGCACGGTTATGACGTGGTCGTCGCCGAGGACGCCACCGCGGCCACCGGCGCCGACCTGCACGCCATGGCGATCACCCACATCCTGCCCCGCCTCGCCCGCATCCGACCGGCCGCCGAGATCGGGCTCGCCTGAATGGTGTCCGCGGCGCGCTGGTCCGCCCTCCTCGCGCTGGCCGTCACGGCGACGGCAGCTTTATTGCTGCTGCGCATCCCGGCGGCGTTGCTGCTCGGTCCGATGGCGGCGGCGGTCGTCCTCGCCGGCAGCGGGCGCCCGGTGCGACTGCCACCGGCCCTGTTCACCGCCGCCCAGGCGATCGTCGGGATCATGATCGCGCGGGTGTACACGCCCTCGCTGCTCGCCGAGGCGGCGCGGCGCTGGCCGCTGTTCCTCGGCGCCATCGTGTCCGTCCTCGCTGCGGCCTGCCTCATCGGCTTCGTCCTGTCGCGCTGGCGGGTGCTGCCGGGCACGGCGGCGCTGTGGGGCGCCTTTCCCGGCGCGGCGACCACGATGGTGCTGATGGCCGGCGATTTCGGCGCCGACGTTCGACTGGTCGCCTTCATGCAGTACTTTCGTGTGGTTCTGGTTGCCCTCGTCGCCTCCGCCGTAGCCCGCCTCGCCATGCCGCACCACGGCGCCGGCGCGTCCGCCTTTTCCGGCCTGCTCGCTCCGCTCGATGCCGTCGCCCTCGCCGCCACCCTGGCGACGGCGGCGCTGGGCACATCAGTCGGCCGCATCGCACGCCTGCCCGCGCCCGCCTTGCTCGGCCCGATGGTGCTCGGCCTCGTCCTGCACGGCGCCGGCTGGCTGCGCATCGAGCTGCCGCCGCTCCTTCTCGCCGTCGCCTATGCGATCGTCGGCACGGCGATCGGCCTGCGCTTCGACCAAGCCGTTCTCGCCACGATCAGGCGATCGCTGCCCAGGGTCACGGCTTCGCTCGTCCTGCTGATCGGGGTTTGCGCGCTGCTGTCGCTCGCTCTGGTGCATCTCGCCGGCGTCGACCCGCTCACCGCCTATCTCGCGATGAGCCCCGGCGGCGCCGACAGCGTCGCCATCATCGCCGCCTCCTCGCCGCGCGTCGACGTGGCCTTCGTGATGGCGATGCAGGTCTCGCGCTTCCTGATGATTCTGCTGTTCGGGCCGGCCCTGGCGCGGCGCGTCGCGCGCTGGGCGGATCGGACGTGAGTCGTCCGCCGGACCACCTCGCCAAGCCTTCCGCGGCGAAGGCGGCCTGGAGCGGGGCGACACCGGTGATGAGCCGGACGCCGTAACATCGGGAGACGTCATGATGTAGAAGAGCCGACTGGGCTGCTCGGGCCGGTGATCTCGCCGCTCGGCCGCGGCTGCATCGCCCCGTCCGGTGTCTGCGGCCCGGCCTGTCGGGCGGAAAGCATCGCCTCCAACAGCACCGGCGGTTTGTCGATACGTGTCCTCCGACAACGTCGCAAACCCTTCCATGCGTGTGTTCCTCACCGGGGCGACCGGCTTTATCGGCTCCCGGACCGTGCCGGAACCGATCGGCGCCGGGCACACGGTGCGCGGGCTGAACCCGCTCCGACACCGGCGGACGCTGGTTCGAGCAGGCGGGCGCTCAGGTTCATCGCGGCATGCTCGAGGACCCGGACAGCCTCGCGAGCGACGCATCGCAGGCCGATGCGGTGATTCACGCCGCCTCCGACCCCGACTTCTCGCGCTTCGTCGAGAAGGATCGTCGCGTGATCGGAGCGATGGCGGGCGTGCTCGTTTGCTCGGGCGCGACGATCCTGATCGGCGCTGCCTGTCCGAGCTGACCGGCAAGGAGGTCGCCGACCAGAGCATGTCCCTCGCTCCGGTCCGCCTGCCGCAGGTTCACGATAAACAAAACGGGGACTGATCTCGCCAGAAATCGGGATCGCGCGCCAGAACGGCGCCATTGGACCATCGAATTTGTCCGAAAACCGCTCCGCACCTTTCGGAACAATCGCTTGATGCAAGGGATCGTGACGGCACGGGCCCGCCGCTTTCAAGGCAGACCGCGTTACCAGAGCGGTTTGGTTTGACGGCGACCTATTCCTCGGGAAGGCCGAGCGCGGCGGTGATCGCCTCGGTCACCCGGGCAAGGTCGCCATGGACCGCCGATAGCTCGCGCTCGAGATCGTTGGCGCGCGAGGTCTGCTGGGCGGCGATGGTTTCCAGCCGTGTCGCGCGGTCGGACTCGGATCGCAGCCGGCCTTCAAGGGCCTGCAGATTCTGGTCGGCTTCGCCAAGCTGTCCCTCGAGCTGTCGGTTCACCGTTTCCAGCTCGCCAATGTGGTTCTCAAGCTCGTCGATGCGGCCGGTCATCGCGGTGATCGCCTGCGCGGCCTGCTCGACCGCACCGACCACGCTGGCGATATTGGGCCGCCCGATCTGCCGCGAGGGCGGTGGCGGGGCGAACTGCTGCGCGGGCGGTGGCGCGACCGGCGGCGGAGCGGGTTCCGGCGCGGGCGGTGTGGCGGTCGGCGGCGCCTTGTTGGCGCGCAGATGCCGGTCGAGATCAAGAATCAGGTTGCGATCGATCGAAGGGAAGAAGGCCGCGACGGGTTCGTGCTCTCTGCCGCTCAACGTCTTCTCCAAGCAAATGGCATCATGGATCCGAGATTGGCAACGCCATCGGGCGCAACTCGCCGCCGCGGGACACTCCTTCTATCAACCCAACGACAAGCCGCGCTTGTCAAGGGCAAGACGAAAGATATTCGTTAACCCTGTCGCTTAAATGCGACTTAAGCAACCAAACGCAACCTCGTCCCATGGCGTGTCGCGTTTGGCCCCTTGCCGCTTTGGCGGTTTTCCTCCCCCTCGCGGGCTGTTCCACCGTGGAGCAGCAACCGCACCGAGCCGCCTGGCGCGAACAGGCTGAGAAGGCCTGCATCGCCGCCGGCCGAGTGCGCCTGTCCCGATACATCCAGCCGCGCGGGCGCCCTATCGACGGACCTGGCCAGTGCGGACTGACGCAGCCCTACATGGTCGGCGCCCTCGCCGGCGATCGGGTTCAGCTCGATACGGTGGCGACGCTGGATTGTTCCATGATCGTCGCGCTCGACGAATGGGTCGAGAAGGTGGTGGAGCCGGTCGCCCGGGCCCGCTTCGGCTCGAGCGTGTCGGGGATCGATACGATGGGATCCTATTCCTGCCGCGGGATGAACGGCCAGGCCGGCGCCTCGATTTCCGAACACGCCTTCGGCAACGCGCTCGATATCGGCGGCTTCCGGCTCGCCGATGGTCGCCGCATCACGGTCGTGCGCGACTGGACGCGCGGCGACGAGCAAGCGCAGGCCTTCCTGCGCGACGTCCATGCGGGAGCTTGCGACAGCTTCACCACGGTTCTCGGACCGGGCTCGAACGCGTTTCACTACAACCACATCCACGTTGACCTCGCGGTGCACGGGCGCTCGTCGCAGGGCGTCCGCCGCATCTGCAAGCCGGTGCCCGAAACGAGCCGGCCGGGGCCGCCGCGCCTTGATGCGCTGCCCGATCCGCCGGTCGTCGAGGAAGAACAGGACGTCGCCTCGGCGCCCTTGCCGCCGGAGCGCGGCGCCCTCGGGCGCAGCCTCGTCGCCAGCGCGCCGCAGCCCTACGCCGGCGGCCAGCCGGGCCGGAACGTGCCGAGTCACGCGGCATCCTTCGCGTCGGTCGGTCCCGACCCTCGCGGGGCGGCCGGGCAAGGGGCCCCCGCCGACTGGGACGTGACCTCCTCGATACCTCGCCGCTGAACCTCGGGCGCCGAGCCCGCGTCCGGTCGAACGGCGTGGCTCAGGCGGCTTCCGCCACCGGGGCATCGCTGCTCGCGGCGGCTTCGTGCTGCTTCTTCGCGATCTCGCGCTTTAGGACGCGCATCGACTGGCTCAATTCGTGGTCGTGCGCCTTGGCCAGGAAGGCGTCCAGCCCGCCGCGGTGTTCGACCGAGCGTAGCGAAGCCGCGGCGATGCGCACCCGCACCGACCGTCCCAGCGCGTCCGAGATCAGCGTCACGTTGCACAAGTTGGGCAGGAAGCGCGTCTTGGTCTTGTGGTTGGAGTGGCTGACCTTGTGGCCGGTCTGCACGGCCTTGCCGGTCAGTTCGCAGCGGCGTGCCATGGGGAACGTCCTCGGAAACAAACGTGTGTCGGGAGAAGGCGGGCAGATACAGGAGGGGCGCCGGATGGTCAAGGCTGGCGAGTTGCGCCGCCGTCGGGGGCGTCGGATCGAAAGGGCGACCCCGTCCGATGCCGTGACCCGTCGTGCCGCCTCGGCGTCGTCCGAGGATCCATCGCGCAGTTTCGGTCCGATGCGGCAAGCAGGCTCGCGCTGGCAGGCCAACGCTTCACCCGACAAGCTCTCTGACGAGCCGCAGGTTTCGATCGCGAAACCGCGGGACATTCTTGCGAAACCTGCTCAGTAAACGCATTCGCGGAAAGCCGGATCGACGCTGCCGTGCCAGGGTCCGCGAAAGGCGGCGATGAGGTGCTCGGCCTGGGTGAGGCCGGCGACAACCTCGTCGAGCACGTCGAGGTAGGTGGATTCGTCCTCGCCCCTTCGCCCGTCGCGGCGGCGGCCGCGGGCGACGAGGCCGGCGCGGGCGATCGCCAGCACGCTGCGGGCGACCTCCCGCAGCGGA